>NZ_JACHDI010000016.1:0-196629 GCF_014201025.1 Paraburkholderia sp. MM5384-R2
GGTCGCCCTCATGCAGTTGCGCTTCACTTCATTCGCTGTGACCAGCTTATGGCGGGACTTGCACCCGCAGGAGTGCGCCCATGCTGGGCGCACTGGACGAAAAAAAACCCGCCACTGGCGGGTTTTTCTCGCGGGTGTCAACTGCCCGGCAGGAATCTGCCTAGCGCTTGTTGACCGAGTCCTTGAACGCCTTGCCTGCCGTGAATTTGACGGTCTTGGCAGCCGGGATCTTGATAGTTTCGCCGGTCTTCGGATTACGACCCGTACGCGCTGCGCGCTTGCCCGAACCAAAGCTACCGAAGCCAATCAACTGGACCGCCTCACCCTTCGACACAGACTTCTTGATCACTTCAAGCAACGTGTCCAGCGTTTCACCGGTTTGAGCCTTGCTGGCGCCCGTCTGTCCTGCGACAGCGTCGATCAGTTCCTGTTTGTTCATTAAGGTTCCTTTCTGAGTTTAGGTTGATACGAACAGCGCGACCGCGCCGATTATACGTGCGCGCACCGCGCCGTCGAGCAGCTGCGGCCCTGATCCTGACGATCTCCCGCGCCGGACAAAACCCTGTCCGGCGGCCGTGCTGCCGCTCCCTTCGCGGCGCTTGCTATGATAGCGCAGCGCAAACCCAATCAGGATAAGGGTTTCGAGGAATTGCACGGTTTTCGGGCCGTTCTTGCAAGGAAATCGAAATTTTGCCCCTCAGCACCCCCTAAACGAGGGCTGAAACCCAGTCCTGGCGGGGTTAGCGTTGGTTTTTGCCAACGCAGCAAAGCGTCTGAATGCGTCCTGATGGGTCTTTTACGGCGACTCGCGCGCAGCGCGCGCCGGCTCGAACCATCGAACCCGCTCTTTCGAGCGACCTTTTGAGCGTGTTTTCCCGTCGCGCATGACCGATCCGCTGATCCCCGCCGTCCTCGCTTTCCGCGACAACGGCAGCCCCTTTTCACCACACTACGACGACATCTATCACAGCGCCGTCGGCGCGCTCGAGCAGGCTCACTACGTCTTTCTGCGCGGCAACGAATTGCCCGAAAGATGGCAGAGCCGCCGTACGTTCACCGTGCTCGAAACCGGCTTTGGCATCGGCATCAACTTTCTCGTCACGTGGGCCGCATGGCGCGCCGATCCGGCTCGCTGCGAGCGGCTGCATTTCGTGTCGACCGAGAAGCATCCGTTTAGCGCCGCCGATCTGCGCCGCGTTCACGCAACGACAATCTCCGATCCGCTGATCGCCGGGCTCGCGGACACGCTCGCGAACGCTTGGCCGATGCTCGTGCCCGGCACGCACCGGCTCGAATTCGAAGGCGGCCGCGTCGTGCTGACGTTGAACTTCGCCGATGCGCTCGACAGCCTGCCCACATTGCGGCTGCGTGCCGATGCGTTCTATCTGGATGGCTTTGCGCCCGCGAAAAATCCAGAGCTGTGGGGCCCGGCGATCTTCAAGGCGCTCGCGCGCGTCGCGGGCGATGACGCGACCTTCTCCACCTATAGCAGCGCGGGCGACGTCAAACGCGCATTGACGCAATGCGGCTTCGAGTATCGCAAGGTCGACGGCTTCGGCTGGAAACGCGCGATGCTGGTCGGCCGCTTCGCGCCGCGCTGGCGTGTGCGCCGTTATGAGCCGCCCGCGCCGTTCTGGCACGACGAACGACACGCGGTCGTGATCGGTGCGGGACTGGCCGGCTGCGCGGTGATCGAGCGGCTTGCGGCGCGCGGCTGGCGCGTGACTTCGCTCGAGCGGCATGCGTCGGTTGCACGAGATGCGTCTGGCAATCCAGCCGGCGTATTCCACCCAATGATTTCGCGCGACGACAGCGTCGCGTCGCGCGTCACGCGGGCGGGCTTTCTGTACGCGCTCAATCGTTGGGCCGCGCTCGAAGGTGCAGGGCATCGGCTCGCGCGCGGCGATCGCGGTCTGCTGCAGATCGCCGCGGACGACGACGAGGCGCGCGCAATCGGCGAGGCCATCGGCGCGTTCCGCTATCCGTCCGACTACGTGATGCCGGTGTGCGCGTCCGATGCCGAACGACTCGCCGGTGTGCCGCTCGCGCGTGGCGGCTGGTTCTTTGCGCGCGGCGGCTGGATCGATCCGGCTTCGCTGTGCGCGGCGCAATTCGCATCGGCAGGCGGCTTGCTCGAACGACGCTTCGGCGTCGACGTCGCGCGGCTCGAACGTTCCGGCGATCAGTGGACCGTCTTCGATATCGCGGGAAAGGTAGTCGCGCGAGCGCCGGTCGTAATCGTCGCTGGTGCGCATGAAGCTGCGCGCATCGCTGGCTTGCGTCATGCGCCGACACGCAGCATTCGTGGGCAGTTGAGCTTGCTGCCGGCGGGTACCGTCGCGCCGCTCGCGCTGCCGGTGATCGGCGAGGGCTACGCCGTGCCGCTCGCGAACGATGTCACGCTGACAGGCGCGACCTATGAACTCGACGACCCCGACACGTCGCTGCGCGCGGACGGTCATCGCGAGAATATCGAGCGCGTCGCGCAGATGTTGCCGTCGTTCGCAAGCGCACTCGATGCCGCGCCGCTGACCTCGCTCGCCGGACGCGTTGCGTTTCGCTGCGTGAGCTCGGATCGCATGCCGATGATCGGCCAGCTCGCCGACGAAGCCGCTGCCGCCCGCGATGCTGCCCGCCTGCGCGGCGCATGGCCGCTCGATCTGCCGCGCCTCGACGGGCTGTACGGCGCATTCGCTTATGGTTCTCGCGGGCTGGTGTGGGCCGCGCTCGGCGCTGAACTGATCGCCTCGCAGATCGAAGGCGAGCCGTGGCCGCTCGAACGCGATCTCGCGGAAGACATCGACCCTGGGCGTTTTCTGCTGCGGTCCTTGCGACAGGGAACGATCGGTTAACCGGCTTCGACCATTGCGAAGTTATCTCTGCGCCCGGCACGTTAACTCCGCCCGTCCTGTAAACCAGGTTCCGGCTTATCCACTGCGACCTGTGGATAAGCGCGCGGTTAACCGGCGCAAGTCGTGTGGAACCGTTGTGGACGTAAACGGGGTAACTGGGACATCGCGAAAAAGCGCGAAAAGTTGCTCGCGTATACCGGCGGCCGCCGCACATGCTGTGCATCCGGTTATGCGGCCGGGAACTCGATGATTTGTTTCGGTAAACATAGGTTATCCACAGAAACCGAGGCAGCTTGTTAACTGTTACTACGTATACATACGGTAAACCAGTAAACAGCAAAGACGGGGGCTAACGCCCCGCCTATCGGGCTAGCGAATTTCGTTCGAGTTCGCGTAAAACGGATCGCTCGACGCGCTGCGTTAACGACAAAACCGCGCATCGAAATCACCAAAGCAGCGGTAACGCCCGGGAGCGGATTCGCCGTTCGCGACGTGGTCGAAACTGACGCGATATCTCGAAAAAAGGTCGCTTTTTCCGTTCACCGGGAAAATAACGTTCTTTTTTACCGTTTTGCCTGCGAGTTAACGTCTTTTCGGTTAACCCGGAAAAAGCTATGGCACAATCCCCGTTTTTCCGCGTCGTGCCACAGCAACTGACGGCACGCGCAGCAATGGAACGGTGCCGGTCAAACAGAATCTGATTCAAGGTCGACGGCGTTCCTTCAGCGTGCCTGTTGCTACTGCCGCATCCCGTGTATGTGCCCGACTCCGTGCGGTTCTTCGCGGCCGTGGCGCGTTCCGATCATCCGATCATTGAAACCTCGCAACGCTGATTTCGCGAAGCGCTTGCGACAACGTGCGCTCCCCGTGCGCTCGTGACGGCGTGCGTGTGCGCCGGTTCGTGTCGTCTGCCGTTGCTGCCAAGGAGAACCCATTACGATGAATTCGGCGTTTTCGTTTTTGCCAGCGTGGCCGCTTTCGCCCGACGCCATTTTCTGGGCGGGTCTTGCATTGCTTGCCGCCGGTCTGTGCGGCGAGCTTTGCTTTCGCGCGTGGCGTTTACCGCGCATTTCCGGCTATGCGGTGATCGGACTCGTGGCCGGCGCGGCAGGCTTTGGCGTGATCGATGCGAATTCCGCGAGCGCCGCACGGCCGCTGCTCGACGTCGCGCTCGGCCTGTTGCTGTTCGAACTCGGCAGCCGGCTCGATCTGCGCTGGATCCGCCGTAATCCGTGGCTGATTCTGTCGAGCGTCGCCGAAGCCACGCTGACTTTCGTGCTGGTGCTGCCCGTGTTGCTGTTTCTGCACGTGCCGCTGATGGTCGCGACCGTACTCGCCGCGATCGCGATGGCGACATCGCCCGCGATGGTGATCCAGCTCAAAACCGAACTACGCGCCGAAGGCCAGGTCACGCAGCGTCTTCTGACCTTGACCGCGCTGAACAGCATGTACGCGGTCGTGATCGAAAAGCTCGTGTCGAGCTGGCTGCACCAGGAGGTTTACGGCAACGTGTTCGCGACCATCCTGCAGCCGTTGTACCTGCTGGTCGGCTCGCTCGTGCTCGCGTATCTGCTCGCGCGCACCTGCACGTTCTTCTATCGGCGCCTGAATATGCAGGACGAGCATTCGTTCGTGGCGCTGTTCGGTCTCGTGCTGCTCGCGATCGCGATCGCGCATCTGTTCAAGCTGTCGACGATTCTCGCGCTGCTCGCCGCGGGCATCATCGTGAAGAATCACGAAGTGCGTCCGCAGTTGTGGCCAGAGCATTTCGGCACCGCGGGCTGGCTGCTGACGGTGATCCTGTTCGTGCTGACGCTGACGTCGTTCGAATGGAAGCACATCGCGTTGGGCGGAGTCGCTGCGCTGGGTCTGATCGTTGCTCGCCTCGTCGCGAAGCTGGTCGGCGTGCTGGCGTTCGCGAAGCCGAGCGGCCTGAACTTGAAGCAGGGCATCGCGCTCGGCCTGTCCTTGTCACCGATGTCGGCGCTCGCGTATCTGCTCGTCGACGATACGTACAACCTGTATCCGAACTTCGATCCGCAGTTGCGCGCAATCGCTATGTGTTCGATTTTCGTGCTGCAGATTCTCGGGCCGTGGCTCGTCTATCGCAGCCTCGCGCTCGTCGCCGAGCGGCGCGAGGGGTAAGCGTGAAACGCGCATGCGCTGCCATGCGCGTTTCACGAACCCGTCTTTCAATTCTTTCGCCTCAAACGACCTGACTCAGGGGACGCCATGTCACTCGAACCCTTCATCGACTCGAAACCGTTCACGTTCGGGATCGAACTCGAAATGCAGATCGTCAATACGCACGACTATGATCTGACCAAAGCCGGCACGGATCTGCTGCGCCTCATCAAGGACGAAAAAATCCCCGGCAATATCACGCCGGAAATCACCGAAAGCATGATCGAGCTGTCGACCGGCATCTGCACGTCGCACGAACAGGCGGTCAGCGATCTGCGCAAGATTCGCGACACGCTGGTGTCCGCGGCCGATCATCTGAACGTCGGTCTGTGCGGTGGCGGCACCCATGCTTTCCAGCAATGGAGCGAGCGGCAGATCGTCGATACGCCGCGCTTTCAGTATATTTCCGAGCTATACGGCTATCTCGCGAAGCAGTTCACCGTGTTCGGCCAGCACGTGCACATCGGTTGCCCGAATCCGAACAGCGCGCTGTATCTGCTGCATTCGATGTCGCGCTTCATCCCGCATTTCATTGCGTTGTCCGCGTCGTCGCCTTTCGTACAGGGCGTCGATACCGGATTTCATTCGGCACGTCTGAATTCCGTGTTCGCGTTTCCGCTGTCGGGCCGCGCGCCGTTCGTGCTGACGTGGGACAGCTTCGAGGAGTATTTCTCGAAGATGGTCCACACGGGCGTGGTCAACAGCATGAAGGATTTCTACTGGGATATCCGTCCGAAGCCGGGCTTCGGCACGATCGAGGTCCGCGTGATGGATACGCCGTTTTCGGTGGATCGCGCCGCGGCGATCGCCTGCTACATCCAGACGCTCGCGCGTCATTTGTTGCTCGATAAGCCGATCATGCCGCAGGAAGACGACTATCTGGTCTACACGTTCAACCGTTTCGAAGCCTGCCGCTTCGGACTCGGTGGCATCTGCATCAATCCGCAAACCGGTGAACGCAAGACGATTTCCGAAGATATTCTCGAAACGCTCGAACAGATCGGACCGCATGCGGAAGCGCTCGGCTCGGTGAATGCGCTGGCCGAAGTCGGCGCGATCGCGCGCGGTCAGGTCAACGACGCGACGTGGCTGCGCAGTGTGTTTGCGCAGGAAAAGTCCTTGCACGAAGCGGTACGCCAGCAGTGTCTGCAATGGCGCGCCTAGTCGCGAAGACTTGATGAAACCGTTTGCGTGCGCCAGCTACGCGACGTTCCGACGAAACCCGCCGCGTGCGGGTTTTTTTTCGTAAGAAAATTTTTATGGTTTTTCGCGCGCGCAACCCTTCAGGTTTTTCGAAAGCTTACGTATACCAGCGTAGTAGTCGTAAGCAGGCATTGCCAAAGGCTGTGGACAACTGAATAATTTCCTGCAAAGTCAACGCGCTGGGGAAATGATAACTGGGCTCGTAAAACCGGCTCCGGCCACGCCTGGCAAGCGCAACCGAGGAAACGTTCAACACGCTGCAAGTGCTTGTTGCAAAACGGTACACAGGCTGTCCAAACGTTTTCCCCTGCTTATCCACAGCTCGCGTTGGATAAGTTAGCTGTACGATTAGCCGCTGTCGCATAGAATGTCGTTTTTCGCCGCCTTCGGCTTCCAAGACGGTGTATTTTTGAGATAGTACAAACGGTTTCATCCGCGGTTGGACGAAGCTACCCCACACACGCAACGGGTGTACTCCGGCAGGCAGCCGCCGGCATTGCACCAAAGCGGTAAATAAACGAATCGAAGATTATGAGCGAAGGCGTATACGGAGAACAGGCAGCCGGGCGAGTGACCCACAGCCTCTTGCGATTGAGCACGGCGATGCGAAGCCAGGCTTGGGAATGGGCGGAAGGCGCGGGCCTTACGCCGACCCAGGGCGAGATCCTCGTGCTGTTGATGCAACGTAAGGGGCCGATGCGGCTCGGCGAAATCGCGCGTGAAACGGCGCTGACTGCCGCGACCACCAGCGATGCGGTCAGCACGCTCGAGACCAAGGGCCTCGTCGAAAAGCGTCGCGCACTCGACGACGGTCGCGCGCTCGCGGTACGTCTGACCTCGCGTGGGCGCACCGCTGCCAAACGCGCCGCGCAATGGCCGGACTTCCTCTCGAAGGCGGTCGGTACGCTGCGCGAGGACGAGCAGTCCGTGTTCTATCGCACGCTGCTCAAGACCATCTATCAGCTCGAAGCGCAAAACACGATTCCGTTGCATCGTATGTGCCTGAGCTGCACGCATTTCCAGCCGAGCAAGAATCCGAAGAAGACGCCGCATTACTGCGCGCTGCTCGACCTGAACATGTTGGACACCGATGTGCGTCTCGACTGCTCCGTGCATGAAACGGCGGACGCCGCCACCCAGAAGAAGACCTGGAAGATCTTCGCCCAATAACCGGCGTCTTCCTGGGCAATCCGCTAACATGGCCTGGCCGGCGACGGCGGGCGGTATGCGCCGCCTGCCTGGCGGCTGGTGCCGTGCAAGGATAAAGTCGTTGGCGGCAGGTCGTTAGTCAACCTGAAGATAGGGCAGGCCGATGAATCGGGAAGTACTCGCCATCCGCCATGTGCACTTCGAGGATCTGGGCAGTCTCGAGCTCGTGCTCGGCGAGCGCGGGCGTCCGGTCCGTTATCTCGATGTGGGCGTTGCCCGTATCGAGGCGCCCAATCCGGTTGCCGCGTCGCTGATGGTCGTGCTGGGCGGCCCCATCAGCGCTACCGACGACGCGCTGTACCCCACGCTCGCGCCGCTGCTGTCGTTGATCGAAAAACGCATCGCGGCCGGTCTGCCAACACTCGGTATCTGCCTTGGCGCACAACTGCTCGCGCGGGCGCTCGGTGCGCGCGTCTACCCCGCGGCTCAGGCCGAACTCGGCTGGACGCCGCTCACGCTGACCGATGCCGGCCGCGCCTCGCCGCTGCGTCATCTCGATGGCGCTCATACCTCGATGCTGCATTGGCACGGCGACACCTTCGATCTGCCGGCCAACGCGACCCGTCTGGCATCGACCCCGGCTTGCGAGAATCAGGCCTTCGCATGGGGCGATCACGTACTGGGCTTGCAGTGTCATCCCGAGATCCGCACCGATCGGTTCGAACCTTGGCTGATAGGGAATGCGAACGAACTCGCGGGCCACGGCATCGACGCACGTCGGTTGCGTGCCGACACCGGCCGATACGGTCCCGTGCTCGAAGCCGCCGCGCGCCGCATGTTCGGCGAATGGCTCGATCGCGTCGAGACGCAAGCCTGAATGGCTAGCCGAATGGCCACGCAAGCGTCCAGCCGGGTGCCACGTTCATGCAGTAAACCGCGTGCGGTGCTATTCTCGATCGCTCTCGGGCTTTCACTGGGCGTAATCCATGAGCGCGCTTTTCTCTCCGCTCACGCTGCGTAGCGTGACGCTTCCAAATCGTATCGTCGTCTCCCCAATGTGCCAGTACTCCGCCGAACGCGGCGAAGCGACCGCATGGCACATGATTCACCTCGGCGGTCTCGCGCTGTCCGGCGCGGGCATGCTGTGCATCGAAGCAACCGCCGTCGAGCCGGACGGGCGCATCACCCCCGGCGATCTCGGCTTGTGGGACGACGCGACCGAAGAGGCGCTCGTGCCGGTGCTGGCCGCGATCCGCAAGCATTCGCACGTCAACGTGACGATGCAACTGGCGCACGCGGGCCGCAAGGCATCGAGCCACGTGCCGTGGGAAGGCGGCCAGCTGATTTCGGTATCGCAAGGCGGGTGGCTGCCGCATGCGCCGTCGGCGCTGCCGCACAAGCCGGGCGAGGAGCCACCGCTCGCGCTCGATGTCGTCGGCCTGAACCGGATTCGCGAGGCGTTCGCCGCGTCCGCGCGGCGCGCCGCGCGTCTTGGCATCGATGCGCTCGAAGTGCATGCCGCCCATGGCTATCTGCTGCATCAGTTCCTGTCGCCGATCGCCAATCAGCGCACCGACGACTACGGCGGCTCGGTCGAAAACCGCATGCGTTTTCCGCTCGAAATCTTCGACATCGTGCGTGCCGGATTTCCTGCCGACAAACCGGTCGGCGTGCGCGTGTCGGCGACGGACTGGGTCGAAGGCGGCTGGACGCTCGAAGACACGATCGCGTTTGCACACGAGCTGGAAAAGCGCGGCTGCGACTGGATCGACGTGTCGTCGGGCGGTGTCTCGCCGCTGCAGCGAATTCCGCTCGAGCCGGGCTATCAGATTCCGTTCGCGAAGGCGGTCAAGCACGCAACCGGTCTGACGACGATCGGCGTCGGACTCATCACTGATCCGCTGCACGCCGAGCAGCTGATCGAAGCGGGCGATGCCGATCTGATCGCGCTGGCTCGCGCGCTGCTCTATAACCCGCGCTGGCCGTGGCACGCCGCCGCTAACCTCGGTGCGACCGTCGAAGCGCCGCCGCAGTACTGGCGTTCACAACCGCGTGAGCAGAAAGCGCTGTTCGGCGACATTTCGTTTGGTCAACGGTGAGGCCCGTCGCACGTTGAACGAACGCATTGGCTGACGGTTGAAGGAAGCCGTGGACAACGTGTAGGATGCCGGTTGTGGCGCGGTGCGCGTCGCAAGTCGACGCGGCGCTTTCAGGGCGCCGCGTTTGCTATTCGCGTCAGAAAAAAGCCGCGCGCACGACGCGCCTGACGATTGCCAGATTTGATTCCCCAGTTCTTCACAAGGATTCATTCAATGAATTCACGCAGGATCGCCGTGCGCCGTTCGGGTGTGCACGGCAAAGGCGTGTTTGCTCTCGAACCGATCGCGGCCGGCGAGCGACTGATCGAATACAAGGGCGAGCGGATTACCTGGAAAGAAGCGTTGCGCCGCCATCCGCATAATCCGGCTGAACCGAATCACACGTTTTATTTCGCGCTGGATAACGGCAAGGTCATCGACGGCAAGGTGAACGGCAATAGCGCGCGCTGGATCAATCATTCATGCGCGCCGAACTGCGAAGCCGAGGAAATCGACGGACACGTGTACGTGCATGCGCTGCGCGATATCGCGGAGGGCGAGGAAGTCTTTTACGACTACGGCCTCGTGATCGACGCGCGTCAGACGAAAAGGCTGAAAAAGGAATACGAATGCCGCTGCGGCGCGCGCAAGTGCCGCGGCACGATGCTGGCGCCGCCGCAGAAGGGCAAGGGCGGCGGCAAGTCGGGTAAAGGCGCCGACAAGGGCGGAAAGTCGAGCAAATCGGCGAAGAAATCGAAGAAGAAATGAGCCGCGGGTCGGTGCGCGGCGGTAGCTGTCTGCGCTGATCGAAGCGCTGAGGCGAACGCCGCCGCGGCAGCCGGGCAAACCTTCTACAAATCGACCGGCGCCGAGTGCGCCGGTTTTTTCGTGGCGCGCCGTCCGTTGGCATCGTTGGCGGTGGCAGCGCCTGCGGACGCACCGGGCGGCAGCAACGGAATCCTGACGATAAAGCGTGCGCCGCCCTCCGGTGCGTCCTCGTAATGCACGCTGCCATGATGCAGCACCATGATGTCGTGGACGATCGCGAGGCCCAGACCCGCGCCGCTGTCGACGCCCGCCTCGGTCTGCCCGTCGCCGCGGAAGAATCGCTTGAACAGATCCGACTGCTGCGAACGCGGCACGCCCGGCCCGTTGTCTTCGACGACGATCTCGGCCATGCGCAGATCGTCGATCAGCGTCTGCGAAACTGTGACCGTGATACGCCCGCCGTCGGCCCGCGACGGCGGCACATACTTCAGCGCGTTATCGAGCAGATTCGCGATCACTTCATGGAGCAGCACAGGGTTGCCGCCTGCCATCAGCGGGTCATCGTTGGACGGATCGTCGAGGCGCTGGAAGCCGAGGTCCACGTGTACCGGTAGCGCGCGCGGCACCCATTCGGCGCCGGTGTCGAACGCGAGCGCGGCCATGTCGACATTGACGAAGCGCGCCGCCTGTTCGCCCGGCTCGGCGCGCGCGAGCGACAGCAATTGATTCGACAGCCGCACGGCGCGATCGGCCGCGGAGCGCAGTTCGCGCACGGCAGCGAGCGTCTGCTGCGGATCGCGCGCGACGACCGCCTGCTCCGCATGCAGCTTCACGGCGGTGAGCGGCGTGCGCAGCTGATGCGCGGCATCGGCGATGAATTTACGTTGCGCATCGAGGGCGGCTTTCAGACGATCGAGCAACGCGTTCAGCGCGCCCGTCAGCGGACGGATCTCGACCGGCACATAGGTTTCGTCGACCGGCTCGAGCGACGTGTGCGTTTGCCGGTTCAGCGAATCGGCGAGCGCCGTCAGCGGATTGAGCTGCTGATTGACGACGCGCCACACGATCACCCAGCCGGCTAGCAGCAGCAGCAATAACGGCATCATGATCGCGACGAGGAACTCGGCGGCGATGCGGAAGCGGTGATGCACGGGCTGGCCGACTTCGACGACGATCGGATTACCGCTCGGCTGATCGACGCGCACCTGAGCGACCCGCACGGTCACGCCTTCGTGCTGCGTCTCGAACACGTACGCGTAATGCATGCGGCGCACGTTGGTGCCTTGCAGCGGCAGATTGTGGTCGCCGGCGATTTCGGTGTCGCCGGTGCTGATCCGGTAGACCAGATGTTCGACCGGGTCGGAGAACATCGCCTGCGCGAGCGGCGGCACCGTGATCGGCGCTTCCGGTCCGGCAATCTGGATCTGTTTGGAGATCGCGGTCGCGAGGTCCGCGAGCGAACGGTCGACCACGTGCTGCGTGTACTGCCATGCGAGCCAGTAAGCGATCAGGCCGCTCATCAGCGCAAGCAGCGACAGGGGCGCAGCGAGGCGCCGCAGCAGCGTGCGGCGCAGACTATTGGCGGCCGGCTGGTGCATGATCGAACGCGCGGGAAAGTTGTGACTGCGGTGGCAACTGCGGTAGTAATGGCGCGAGGCGCCTTGAGACGGCCCGGGGCCCGGCACAAGGCGCCCCGGGCACAGCCGATGCGCGGCGCCGCTGCGGGGCCGTCAGGCCGCGACGCAATGTGCGGCCTTCACGAAGATTATGCGGCCTGGCGAATTTCCTGCAACAGGTAGCCAAAGCCACGCACGGTGACGATTTCGACACGGCAGTTCTCGAGCTTCTTGCGCACGCGGTGCACGTAGACTTCGATCGCGGTATCGCCGAGGTCGCCGCCGAAGTGTGTCAGATGATCCTGTAGTTGCGCCTTGCTGACGACGCGGCCATGACGCAGCAGCAGCATTTCGAGCACCGCGAATTCGCGCGGCGACAGTTCGAGCGGTTTGTCGTCGTTGAAGATGCGGCGATCGACGCCCGACAGCCGCACGCCGCCCAGCGACACTTCCGGACGCGGCATGTCACCGTGCGGACCGCTGCGGCGCATCACCGCGCGAATACGCGCTTCGAGCTCGGCCGGCTCGAACGGCTTCAGCATGTAGTCGTCCGCGCCCGAGTTCAGGCCTTGCACGCGGTCGTTCAGTTCGTCGCGCGCGGTCAGGATGATCACCGGCGTGTGACGGTTGCTCTGGCGGAAACGCGACAGCAGCGTCATGCCGTCGATGCCCGGCAGACCCAGATCGAGGATCACGAGTTCGTGGCGATTTTGCGTGAGGGCCTGCTCGGCAAAGATGCCGTCATGGACCATGTCGACGGTGAAGCCGGCTTGTTCGAGACTGCTTTGGATGCCGCGTGCGATGGGGCGGTCATCTTCGATCAGAAGGAGTCGCATGGATTTCGCTCAAGTACAATGGGTTTAGGCGTTTGGGCAAGCGGTTCGCCGGGGCGCCTGCTACACAGCCAGCGTGCGAAGCGGCGGCAGACGCGCCACGAAGCAGCTGTCGAGCCGAATCGAAGCACCGTGCCAGCCATCACGAAGTCATGTCCGAGATCAGCATTCACGAACTGGAAGCCGCGATCAACTTCTGGCGCACCCGCTCACCTTCAAGCGGCGACGAACACGTTCTGTGCAAGGAGGCAAGCGCGCTCTCCAAGCCGTATGCGCTGCTGATTGTACAGCGTCAGCAGTCGCTATCACTCGATCGTTTCGACCCGATTGCAAGGCAGGCCTGGGAAGCTTACGTTCAACTTAAGAATAGCCTGTAGAACTGAAGGTTTGCCTAGGGAATTGCCTGCATTGTCCTTTCATGGTCGCCTGATTACGCGGCGAGTTATGCATAAACACCCATAAAGGCCCGTAATTATTTGTATTACATAGTAATCCCGTCGATGAATGCGGCAAGCGCGATGTCGCGTTCGGTCACGCCGTTCGCTTCATGGGTGGACAGCGTGATGTCGACCTTGTTGTACACGTTGAACCACTCGGGATGGTGGTCCATCTCCTGCGCCTTGATCGCGACGCGCGTCATGAAGCCGAAGGCCTCGTTGAAGTCGGCGAACTCGAACGCGCGGCGAATCGCATCACGCTCAGCCACGCTTTGCCAGCGATTCAGTTTCGCCAGTTGCCGGGTTCGCTCGTCGGAAGTCAGTTTCTGAATCATGGTGTTACCTCGCTCGTCGAACTCGCTCGCCGGCAGGCTGATGGGCTCGACGCCCGCGAAGAATTCATCGCAGGCACGGCCTTCGAGCAAGGCTGTTTGGCGCGCGTACAGTTGTCGCCAGACCGCATGGTCAACCGTGCCGTAGCGCTCAAGCGGCTGATCGATCGTGAAGTCGGCGCGGGTCCCGAGACCGGCGTTGAACTGTTCCTTGAGTTTGGCGGTGCTGGTGGGCATGGCGAGGCTGCTGCAAGACGGATTGCATGAAATTGGTGTATGCGAGTGTAGAGCGGAGCACGCGCGAAAGGGGCGCAAGTTTCGCGTATAAGCGGGTTAATATGCAATAATCGTGCGTGAAATGACAAATTAATGCGGGATTTCGCCATGCTTGAACTCGACCACTTCGATCTCGCGCTGCTCGACGTGCTGCAGCGCTTCGGCCGCGCCACGCATCAGCAGTTGGCGGAGCAGGTGCCGCTGTCGCCGTCGCAGATCGGGCGACGCCTGCAACGGCTGGAACAGGTCGGCGTGGTGGATGGCTATCGCGTCGTGCTGCGGCCCGAAAAGCTTGGGCTCGGCGTTACCGCTTTCACGAGCCTGAAGCTGAAGCATCACGGCGATTCGATCATCGAGCAGTTTCAGCAGCAGATCGACTTGCTGCCCGAAGTGCTCGAATGTCACGCGGTCGTCGGCGATGCCGACTATCTGCTGCGCATCGTCGCGCCGGATCTGAATTACCTGTCGACCTTCGTAATGAAGAAGCTGATGCGCGTGCCGGGTGTCGATAGCGTGCGCTCGAATATCGTGCTGACCACGTTCAAGCGCAATGGGCCGTTGCCGCTCGGGCATCTGGCGCCGGGGGCGGCGGCGGTTTGACGGTTCGAAGCCGTTGCCGGCAGTGCCGACTGACAGGAAGAGGGAGCCGCGCATGCCTTGCCGCGGCCCCTGCGGTGACGGGATCTCTATGCCGCCCGTTGCGGCTCGTCGTCGGCATTCAGCAGATCGACATACGCGACCGGCACCAGATCCGCTTCCGATACGCCGAGGCTCTTGAACATCGCTTGTGCTTCCGCGTGGCCGCCTTCTTCGTCGTCGTCCTGCGCGAGCACCACTTCGAGTTCGACGAAATCTCCGAGACCGTCGACGCGATCCAGATGAATCCGCGTGCGTCCGCTCAGATAGACGTGCCGCTCTTTCGAGACGATGCCGCGCGTGGTCAGCGCGGTCGCGAGCAGCGCATGCATCGCTTCGGGATTCGTCACCGGACTGCGCGTGTAGTACGACGCCTTCGGGCCGTCGCGGTCGTCGCGCTGATAGAAGATCAGCTCGGCCGGCGTGCCGTCGTCGAACTGGCGCAGCTTCAGGCGGCCGCGCGGCACGTCGTAGAAAAAGTCCTGCTGGCGGAAGATCAGCGGCGCGTCCGTCGCGAGCTGTGCGGCGCGCTCGCGCAGTTGGTCGAAATGCTGGGCGCGGGCTTTGATTTCGATGTTGCGTGCCATGTCAGGCTCCTGTGGATGGGGGAAGTGAGCGGCGGCTCCGGAGTTGCTGGTGTTGCCGGGCGGAGGCCGCCGAGAAAGACGAAGCCAGGCGGAACGGAAAGCTGCGAGGGCGCTGCGCGAGCGCAAACCGCTAATCTAGCAAAAACTTCGTGACGGAGCGGTTTCAGCTCGGCGGACAAGTGGGAGAGGGCGGGCATTAGCGAGGCTCATATCGCAACGCGTCAGACCGTCCCCGCTCAAATCGCCCACTGCTGTTCGATCAGCTTCAACGCCGCCGCGATCGCTGGCTCGTCCTTGCGCTCGTCGAGCGTGATGAAGCTCAGCTGCGTCGGTACCGTTATGCCATCGACGATCGTCAGCGCGTGCGCATGCGCCTCCGCGATCGCGGTTGCGTCGCGCGCAAGCGTGAGACCGACGCCCGATTTGACCAGATCGAGCATCGACGGCTCCTGGTCCACCTCGGCCACCTTGACCGGCTTCACACCGGCTTCGCCGAAACAGCGCGACAGCAGCCGGTTGTGCGCGGACGCCGGTGGCGTCCAGATCCATGGCAGCGCCGCGAGCGAGCGCCAGTCTCGCGCACCCTTCACGCGATCTTTCCAGCCCGCCGGCGCGAGCACGCGATACTGGAAATGCGTGAGCGTGACCGCGTGAAACGTGGCGCCGTCGTGCGTCTCGTCGTCGGCGGGCAGGCCAATGTAATAGCCGACGTCGAGCTCGCCCGCGCGAATCTGTTCGCGCACCCAGCCCGACATGCCGTGGCGCAGCGCGGTTTCGATCTGCGGCCAGGTCTCGACGAGCTGCTTCAGGAAACCACCGAGGCGCAAAAACTCCGGGTCGAGAATGGTGCCGATGCGCAGACGCCCGCGTACTTCCTGGCGCAGCGTCTGCGCCGCCCGCTGCACGTCGGCTGCCGCGCCGAGCGCGCGTTCGGCATGCGGCAGCAGCGCCTGGCCGTCGCGGGTCAGCGCGAGCCCGTGCGAAGTCCGCGTGAACAGCGTCACGCCGAGCGTCTCCTGCAAGTGCTTGATTTGCAGGCTGACGGCAGGTTGGGTCAGATGCAGTTGCACCGCGGCACGCGTAAGGTTGCCCTCGCGTGCGACGGTGACGAAGGCCCTAAGGAGAGTCAGATCCATATGCTGATATTAGCGCGGCTTATAGCGCAGTTGAGCATTACTCATTGGATTTGTCGCTCGTAAGGGCCGTACGCTTGGTGTTCAGCACGCTTGTGCGCGCGGCATCGAGCGCGAAGCGGAAGATTTCACAGGAAAGAGGAACGAGATGAGCGAGACATATTCCGACGCAACCGCGCAGGACGAAGCCGCACGCAGCGCGGCGAGTGCACGCGCGCTGAGCCATTTCATCAACGGCAAGACGGTCGAAGGCACGAGCGGGCGCTTCGGCGACGTCTTCAATCCGGCGCTCGGCAGCATCAGCGCGCGCGTGCCGCTCGCGAGCGTCGCCGAGGTGGACGCCGCGGTCGCTGCCGCCAAAGCCGCGTTTCCCGCCTGGAGCGAAACCGCGCCGCTCAAACGCGCGCGGGTGCTGTTCAAGTTCAAGGAACTGCTCGACCGTCATCACGATGAGCTCGCGGAGCTGATCACGCGCGAGCACGGCAAGGTGTTTTCCGACGCCAAGGGCGAGGTGATGCGCGGCATCGAGATCGTCGAATTCGCGTGCGGCATCCCGAGTCTGCTGAAGACCGATTTCACCGATCAGATTGGCGGCGGCATCGACAACTGGAATCTGCGGCAGCCGCTCGGCGTGGTCGCGGGCATCACGCCGTTCAATTTCCCGATGATGGTGCCGTGCTGGATGTTCCCCGTCGCGCTCGCGTGCGGCAACACCTTCGTGCTGAAACCGTCCGAACGCGATCCGTCCGCGTCGAACCGGCTCGCCGAACTGCTGAAGGAAGCGGGCTTGCCGGATGGCGTGTTCAACGTCGTGCACGGCGACAAGGTCGCGGTCGACGCGCTGCTCGTGCATCCGGAAGTCAGCGCGCTGTCGTTCGTCGGCTCCACGCCGATCGCCGAATACATCTACACCGAAGGCACGAAGCACGGCAAGCGCGTGCAGGCGTTGGGCGGTGCCAAGAATCACCTCGTCGTAATGCCCGACGCCGATCTCGACCAGGCCGTCGACGCCCTGATCGGCGCCGCCTACGGCTCGGCCGGCGAGCGCTGCATGGCGATTTCGGTGGCTGTCGCGGTGGGGCATATCGCCGATGAGCTGATCGAGCGTCTGACGCCGCGCGTGAAGACCCTGAAGATCCTCAACGGCATGGAAGCGGCGGCCGAGATGGGGCCGCTCGTCACCGGCGCGCATCGCGACAAGGTGCTCGGCTATATCGACGCTGGCGTCGCCGCGGGCGCGAAGCTCGTCGTCGATGGGCGCGGTCATCAGGTCGCGGGGCACGAGAAGGGTTTCTTCCTCGGCGGCACGCTGTTCGACGACGTGTTACCCGACATGAAGATCTACCGCGAGGAGATTTTCGGACCGGTGCTATGCGTCGTGCGCGTGCCCGACTCCGCCTCCGCAGTCGAACTGATCAACGCGAATCAGTTTGCGAACGGCGTGTCGCTGTTCACGTCCGACGGCGGCATTGCACGCGCGTTTTCCCGGCAGATCGAGATCGGCATGGTCGGCATCAACGTGCCGATTCCGGTGCCGATGGCCTGGCATTCGTTCGGCGGCTGGAAGAAGTCGCTGTTCGGCGATCATCATGCGTACGGCGAGGAAGGCGTGCGGTTTTACACGCGCTACAAGAGCATCATGCAGCGCTGGCCTGACAGCATCGCGAAGGGCGCCGAATTCACGATGCCGGTCGCCAAATAAGCTGGCGGCTTTGCGCGGCATCGAGTCGGCAAGCGCGCCAGGAAAACAATAAAAGCGCAATAAAAGCGCAATAAAAGCGCTTCGCGGCGCACGCGTGGGAAGCGATCGAGCAGCCACGCGTGCGCCGCAAAAATGCTTAGGAGGTTGAACGATGAGTCATACCGACAGTACGCCTCGCGCCGCGCGGCGACTCGAAGGCGAGTTCGACTACGTCATCGTCGGCGCGGGTACCGCCGGCTGCGTGCTGGCGAACCGGCTCACCGAAGATCCCGACATCCACGTGCTGCTGCTCGAAGCCGGGGGGAAGGACGACTATCACTGGATTCACGTGCCGGTCGGCTACCTGTATTGCATCGGCAATCCGCGCACGGACTGGCTGTACAAGACCCAGGCCGAGCCGGGTCTGAACGGCCGCACGCTGTCGTATCCGCGCGGGCGCGTGCTCGGCGGCAGTTCGTCGATCAACGGCATGATCTACATGCGCGGTCAGCGGGAAGACTACGACGAGTGGGCGCGTGTGACGAATGACAGGACGTGGTCCTGGAACGCTGTGCTGCCGATCTTCAGGCGCAGCGAGGATCACCACGGCGGTGCCAACGAAGCGCACGGCGCGGGCGGACCGTGGCGCGTCGAGAAGCAGCGCCTCAAATGGAAGATTCTCGAAGAGTTCGCGCAAGCCGCGCAGCAAACCGGCATCCCCGCCACCGACGATTTCAATCGCGGCGATAACACCGGTGTCGGCTACTTCGACGTCAACCAGAAGCGTGGCATTCGCTGGAATGCGTCGAAGGCATTTTTGCGGCCCGCATTGAAGCGGGAGAACCTCACTGTCATCACCGGTGCCCACACGCAGCGTGTCGTGTTCGATGGCCGCCGCTGCACCGGAGTCGAATATCGTGGCGGCGAGGTCGACTATCTCGCCAAAGCGCGTTGCGAAGTGATCCTTTCCGCCGGCGCGGTCAACTCGCCGCAACTGCTCGAATTGTCCGGTGTCGGCAATGGCGCGCGTCTGCAGAATCTCGGCATCGAGGTCGTTCAGGATCTGCGCGGTGTCGGTGAAAATCTGCAGGACCATCTGCAACTGCGCATGGCGTATCAGGTGCAGGGCGTGCGCACGCTGAATACGATGTCCGCGCACTGGTGGGGCAAGCTGATGATCGGCATGCGGTACGCGTTGTTTCAGAGCGGACCGATGTCGATGTCGCCGTCGCAACTCGGCGCGTTCGCGAAGTCCGACGCCGACGATCGCTCGCTGTCGCGACCCGATCTCGAGTATCACGTGCAGCCTTTGTCGCTTGATCGCTTCGGGGAACCGCTGCATCGCTTCAATGCGTTCACGGCTTCGGTGTGTCAGCTGCGCCCCACGTCGCGCGGCAGCATTCATATTGCGTCGGCCGATGCTTGCGCGCCACCGTCGATCGCGCCGAACTATCTGTCGACCGACTACGACCGCCACGTCGCCGCGAACGCGCTACGTCTGACGCGTCGCATCGTCGCGGCGCCCGCGCTCGCGCGCTATCAGCCGCGGGAGATCCTGCCGGGCCTCCAGTATCAAAGTGAAGAAGAATTGCAGCAGGCCGCGAGCGCGGTCGGCACGACGATCTTCCATCCGGTCGGCACCTGCCGCATGGGTACGACCGACGATCCCTCCGCGGTCGTCGACAACCGGCTACGAGTTATCGGAGTCGAGGGCTTGCGTGTCGTCGATGCGTCGGTGATGCCCAACATCACGTCAGGTAACACCAATTCGCCGACGCTGATGATCGCCGAGCGCGCCAGCGACATGATCCGCGAGGATCGTCGCGCGCGCGTGAGCGGCAGCATGGCCGCGCATACCGGTGTTGCCGCGTCGATGTCAGCTGTGTGACATGACTCGGTGAGCGCATCGGTCAGGTTTTCCGCCGCGTACGTGAAGCGTGTGAACCGCGCGTCACATACGCACGGCGCGGGCCTCGTTCCCTAAGTGCAAATCCCAATGATTGCGCTGCATCATTGGCGCGACAATGGCAGCCATGCTGCGTGCCACGCCATGGATTACCGTACGGATTGGTGCAGCACGCCAAGGAGCGGCAAGGGGTGCCGCAAAAACAACAAGTCGCGCAGAGCTTCGCGCGGAAAGATCGTAGTGCTTCGCCTTACTCCGTATGGAAGGGAACATGATTCTCGGCGATACGATTCTCGAAACGCGCGGCCTCACCCGCGAGTTCAAAGGCTTTGTCGCCGTGAACGGCGTGAACCTGCGCGTGCGCCGTGGCTCGATCCATGCGCTGATCGGCCCCAATGGAGCGGGCAAGACCACCTGCTTCAATCTGCTCACCAAATTTCTCGAACCCACTGCGGGCCAGATCGTTTTCAACGGTGTCGATATCACCGGCGAACGGCCAGCTCAGATCGCGCGGCGCGGCATCATCCGTTCGTTCCAGATTTCCGCGGTATTTCCGCATCTGACGGCATTGCAGAACGTGCGCATCGGGTTGCAGCGCTCGCTCGGCACCGCGTTTCACTTCTGGAAGAGCGAGCGTACGTTGCGCCGTCTGAACGATCGCGCGATGGATCTGCTGACCCAGGTCGGCCTGACCGATTTCGCCGATGTGTTGACGGTCGAGCTCGCGTACGGCCGCAAGCGCGCGCTCGAAATCGCGACCACGCTCGCGATGGAGCCGGAACTGATGCTTCTCGACGAGCCCACGCAAGGCATGGGTCATGAGGACGTCGATCGCGTGACCGCGCTGATCAAGAAAGTGTCGGCCGGACGCACGATCCTGATGGTCGAACACAATATGAATGTGATCGCCGGTATCTCCGACACGATCACCGTGCTGCAACGGGGCGAAGTGCTCGCCGAGGGCAGCTACGCGGAAGTGTCGAAGAATCCGCTCGTGATGCAAGCCTACATGGGCAGCGCCGACGCGGCGCTCGCCGGAGCCCACGCATGAATACGACGGTCGAGCGCGAAGGCCTCGAAGCGAACGAAACGAACAGCGGCGCACCCGCGCTGGAAATCGCGGGACTGCAAGCCTGGTACGGGGAATCCCACATTCTGCACGGCGTCGATCTGTCGGTCGGCCGCGGCGAGGTCGTGACGCTGCTCGGGCGCAATGGCGCGGGCCGCACCACGACGCTACGCGCGATCATGGGCCTCACGGGTCGCCGTACCGGCTCGATCCGTATCGACGGACGCGAAACGGTCGGCTTGCCCACGCATCGCATCGCGCATTGCGGCATCGGCTATTGCCCGGAAGAGCGCGGCATTTTTTCGAGCCTGTCGTGCGAGGAAAATCTGCTGCTGCCGCCGCCCGTCGGCGACAAGGCGCGCATGATGTCGCTCGAGGAAATCTACGCGATGTTCCCGAATCTGCACGAGCGGCGCATGAGTCAGGGCACGCGGCTCTCGGGCGGCGAACAACAGATGCTCGCGGTCGCGCGGATTCTGCGCACCGGCGCGAATCTGCTGCTGCTCGACGAAATCTCGGAAGGGCTCGCGCCCGTGATCGTGCAGACGCTCGCGCGCATGATCGTTACGCTGAAGGCGCGCGGCTACACGATCGTGATGGTTGAGCAGAACTTCCGCTTCGCCGCGCCGCTCGCGGATCGTTTCTATGTGATGGAGCACGGCATGATCGTCGAGCATTTCGGGGCTAGCGAGCTCGAAGGCAAGATGCCGGTGCTGCACGATTTACTGGGCGTATAGACACGGACACACGCGCGCCCGACTGCCTCTGATAACCACAAGCGAAGAACCAGGAGACATGCATGAAAAAGAACCCACTCGCGCGAATTGCCTCACTCTGTTTCGCAGTCGCCGCCGGCACCGCACTGACGCTGGGCAGCGCGCAAGCGGCCGACGATGCCGTGAAGATCGGCTTCATCACGGACATGTCGGGGCTGTACGCGGATATCGACGGGCAGGGCGGTCTTGAAGCGATCCGGATGGCGGTCGCCGACTTCGGCGGCAAGGTCAACGGCAAGCCGATCACGGTGCTGTACGCGGATCACCAGAACAAGGCGGACATCGCGGCATCCCGCGCTCGTGAGTGGTTCGACCGCGACGGCGTGGACATGGTGATCGGCGGCACGAACTCGGCGACCGCGCTGTCGACTAACACCGTCGCGGGCGAGAAGCACAAGGTCTATATCAGCGTCGGCGCCGGCGCCGATACGTTGACCAACGAGCAATGCACGCCGTACACGATCCACTACGCATACGACACGACCGCGCTCGCGAACGGCACGGGCTCGGCCGTGACGAAGCAGGGCGGCAAGACCTGGTACTTCCTGACGGCAGACTACGCATTCGGCAAGGCGCTCGAAAAAGCGACCTCGGAGGTCGTGAAGGCGAACGGCGGCCAGGTGCTCGGCGAGGTGCGTCATCCGCTGTCGGCGTCGGACTTCTCGTCGTTCCTGCTGCAGGCGCAGGCGTCGAAGGCACAGATCCTCGGCCTCGCGAACGCGGGCGGCGACACGATCAACGCGATCAAGGCCGCGAAGGAATTCGGCATCACCAAGACGATGAAGCTCGCCGCGCTACTGATGTTCATCGACGACGTGCACAGCCTCGGTCTCGAAACGACGCAAGGTCTCGTGTTGACCGACAGCTGGTACTGGAACAAGGATGCCGACTCGCGCAAGTGGTCGCAGCGCTACTTCGACAAGATGAAGAAGATGCCGTCGAGCCTGCAGGCTGCCGACTACTCGGCGACGATGACCTATCTGAAGGCGGTGCAGGCGGTGGGCTCGACCGATCCGGACAAGGTGATGGCGCAGTTGCACAAGACGAAGATCGACGACTTCTACGCGAAGGGCTACATCCGTCAGGACGGCAGCATGATCCACGACATGTACCTGATGCAGGTGAAGACGCCGGCCGAATCGAAGGAGCCGTGGGATTACTACAAGATCACTGCGACGATTCCGGGCGATCAGGTCTTCACGACCA
Organism: Paraburkholderia sp. MM5384-R2; assembly: GCF_014201025.1. NCBI lineage: Bacteria > Pseudomonadati > Pseudomonadota > Betaproteobacteria > Burkholderiales > Burkholderiaceae > Paraburkholderia > Paraburkholderia sp. MM5384-R2. The sequence continues at coordinate 22,723 of NZ_JACHDI010000016.1, forward strand.
AGGCGCAGACCCGCTGCGCGCTGTGGAAGTAAGCGCGGGCGCAGTAAGCGGTCGAGGACCGCGCAGACCTGAGAGAACCGCCGGCGCTGCAGGGGCACGTGCTGGCGGATGACCGTTTCGGATGCCGCACGCGACGGGCAGCGTCGCCGCTCGTCGCGTGCCGGCCGGATCGTGCGTCACCGATCTCACCTTGACGATGGCTTGAAGGGCTAAGGGCTTCAATGGACATCTTTGGCGTTCCGCTACCGGCGATGTTGAGCCAGCTTCTGCTCGGGCTCGTGAACGGCTCGTTCTACGCGATTCTGAGCCTCGGGCTGGCGGTTATTTTCGGCCTGCTCAACGTGATCAACTTCGCGCATGGCGCGTTGTTCATGCTCGGGGCGATGCTCGCGTGGATGGGGCTGTCGTATTTCAATCTGCCGTACTGGGTGATGCTCGTGCTCGCGCCGCTGATCGTCGGGCTGGTCGGCGTCGCGATCGAGCGCTCGATGCTGCGCTGGCTTTACAAGCTCGATCATCTGTATGGCCTGTTGCTGACGTTTGGCCTCACACTCGTCATCGAGGGCGTGTTCCATTCGATCTACGGCTCGTCGGGCCAGCCGTACGATGTGCCGTCGGCGCTGTCGGGCGCGACCAATCTCGGCTTCATGTATCTGCCGAACTATCGCGCATGGGTGGTGGTCGCGTCGCTGGTCGTGTGCTTTGCGACATGGTTCGTGATCGAGAAGACGCGGCTTGGCGCGTATCTGCGCGCGGGCACCGAAAACCCGAAGCTCGTCGAGGCGTTCGGCGTCAACGTGCCGCTGATGATCACGCTGACCTACGGCTTCGGCGTCGCGCTCGCGGCGTTTGCCGGCGTGCTTGCCGCGCCGGTGATTCAGGTCTCGCCCCTGATGGGCCAGTCGATGATCATCACCGTGTTCGCGGTGGTCGTGATCGGCGGCATGGGCTCGATCATGGGCTCGATCCTGACCGGCCTGATGCTCGGCGTAGTCGAAGGACTCACGCGTGTGTTCTACCCCGAGGCGTCGGCGACCGTCGTCTTCGTGATCATGGCGCTCGTGTTGCTCGTGCGTCCGGCGGGTCTTTTCGGCAGGGAAAAATGATGCAGAGAAAGGTGCTCTACGGTCTGCTGCTGATCGTGCTGCTCGCGGTGCCGGTGCTCGGCATCTATCCGCTCTTCGTGATGAAGGTGCTGTGCTTCGCGCTGTTCGCGGCCGCCTTCAATCTGCTGATCGGCTATACGGGCTTGCTGTCCTTTGGTCATGCGATGTTTCTCGCGTCGGCCGGTTACGTGACCGGCTATGCGATGCAGACGCTCGGCTTTTCGCCGGAGCTCGGCGTGCTGAGCGGCACCGCGGCGGCGACGCTGCTTGGGCTCGTCGTCGGCTTCTTCGCGATTCGCCGTCAGGGTATCTACTTCGCGATGGTGACGCTCGCGCTCGCGCAGATGATCTACTTCGTGTTCCTGCAGGCGCCGTTCACGCACGGGGAAGACGGTCTGCAAGGCGTGCCGCGGGGCGAGCTGTTCGGCGTGCTCGATCTCTCTTCGGACGTCGCGCTATATTTCGTCGTGCTCGCGGTGATCGTCGCGGCTTTCCTGCTGATCGTGCGGATCGTGCATTCGCCGTTCGGGCAGGTGCTCGTCGCGATCAAGGAAAACGAGCCGCGCGCGGTGTCGCTCGGCTACGACACCGACCGTTTCAAGCTGCTCGCATTCATCCTGTCGGCCGGCATTGCGGGTCTCGCGGGTTCGCTGAAGGTGCTGGTGCAGGGCTTCGAAACGCTGAGCGATGCCTATTGGACGATGTCCGGCCTCGTGATCCTGATGACGCTGGTGGGCGGCATGGGCACGCTGTTCGGGCCGTTGCTCGGCGCCGCATTGATCGTGTCGCTCGAAGACAGGCTCGGCGATATCGGCGCGGCACTCGCGTCGATGACCGGCATCGACTGGTTCCGCTCGCTCGGCGAATCGGTGACGATCGTCACGGGGCTGATTTTCATCGCGTGTGTGCTGGCGTTCCGGCGCGGCATCGTCGGTGAGATCGTCGCGCGAGTGCGACCGTTGCGGGCTTGAGAGTGGCGGTTTGATCCCGCCCGCGTGGTCGCTCGCTTGATGCAGTGCGATACGAAATTGCTTCGACGTCCGATCTAATTGCGGCTCGTGCTGAAGGTCCGCTGGATCAGGGACTCGGGCGAACCTGTGGCAAACCGTGTGACGAAATGCGCCCTCCGCGCCCCAATCCGGTGCCGCAGTGCACCACTAGGGTAATTGCTAGTTGTGACTGTTGGGGTGGTCGTTTAATCTTCATGCAGTTCTGATGCACCACGAATTTGCAGGTGGAGAACGAGGAGACAAGTGAGGCACTCAGTGCCCAGAAGAAAGCGCTGTTGGATTGATATCCAACAGCGCTTTTTTATTTGTGTTTATCGAATTTTTGACGCGATCGCCCGGCTATTTTACGCGCCATTTTTTACTCTCCGCCAGCCGCTGCAGGTAAACATCACAAGCCTGCGAAACGCTTGCAGCACGGCGCTTGCGTCCGCTACACTCGCTGTTCACCGACCACTGGGTTGGCAATTAAATCCGCGAATTTAATTGCAATTGAATAACGGGGTTAATAGAGGAGCAGGATGAAGTCGGCATTGCGTTGGATCAGCGCGGCATTGGTCGCCACAGGGGTCTCGGCTGCTTGGAGCGGCCATGCATTCGCGGACGTGAAAATCGGCGTCACCGTGTCGGCAACAGGACCGGCCGCATCGCTCGGCATTCCCGAAAAGAACACGATCGCGCTGCTGCCGAAAGAAGTGGCGGGCCAGAAGATCGACTACATCGTCCTCGACGACGCAACCGATTCCACCCAGGCGGTCAAGAACGCCCGCAAGCTCACTAGCGAAGACCACGTCGATGCACTGATCGGCTCGACAGTCGTGCCGAACTCGCTCGCCATGATCGACATCGCTGCCGAAACCTCGACGCCGATGATCTCTCTGGCCGCGGCCGCGGGCATCGTCGAGCCGATGGACGCGAAGCGTGGATGGGTCTTCAAAACGCCGCAAAACGACATTCTGATGGCCACGGCGATCGCGCAGCACATGGCCAATCACGGCGTGAAAACGGTCGCGTTCATCGGCTTTTCCGACGCGTACGGCGAGAGCTGGTTCAAGGAATTCAGCAAAGCCGCTGACTTCGCGAAGATCAAGATCGTCGCGAATGAGCGCTTCGCGCGCAACGATGCATCGGTCACGGGCCAGGTGCTGAAGATGATGTCGCAGAACCCGGACGCGGTGCTGATCGCCGGTGCGGGCACGCCGGCCGCGCTGCCGCAGAAAACGCTGAAGGAGCGCGGCTACAAGGGCAAGTACTATCAAACGCACGGGGTCGCGAACAACGACTTCCTGCGCGTGTGCGGCAAGGATTGCGAAGGCACGTGGCTGCCCGCTGGCCCACTGCTGGTCGCCGAGCAACTTCCCGAGGGGAATCCGGTGAAGAAAAGCGCGCTCGCGTACAAGCATGCGTATGAAACGGCGTATGGCGCGGGGTCGGTGTCGACGTTCGGCGGTCACGGATGGGACGCGGGTCTGCTGCTGCAGCATGCGATCCCGCTCGCGTTGAAGAAGGGGCAGCCAGGCACGCCGGCATTCCGCGAGGCGCTGCGTGCCGCGCTCGAAGGCACGAAAGATCTGCCCGCGTCGCACGGCATCTTCAACATGAGCGCGAACGACCATGCCGGCCTCGATCAGCGGGCGCGCGTGATGGTGCAGATCGTCGACGGCAAGTGGAAGCTCGCCGGCGACTGAGCGAAGGCTCTGCGCCATGGGACCTCATCGAAAAAGACGCGTGCAGTTGACGCGTCTTTTTTATTACCCGGGCCAGGTGTCCGCATCGCGCAAGAATGTGGTTTCGCTGCTTCAGGACAAACCCGCATTTGGCGCACGCTCTCTTGACCGTCGATAATGCAGAACGCAAACTACTAACATATTAGTGGTTTATGAAATGCCTGGTTGGAATAAAGCCGCGGCACAGAAACGCGGCGTATGACGCGAATGCGCACTCGCGCGACGCGAGAGGAGCGGTACCCGACGCAGCGGGGGAAGCTATGCGCGCCGAGCAGGGAAAACCATGCTTGGCACACCTGAACCCGCTCACTAGATTCAAACACCCGGCCCAGCAAGCCGGTTTACAGATAGGCGCTTTTCAAAGCGTTTGGAGACTCGCAATGAAAAAGACAAGGCATTGGGTACGCACCGGCATCGCGATGGCGCTGATGTGCGGGGCGGGGGCTGCATTCGCGCAGGTGAAGATCGGCGTCACGTTGTCGACGACGGGGCCCGCCGCGTCGCTCGGGATTCCTGAAAAGAACACGATTGCGTTGCTGCCGAAGGAGATCGGCGGCAAGAGCGTGCAGTACATCATCCTGGACGACGGGTCGGACACCAGCAAGGCCGTGCAGAACACGCGCAAGCTGATCGACGAAGACCACGTCGACGCGATCATCGGCTCGACCGTCACGCCGAATTCGCTCGCGATGCTCGATCCGGCCGCTGAGGGCAAGACGCCGGTGATCTCGCTCGCGGCATCGGCCGCGATCATTCAGCCGATGGATGCGAAGCGCGCATGGGCATTCAAACCGCCTCAGAACGACAGCCTGATGGCCGAAGCGATCGCCGATTACATGCAGCATCACGGCGTGAAGACGGTCGGCTTCATCGGATTCTCGGACGCATACGGCGACAGTTGGAACACGACGTTCGACGCCGCCGCGAAAGCGCACAACCTGAAGATCGTGTCGAACGAGCGCTTTAACCGCACCGATGCATCGGTGACGGGCCAGGTGCTGAAGACGATGGGCGCGAATCCCGACGCGGTGCTGATCGCGGGCTCGGGCACGCCGTCGGCGCTGCCGGCCAGGACGCTGAAGGAGCGTGGCTACAAGGGCAAGATCTATCAGACTCACGGGGTCGCGAACAACGACTTCCTGCGTGTGTGCGGCAAGGATTGCGAAGGCGAACTGCTGCCGGCCGGTCCGATTCTCGTCGTCGATCAATTGCCGGATTCGAACCCGGTGAAGAAGTCGGCGGAAGCCTATAAGAACGCCTATGAGAAGGCTTATGGCGCGGGTTCGGTCGCGACCTTCGGCGGCCACGCATGGGATGCCGGCCAGATGTTGCAGGCTGCGATTCCGGTCGCGCTGAAGACCGCCCAGCCGGGCACGCCGGAGTTCCGCGTGGCGCTGCGCAACGCGCTCGAAAACATCAAGGAGCTGCCAGTGTCGCACGGCATCATGAACACCACCGCGAACGACCACAACGGCCTCGACCAGCGCGCACGCGTGATCGTGCAGATCGTCGACGGCAAGTGGAAGTTGCAGAACAACTAAGACTATTTACAAAAACAAGTAGCGGTACGCGCCTCTCGCGCAATCATGCGGTGCATGACGCCGCATTGCCATTGTGTTCGACGACAATGGCATCGACCGCCGCGCCGCGTCCCGGCGCGGCGGTTGTCTTTTCAGACATGCAGATCGATGGCCGGCTTCGCACCGCGCCGTCGCGACTGTTTCCCGGTTTTTCGATTTCGACGCTTCAGGACGAGGAAGTATGGATCTATCAATTGCGGCGATCCTCGCGCAGGACGGCATCACGACCGGCGCGATCTACGCGCTGCTGGCGCTTGCGCTGGTGCTGGTGTTCTCCGTCACGCGGGTGATCTTCATCCCGCAAGGGGAGTTCGTTTCGTACGGTGCGTTGACGCTCGCCGCACTGCAAACGCAGAAGTTTCCGGCCACCTGCTGGCTGTTGATGGCGATGGGCGCGGCATGCTTCGTCGTCGAGACGGCGACCGTGTTGCGGCACGCTGAGCGGCGTCGTCATGCGGCGCGCACGCTGCCCGTGCTGGCGGGGAAGTACCTGCTGTTTCCGATCGCGGTCTACGCGCTCACGCGCGGCATCTTCCTGCAGCCGCTGCCGATGATCGTGCAGATCGCGCTGACGCTGCTGATCGTGATTCCGATGGGTCCGTTCGTGTATCGCCTTGCCTACGAACCGATCGCGGAGGCGACCACGCTGCTGCTGTTGATCGTCGCGGTGGCCGTGCATTTCGCGATGGTCGGTCTCGGCCTCGTGATGTTCGGCGCCGAAGGCTCGCGCACCAACACGTTTTCCGATGCGACGTTCAACATCGGCACGTTGTCGATCTCCGGACAGAGCCTGTGGGTGATCGGCACCGCGGCCGTGCTGATCGGCGCGCTGTATCTGTACTTCGATCGCTCGATTTCGGGCAAGGCGTTGCGCGCGACGTCGGTGAACCGGCTCGGCGCGCGGCTCGTCGGCATCGGCACGACGCAGGCGGGACGTCTCGCGTTCACGCTTGCGGCGGGGCTCGGCGCACTGTGCGGCATCCTCGTCGCGCCGCTCACGACGATCTACTACGACTCGGGCTTCCTGATCGGTTTGAAGGGCTTCGTGGGCGCGATCATCGGCGGTCTGGTCAGCTATCCGCTGGCGGCGGCCGGCTCGATTCTCGTTGGTCTGCTGGAGTCGTATTCGTCGTTCTGGGCTAGTGCTTATAAGGAAGTGATCGTGTTCACGTTAATCATCCCGGTGCTGTTGTGGCGCAGTCTTGCGAGCCCGCACGCCGAAGAGGAAGAGGAGTGACACGATGAAACGAATCATGCAAAAGAAGTTCTTCTGGTTGTTCCTCGTGGTGCTGTTCGCTTTGCCGGTTCTGCCGCATCCGATCCATGTACCCGAGTACTGGGTCACGCTGCTGAACTACATCGGTCTCTATTCGATCGTCGCGATCGGCCTCGTGCTGTTGACCGGCATCGGCGGGATGACGAGCTTCGGGCAGGCCGCGTTCGTTGGCATCGGCGCGTATGCAACCGCATATCTGACGACGAACTTCGGCGTGTCGCCGTGGCTCGCACTGATCGCGGGCGTGATCGTCACTGCGCTGGTTGCGCTGATGCTCGGTCTCGTGACGATGCGCCTATCCGGCCACTTTCTGCCGCTCGGCACGATTGCGTGGGGGCTCGCGCTGTTCTACCTGTTCGGCAATCTCGACATGCTCGGCAAGTACGACGGCATCAACGGCATCCCGGTGTTGAATGTTTTTGGGATCAATCTCGAGTCCGGCCGCCATATCTATTACCTGATCTGGGTGGTCGTGCTCGGTGCGGTCGTCTCTGTTCAGAATCTGCTTAATAGCCGGCCGGGTCGCGCAATCCGCGCGTTGCGCGGCGGTGGTCTGATGGCCGAGGCAATGGGCGTCAACACCGGCTGGATGCGCGTCGTGATTTTCGTCTATGCGGCAGTGCTTGCGTCGGTCTCGGGTTTTCTGTACGCGCACTTGCAGCGCGCCGTGAATCCGACGCCGTTTGGACTGAATCACGGCATCGAGTTCCTGTTCATGGCGGTGGTGGGCGGCGTCTCGCACGTCTGGGGCGCGGTGCTCGGCGCGGCGATCCTGACCGTGCTGCAAGATTATTTGCAGACGCTGCTGCCAAAACTGCTCGGCGAGAACGGCAACTTCGAAGTGATCGTGTTCGGCATCATCATGGTGCTGCTTCTGCAGTACGCGCGGCAGGGCGTCTGGCCGTTCGTCGCGCGCTTTTTCCCGCGTGGCCCGCGGGCGCATCTCGCCGATCACGCGGATCCTCTGCCGCAGCGCAACAAGCCACAGACCGGCGAAGACCTGCTGACGGTGAACAAGGCGCGCAAGCAGTTCGGCGGTCTCGTCGCGGTGAACGACGTCAGCTTCGAGGTCAAAGCAGGGCAGATCATCGGGCTGATCGGACCGAACGGCGCAGGCAAGTCGACGACCTTCAATCTCGTGACCGGTGTGCTGCAGGCGACAAGCGGCGAGATCACGTTCCGCGGCGAGCGCATCGATGCGCTGAGTTCGCGTGAAATCGTCAAGCGCGGCATCGGCCGGACGTTCCAGCACGTGAAGCTGCTGCCGGGTATGACCGTGCTCGAGAACGTCGCGATCGGTGCGCATCTACGTGGCCATGCGGGCGTGTGGCGCAGTGTCGTGCGGCTGAACAGCTCCGAAGAGCAGCGGTTGATGGCCGAAGCCGCTCGGCAGATTCGCCGCGTCGGCCTCGAACAGCACATGTATGACGAAGCGGGCAGCCTGGCGCTTGGTCAACAGCGGATTCTCGAAATTGCGCGCGCCCTGTGCTGCGACCCGACTCTGCTATTGCTCGATGAACCGGCCGCTGGTCTGCGGTATCAGGAAAAGCTTCAGCTCGCCGAACTGCTGCGCAGACTGAAGACAGAAGGGATGAGCGTGCTGCTCGTCGAGCACGACATGGATTTCGTGATGAATTTGACGGACCGGCTCGTGGTGATGGAGTTCGGCACGCGGATCGCTGAGGGCCTGCCGCAGGAAGTCCAGCAGGATCCGGCGGTGCTCGAAGCGTATCTGGGTGGGGTGGAATGATGGACGACATGACAACGACCGGCGTGGCGGCAGCGGGACCGATTCTCGAAGTGAGCCATTTGTCCGTCCGCTACGGCAAGGTTGAAGCGCTGCACAATGCGGCGATCAAGGTGCGGGCGGGGCAGATCGTCTCCGTGATCGGCCCGAACGGCGCGGGAAAGTCGACGCTGCTGAATGCGATCATGGGCGCGTTGCCGACGTCCGGTCATGCGAAAGGCGCGGTTTCCTATCAGGGCGACGACGTCAGCGCGATGCCGGTCGAAAAACGCGTTGCGCTTGGAATGTGCCTGGTGCCGGAAAAGCGTGAGCTTTTCGCTTCGATGACCGTCGAGGACAATCTGCTGCTTGGCGCCTACCGGCGCAAGCGAGCAGGGGAGCGTAACTTTCTCGATCAGCTGGAACCGGTGTTCGAACTGTTTCCGCGGCTGAAGGAGCGACGCAAGCAGGCGGCCGGCACGCTTTCCGGCGGCGAGCGGCAGATGCTCGCGGTCGGCCGCGCCCTGATGGGCAAGCCCGATCTGCTAATGCTGGACGAGCCGAGCCTTGGTCTCGCGCCGCTGATCGTGAAGGAAATCTTTCACATCATCAGCGCTTTGCGGCAGACGGGCGTCGCGACGCTGCTGATCGAGCAGAATGCGCGCGCTGCATTGCAGATCTCGGACTACGGCTACGTGCTGGAAACCGGCGAGTTGGCGCTGGAAGGACCGGCAACCGACCTCGCGCAAAATCCCCGGGTGATCGAAACCTATCTCGGTCTTGCCAAAAAGGTCGCATAAGCCTGCACTTATTTCGCAGATCGCTGTCCCTGGACGCGGTGTGTTTCACGTGAAACACACCGCTTTTTTATTGTTTCATCATTCGGACGAAATTCGGGCCGCAACTGAAGCCGTTATAATTCGCCCATACATTTCTTTTGAAGGCTCACGCGACGATCTGGCGTGAGATCCCGCGATGCTTTTTCCCACAGAATTTGACGTAATCGTCGTCGGTGGCGGTCATGCCGGCACCGAAGCTGCTTTGGCGTCGGCGCGCATGGGCAACAAAACGCTGCTTTTGACCCATAACATCGAGACCCTCGGTCAGATGAGCTGCAATCCGTCGATTGGCGGCATTGGCAAAGGCCATCTGGTCAAGGAGGTCGACGCGCTGGGTGGCGCCATGGCGGCCGCTACCGACGAAAGCGGCATCCAGTTCCGGATCCTGAATTCGTCGAAGGGACCGGCGGTCCGCGCGACGCGCGCTCAGGCCGACCGCGTGCTGTACAAGGCGGCGATCCGCCATCGTCTAGAAAATCAGCCGAACCTCTGGCTATTTCAGCAGGCCGTCGATGATCTGATGGTCGAGGGCGACCGCGTGGTCGGCGCCATCACACAAGTGGGTATTCGTTTCCGGTCGCGCGCGGTGGTGCTAACCGCGGGCACGTTCCTCGACGGCAAGATTCACGTGGGGTTGAACCACTACACCGGCGGACGCGCGGGCGACCCGGCTGCGGTTTCGCTGTCGGCGCGGTTGAAAGAGCTGAAGCTACCGCAGGGCCGGCTCAAGACCGGTACGCCACCGCGAATCGACGGTCGCACGATCGACTATTCGCAGCTCGAAGAGCAGCCCGGCGATCTGGACCCGGTGCCCGTGTTCTCGTTCCTCGGGCGTGTCGAGCAGCACCCGCGCCAGGTGCCGTGCTGGGTCACGCATACGAATCAACGGACACATGACATCATTCGCGGCGGTCTCGATCGTTCGCCAATGTACACGGGCGTGATCGAGGGGGTGGGGCCACGCTATTGCCCGTCGATCGAGGACAAGATTCACCGGTTTGCGTCGAAGGAATCGCATCAGATCTACCTCGAGCCGGAAGGTCTGACGACCAACGAGTTCTATCCGAACGGGATCTCGACGAGCCTGCCCTTCGACGTGCAGCTCGAGCTGGTGCGTTCCATGCGCGGGCTCGAGCATGCGCATATCCTGCGCCCGGGCTATGCGATCGAGTACGACTATTTCGATCCGCGTGGCCTAAAGGCATCCCTGGAAACGAAGGTGATCAGTGGCCTGTTCTTCGCCGGACAGATCAACGGGACGACCGGCTACGAAGAGGCAGCTGCACAGGGCACTCTGGCCGGCATCAACGCCGCTCTGTTCGTGCAAGGCAAGGAAGCATGGTGTCCGCGTCGCGACCAGGCTTATCTCGGCGTGCTCGTGGACGATCTAGTCACGCGCGGGGTGTCCGAGCCATACCGGATGTTCACGAGCCGCGCGGAGTACCGTCTGAGCTTGCGCGAAGACAACGCCGATATGCGGCTGACGGAGATCGGGCGCGAACTCGGCGTGGTCGATGACGCCCGCTGGGACGCCTTCAGTCGCAAGCGTGACGCTGTTTCACGTGAAACACAGCGCTTGCGTTCAACCTGGGTCAATCCTAAGACCTTACCGGCAGAAGAGGCGACCGTCTTGCTTGGCAAGCCAATCGACCACGAATACAGTCTCGCGGACCTGCTGCGTCGTCCGGGCGTCAGCTACGACGGCGTCTGCGGGCTGCGTGACGGCACTTGCGGCGCGCCCGAAGCACTTGCGGAAGACCCCGTGCTGCTCGCGCAAATCAAGGAACAGATCGAAATCGGCGTCAAATATCAGGGCTACATCGACCGGCAGGCCGGTGAGATCGAACGCAACGAGGCGCAAGAGAACACGCGTCTGCCTGAAGGGCTGGACTACACCGAGGTACGTGGGCTGTCGTTCGAAGCTCGCCAGAAGTTGATGCAGTTCCGGCCGGAAACGATCGGACAGGCGTCGCGTATTTCGGGCATCACGCCTGCCGCGATCTCGCTGCTAATGGTCCATCTCAAGCGCGGCCTCGGGCGTCGTCCGTCGAAGTCCGCCGAGCCCGGCGCCGACGGCACGCCGGTGATTCAATGACGGCAGCGCAGAGGGGAGTCGACCAGCAGGCCTTGGCGTCATTGCTGGCGGACGGTGTCCGTGAACTTGGTCTCGAACTCGGCGACGCGCAGCAGCGCAAGCTGCTCGATTACGTCACGCTGCTCGCGAAGTGGAACAACGTCTACAACCTGACAGCGATCCGCGATCCGCGGCAGATGCTAATCCAGCACATTCTCGATTCGCTATCGATCGTGCCGCACCTGGCGCCGCGCGGGCCGTCGTCGGTGCTCGACGTCGGTTCGGGCGGGGGGCTGCCGGGCATCGTGCTCGCGATCGTGCTGCCCGATTGGACCATCACGACGAACGACATTGTCCATAAGAAGACTGCCTTTCAGTCGCAGGCGAAGGCGGAACTGGGCCTCGCGAACCTGTCGGTTGTGACCGGTCGGGTGGAGACGCTGCGGCCTGGCGCCGAAGTACCGGCAAAGTTCGACGTAATTGTCTCGCGCGCATTCGCAGAACTCTCGGATTTCGTTACACTGGCCCGTCATCTGGTTGCGGAGCAGGGCGCAATTTGGGCGATGAAGGGTATGCGGCCGGATGCCGAAATCGCGCGTCTGCCGGCGGGCGCTCACGTGGAACAGATCATCCGGCTGAACGTGCCGTCGCTCGACGCCGAGCGGCATCTGATCGAGGTGCGAGTGGACCCCGAAAGCTGACGGCCGCCGCGGCCTGTCAACACCCTCAACGATTTTCACTTCATCCAAGCAGCAAAAGGGACACACCAACGATGGCAAAAATCTTCTGCGTTGCGAACCAGAAGGGCGGCGTCGGCAAGACGACCACCACAGTCAATCTGGCCGCGAGCCTGGCAGCGCAGGGACAGCGAGTCCTTCTCATCGATCTGGACCCGCAAGGGAACGCCACGATGGGCAGCGGTATCGACAAGGCCGAATGTACGAACACGGTCTACGAGGTGCTCGTGGACAACGTGTCGGTGGCCGATGCGCGCGTACGGCCCGAGGCGGTCGGATACGACGTGCTTCCCGCGAACCGTGAGCTCGCGGGCGCCGAGGTCGAACTCGTCAGCATGCAGAATCGCGAGCGTCAACTGAAGGCGGCGCTCGCCGGGGTCGAGGGCGAGTACGATTTCGTGCTGATCGATTGCCCGCCGGCTTTGTCACTGCTGACGCTCAACGGACTATGCGCCGCGCACGGCGTCGTCATTCCGATGCAGTGCGAATACTTCGCGCTCGAAGGGCTGTCCGACCTCGTCAACACGATCAAGCAGGTCCATGCGAATCTGAATCGCGACCTCAAGGTGATCGGTCTGCTGCGCGTCATGTTCGATCCGCGCATTACGTTGCAACAGCAAGTCTCGGATCAATTGAAAGAGCACTTCGGCGACAAGGTCTTCGACGCGGTGATTCCACGCAACGTGCGATTGGCCGAGGCGCCCAGCTACGGGCTGCCCGGTGTGGTGTTCGACAGGGCGTCGCGAGGCGCGCAGGCGTACGTGCAGTTCGGCGTCGAAATGATTGAGCGGGTGCGCGCGCTGAATGACGCGCCCCAGGCATCCTAAGCGGATCGAGGAAGCACGATGAACGCAGTAGCAAGAAAGAAGGGACTGGGCCGCGGTCTGGAGGCATTGCTCGGCGGCACCGCCGATATCACCGAGGCAGCGGTGATCGACGGCGCGCCGAATGTATTGCCGCTCGGCAAGATGCAGGCGGGCAAATACCAGCCGCGCACGCGCATGGACGAAGGCGCGCTGCAGGAGCTTGCGGCGAGCATCCGCGCGCAAGGGCTGATGCAGCCGATTCTCGTGCGTCCGATCGCGGCGGACCGCTATGAGATTATCGCGGGGGAGCGGCGTTTTCGCGCGGCGCGGCTTGCGGGCCTCGACGAGGTGCCGGTGCTTGTGAAGGACGTGCCCGACCAGGCCGCCGCGGCGATGGCGCTGATCGAAAACATCCAGCGCGAGGATCTGAATCCCCTCGAAGAGGCCCAGGGTATCCAGCGCCTGCTCGACGAATTCAATTTCACGCATGAGCAGGCGGCAGAGTCGGTGGGCCGCTCGCGCAGCGCGGTGTCGAACCTGCTGCGTCTGCTGAACCTTGCGACACCGGTACAGACGATGTTGCTCGCCGGTGATCTCGACATGGGCCACGCTCGCGCGCTGCTCGCCGTCGATGCCGCGACGCAGATCACGCTGGCCAACCAGGTCGTCAACAAGCGCCTGTCTGTGCGCGAGACGGAAAAGCTGGTTGCGATGACCACGAAGGTGACGCCGGCGGCCAAGGCCCGCGCGAATCCGGACGGCGGCCGTGACACGCGACGCCTGGAAGAGGAACTGTCGGACCTGCTGTCCGCTACGGTGAAAATCAAGCTCGGCCGACGCGGTCGCGGCCAGGTGCTGGTGGACTTCGGCGATCTCGACGCGCTGGAAGGCATTCTGGTTCGTTTGCGCGGGAACGCGAACGTCTGAGCACAGATTGGCGCTCAGCAGGCAAGAGTGGTGAACGGCTGGCGGCCTGTGCATGAGCACTGCCGCGAGTTGGTCTACCTCGGTGCGAGCGACTATTGTGGATTCCAAAACAACCGATGCACGAATAATCAGGAATCCTAGCTTCAGACGCTCCGCATTCACTCGATAATCATCCTGACGAGCCGCCATCAAAAGCGACCCGATCATCATCGAAATTTGCGGTGAGGCTGATTCAGCTCATTAGAAGAGCTATCCCGTTCAGCCCTTAAAAAGGAGGCATTTGTTGCATTTTCGAGACGTCTGCCGCTGCGTCGGAGCGCACTGCCAACGAGCTTCGATCCACGCGACCACCCGCACGGGTTTTGCCGCCCCCCGCCCGCCTTACATTTGACGTGTTTCGCGTCGTTAGCGTACGTTTTACCGCATCGTGAAGGGAAGTTTCACGCGCTTATAGGCTGGCCTAAAGTCTTGAATTGCCTGCAACTATCGCTTACAATCGCCCGGATTTAATTGCACGGCAACCCCGTAAGCGCTGCGTAAACTCGCGGGCTGAACGAGACTTTCGGAACATTGCGATGGCGGTCAAAACGTCGAATCTGTCGCCGGAGAATGGTGACGACAGACACCGCGCTGAACGCTCCGCACCCGAGATGTCCTCCAGTCGGCAGTTCGATCCGGCCGAAGCGTGGGATGACGCGCAGGAAGATAACAATATCGTTCCGCTCACGCGGGCCGAGGCGGAAAAGCTGTTTGGTCCCGGCGTGGGTCGTCCATCGCGCGTAACGCCGTTCAGGGTCGTCGCAGCGCAAATGGTTTTGTCCCTGGTCGCAACGCTGTTGTGGTGGCTGTTCTACAAGCCGCCTGGCGCTGCTGCGCTGTCCGCGTTCCTCGGGGGGGCGATCTGCTGGGTGCCGGGCGCGTTGTTCGCGGCACGACTGAAAAAGCAGGGCGGCGCCGAGACCGTGATGAGCTGGATGATCGGCGAAGCACTCAAGATGGGGACAACCATTGCGATGTTTGTCGCAATCGCCTTCTGGTATCACGACGTACGCTGGATTCCGCTGCTCGTGACCTACCTCATCGCCCTGAAGACTTACTGGATCGCCTTGGCGTGGCGCTAAGGTAGCAGCACAAAAAACAGCAGCAAAAAGAATTTAAGGCCGGCGCGCAGCGCCGGCACAGGTGTGCGGGTGAGACAGGGCCCGCACCCGGCGTGTTCCCGCACACAGTGTTCCGGCGGGAGCGGCCTCGAACGATTTTCGACAATTTGGGTGGCTTTAACGATATGGCAGCTAGCGAAGGCACGCGCGCAATGGATCCGTCCGAGTACATCGCGCACCACTTGCAGAACTTTTCCACCGCACACCAGACGTCGATTTTCGACATCCATGTGTGGAATCTCGACACCCTTTTCTGGTCGATCGTGTGCGGCCTCGTCACGATCTTCGTGCTGCATCTGGCAGCCCGCAAGGCAACGGCCGGCGTGCCGGGTCGCTTCCAATGCGCGATCGAAATGCTTGTCGAAATGGTCGAGGATCAATCGAAGGCCATGATCCACGGCTCGCGCACCTTCATCGCGCCGCTCGCGCTGACCGTGTTCGTCTGGGTCGCGCTAATGAACTCACTCGACTTCATTCCCGTCGACCTGCCGGGCCGTGTGATCGGCTGGCTGGGTCTGTCCGAAGCCATCCCGCACCACCGCATCGTGCCGACCGCCGACCTGAACGGCACGATCGGTATCGCGCTCGGCGTGTTCGTGCTGATGATTTACTACAACTTCAAGATCAAGGGCGCTGGCGGCTTCGTGCATGAACTGCTGTCCGCTCCGTTCGGCGCGCATCCGCTGCTGTGGATCCCGAACCTGGCACTGAACATCATCGAGTTCGTCGCGAAGACGGTCTCGCTCGGCATGCGGTTGTTCGGCAACATGTACGCGGGCGAACTGTTGTTCCTGCTGATTGCCCTGCTCGGCAGCCTCTGGAGCTTCGGCGCGGACACGACGGTGCTTGGCTTCATCGGCCACGTGGTCGCCGGCACAGTGTGGTCAATCTTCCACATCCTGATCGTTCTGCTGCAGGCGTTCATTTTCATGATGCTGACGCTGGTGTACATCGGCCAGGCACACGACACGCATTAACCTGCGTTGTCGGCAAAGAATCGTAGTTTTTCAAATCCCAGTTCCAACCAGTTCTAAAAGACTTTTCACAAAGGAGTGATCATGCAAGCTTTCATCGCCAACATCCAGGGTCTGACCGCCATCGGTATCGGCATCATCATCGGCCTGGGTGCTATCGGCGCCTGTATCGGTATCGGTCTGATGGGTGGCAAGTACATCGAAGCATGCGCCCGTCAACCGGAACTGATGAACCCGCTGCAAACCAAGATGTTCCTGCTGGCTGGTCTGATCGATGCGGCGTTCCTGATTGGCGTTGGTGTGGCAATGCTGTTTGCGTTCGCGAACCCGCTGCTCTCGAAGCTGGCAGGCTGAGGTTCCTCGGAGGTTTGCGCCTGAGCTATAACAGGTAAAGGCGCAGGGCGGAACGGGTACTGGGGCGCTGATCGAGCAGAATCGATGAGCGCCTTGCCGTTTCACTTTCCGAACTAGCAACGTTTAAGGAAACACCGTGAATCTCAACGCAACCCTGTTTGCGCAAATGGTCGTGTTCCTGATCCTCGCGTGGTTCACGATGAAATTCGTGTGGCCGCCGCTGATCAACGCCATCGACGAGCGCGCGAGGAAGATCGCCGACGGTCTGTCCGCCGCGGAAAAGGGCAAGCAGGAACTCGAAGCCGCTCACAAGCGCGTCGACCAGGAACTGGCTCAGGCTCGCAACGACGGCCAGCAACGCATTGCCGACGCTGAAAAGCGCGCTGTCGCGGTCGCCGACGAAATCAAGGCTCAGGCGCAGGCGGAAGCCGCCCGCATCATCGCGCAGGCGAAGGCCGACGCGGATCAGCAAGTCGTGAAGGCGCGCGAAGCGCTGCGTGGCGAAGTTGCTGCACTCGCTGTGAAGGGCGCTGAACAGATCCTGCAGCGCGAAGTCGACCAGGCGGCTCATGCTGACCTGCTGAATCAACTGAAAGCCGAGCTCTGATCATGGCCGAACTTGCAACCATCGCCCGTCCGTACGCAGAAGCGCTGTTTGGCGTGGCCGAAGCTGGTGACATCGCCGCCTGGTCCACGCTCGTGCAGGAGCTGGCACAGGTTGCGCGTCTGCCCGAAGTGCTGTCGATCGCCTCGAGCCCGAAAGTGAGCCGTGCCCAGGTAAGCGATCTGCTGCTGGCCGCGGTCAAGTCGCCGCTCAAGGACGACGCGCAAGCGAAGAATCTGGTGCAGATGCTGGTGGACAACCATCGCCTGCAGCTGCTGCCGGAAATCGCCTCGCAGTTCGAAGAGTTGAAGAACGCCCGCGAGGGGGCAGCAGATGTGCTGATCGTCAGCGCATTCCCGCTCGAAGGTGCGCAGTTGAACGAACTCGTCGCAAGCCTCGAACGCAAGTTCAAGCGCAAGCTGAAGCCGACGGTCGAAGTCGATCACTCGCTGATCGGCGGCGTACGCGTGACGGTCGGCGACGAAGTGCTCGATACCTCGGTCCGCGCGCGGCTCGCCAGCATGCAAACGGCCCTGACGGCCTGAAGCGCTTCGCGTTTTAGCGGCTGGCACGCAACAGAATTGACTATCAGGAGCGAATAATGCAACTCAATCCCTCTGAGATCAGCGAGCTGATCAAGAGCCGGATCCAGGGCCTTGACGCGAGCGCAGACGTTCGCAACCAGGGCACCGTGATCTCCGTGACCGACGGTATCGTGCGTATCCACGGCCTGTCGGAAGTGATGCAGGGCGAAATGCTCGAATTTCCGGGCAACACCTTCGGTCTCGCGCTGAACCTCGAGCGCGACTCGGTCGGCGCCGTGATTCTGGGTGAATACGAACACATTTCGGAAGGCGACATCGTCAAGACGACGGGCCGCATTCTGGAAGTGCCGGTGGGTCCGGAACTGCTCGGCCGCGTGGTCGACACACTCGGCAACCCGATCGACGGCAAAGGCCCGATCAACGCGAAGAAGACCGATGCAATCGAAAAGATTGCTCCGGGCGTGATCTGGCGTAAATCGGTTTCGGAACCGGTCCAGACCGGTCTGAAGTCGATCGACGCGATGGTGCCGATCGGCCGTGGCCAGCGTGAGCTGATCATCGGCGACCGTCAGTGCGGCAAGACCGCAGTCGCAGTCGACGCGATCATCAACCAGAAGGGCAAGAACCTCTTCTGTATCTACGTCGCGATCGGCCAGAAGGCTTCGTCGATCATGAACGTGGTGCGCAAGCTGGAAGAAACCGGCGCGCTGGAATACACGATCGTCGTGTCCGCTTCGGCTTCGGAATCGGCTGCGATGCAGTACCTCGCACCGTACGCCGGCTGCACGATGGGCGAATACTTCCGCGATCGCGGCCAGGACGCGCTGATCGTTTATGACGACCTGACCAAGCAGGCTTGGGCATACCGTCAGATCTCGCTGCTGCTGCGCCGCCCGCCGGGCCGTGAAGCTTACCCGGGTGACGTGTTCTATCTGCACTCGCGTCTGCTCGAGCGTGCTGCTCGCGTCTCGGAAGAGTACGTCGAGAAGTTCACCAATGGTGAAGTGAAGGGCAGGAGCGGTTCGCTGACGGCACTGCCGGTCATCGAAACGCAGGCAGGCGACGTGACCGCATTCGTTCCGACGAACGTGATCTCGATTACCGACGGCCAGATCTTCCTTGAAACCGACCTCTTCAACGCAGGTATCCGCCCGGCAATTAACGCTGGCGTGTCGGTGTCGCGTGTGGGTGGCGCGGCTCAAACGAAGGTCGTGAAGAAGCTGTCGGGCGGTATCCGTACCGACCTGGCGCAGTACCGCGAACTCGCTGCGTTCGCGCAGTTCGCATCGGACCTCGACGAAGCGACCCGCAAGCAGCTCGAGCGCGGCCGCCGCGTGACGGAATTGCTGAAGCAGCCGCAGTATCAGCCGCTGCAAGTGTGGGAACTGGCTGTGTCGCTGTTCGCGGCGAACAACGGCTATCTCGACGACCTCGAAGTTGCTCAAGTCCTGCCGTTCGAAAAGGGCTTGCGCGACCACCTGAAGTCGAGCCATGCTGACCTGGTCAAGCGTATCGAAGATACCAAGGAACTCTCGAAGGACGACGAAGGCCTGCTGCACACGGCCGTCAAAGACTTCAAGAAGTCCGGCGCTTATTGATCCGCGAGTGATCCGCAAGGCATAAACGGACCTTGAAGCGGCGCGGGCCGCATGCGAATGCTCCCGCGCTACTTCGGCCGCATTGCATGGGACCCGAGTAAGCGCTAAAGCGCTAACTCGGGCCGACAAAGGAGCAAGCAATGGCTGGAATGAAGGAAATTCGCGGCAAGATCAAGAGCGTGCAAAACACGCGCAAGATCACGAAAGCGATGGAGATGGTGGCCGCATCGAAGATGCGCCGCGCTCAGGAGCGCATGCGCGCTGCTCGCCCGTATGCCGACAAGGTCCGCGATATCGCCGCGCACATGAGCCGTGCGAACCCGGAGTATCGTCACCCGTTCATGGTGTCGAACGAAGGCGCGAAGGCGGCCGGCATCATCCTCGTCACGACTGATAAAGGTCTGTGCGGGGGGATGAACACCAACGTGCTGCGTGCGTCGCTGCAGAAGTTCAAGGAACTGGAAGGCCAGGGCAAGACGATCGAGGCAACCGCGATCGGCAGCAGGGGTCTGGGCTTCCTGAACCGACTGCAGGCGAAAGTCGTGTCGAACGTCGTGCAACTGGGCGATACGCCGCATCTGGAAAAACTGATCGGCGCTGTGAAGGTGCAGCTCGACCTGTACTCGGAAGGGAAGATTTCGGCGGTGTACCTCGCGTACACGCGCTTCGTCAACACGATGAAGCAGGAGCCGGTGATCGAGCAGCTGCTGCCATTGTCGGCGGACCAGTTCGAGCGCACGGAAGAAGACGGTACGACGCCGAGCACGCAGTGGGACTACATCTACGAGCCGGATGCGCAGGCAGTGGTGGACGAACTGCTGGTGCGTTATGTCGAAGCGCTGGTCTATCAGGCCGTCGCGGAAAACATGGCATCGGAGCAGTCGGCCCGCATGGTCGCGATGAAAGCCGCTTCGGACAACGCGAAGACGGTCATCAACGATCTGCAGCTCGTCTACAACAAGAGCCGTCAGGCCGCGATCACGAAAGAACTGTCGGAAATCGTCGGTGGAGCGGCGGCCGTCTGACCCCGGTCAGGCAGGTCGTTGCGTGTGCGCCCGAGCGGCGCACCCATCGGAGAAACTGCGCCTTTGCGCGAGTGAAGAATTGAGTATCTAAAGGAAAAGCGATGAGTACCACTGCTTTGGTAGAAGGCAAGATCGTACAGTGCATCGGCGCGGTGATCGACGTGGAATTTCCGCGTGAAACCATGCCGAAGATCTACGACGCGCTCATTCTGGAAGGTTCGGAACTGACGCTCGAAGTCCAGCAGCAGCTGGGCGACGGCGTGGTCCGTACCATCTGTCTGGGTGCTTCGGATGGTCTGCGCCGCGGCACGATCGTGAAGAACACGGGCAACCCGATCAGCGTGCCGGTCGGCAAGCCGACCCTCGGCCGTATCATGGACGTGCTTGGCCGTCCGATCGACGAAGCCGGCCCGATCTCGAGCGAAACCACGCGTGCGATCCACCAGAAGGCTCCGGCGTTCGACCAACTGTCGCCGTCGACCGAGCTGCTCGAAACCGGCATCAAGGTTATCGACCTGATCTGCCCGTTCGCGAAGGGCGGTAAGGTGGGTCTGTTCGGTGGCGCCGGCGTGGGCAAGACCGTGAACATGATGGAACTGATCAACAACATCGCGAAGGAACACGGCGGTTACTCCGTGTTCGCCGGTGTGGGCGAGCGTACCCGCGAAGGGAACGATTTCTATCATGAAATGAAGGACTCGAACGTTCTCGACAAGGTCGCGCTGGTGTACGGCCAGATGAACGAGCCGCCGGGCAACCGTCTGCGCGTCGCGCTGACCGGCCTGACGATGGCCGAGCACTTCCGTGACGAAGGCCTCGACGTGCTGTTCTTCGTCGACAACATCTACCGTTTCACGCTGGCCGGTACCGAAGTGTCGGCACTGCTCGGCCGTATGCCGTCGGCAGTGGGCTATCAGCCGACGCTGGCTGAAGAAATGGGTAAGTTGCAGGAGCGTATTACGTCGACCAAGACTGGCTCGATCACGTCGGTGCAGGCCGTGTACGTCCCTGCAGACGATTTGACCGACCCGTCGCCGGCTACGACCTTCGGCCACCTCGACGCAACCGTCGTGCTGTCGCGTGACATCGCTTCGCTCGGTATCTACCCCGCGGTGGACCCGCTCGATTCGACCTCGCGTCAGATCGACCCGCACGTGATCGGCGAAGAGCACTACTCGATCACGCGCGGCGTGCAGCAAACGCTGCAGCGCTACAAGGAACTGCGCGACATTATCGCGATTCTGGGCATGGACGAACTCGCGCCGGAAGACAAGCTTTCCGTCGCGCGCGCTCGTAAGATTCAGCGTTTCCTGTCGCAGCCGTTCCACGTCGCTGAAGTGTTCACGGGTTCGCCGGGCAAGTACGTGCCGCTGAAGGAAACGATCCGTGGCTTCAAGATGATCGTCGAAGGCGAATGCGACCACCTGCCGGAGCAAGCGTTCTACATGGTCGGCACGATCGACGAAGCGTTCGAAAAAGCCAAGAAGATCCAGTAAAGGTCGGGTGTAACGAAGCGGGCGCCGACCTCGCGCATCACGGCTGCCAAAACGGTAGTGTTGCGCAAAGCCAGCGTCTCTGATTACGCTCAACCCGCCTTGCATGGGACGGGAGTCAGCACTCAAGCGCTAACTCCCGTCGACAGGAGTCGACACATATGGCAACCATTAAAGTAGACGTCGTCAGCGCGGAAGAGGAAATCTTCTCGGGTCAGGCGAAGTTCGTCGCGCTGCCAGGCGAAGCGGGTGAACTCGGCATTCTGCCGGGCCACACGCCGCTCATCACGCGGATCCGTCCGGGTGCGGTGCGCATCGAAGTTGAAAACGGCGAAGAAGAGTTTGTGTTCGTCGCCGGCGGCATCCTCGAAGTCCAACCGGGTGCAGTGACGGTTCTCGCCGACACCGCGATCCGCGGCAAGGATCTCGACGAAGCCAAGGCCGAAGACGCACGCAAGCGTGCGGAAGAGGCGCTGCAGAACACGGGCTCGAACCTCGAGTACGCGACCGCACAGGCGGAACTCGCGTACGCGACGGCGCAACTCGCGGCAATCCAGCGTTTGCGCAAGCTGCGCGGCCAGCACTAAAGCAGCACGTAGTAGAAGAAAGCAGCCTGCGCGGCTGCTTTTTTTTGATAGCTAGTTGACGTTTACGTAAAGGTCGGCAAAATCCACGAGGTTGGAGAAACGGACGGTCGCCGCTCGCCGCGGTCGATGCGACGCGGTGCGGGTAAGACTTGATGCCGGCCGGATACGCGCCGGTGCACAATCGATTTCAAATTCATTTCAATCGAGCGCGCTTGCGCTCACGGAGACAACACCATGGCAACGCATAGCTCGGGAGAAGGTGCGCTCGTCGAACCCGCGGATGGACTGTCGTATGTGCGCGGGTCGACTGAAAATCCGTTGAGCGAAGCGACCGTCGGCGAGCTTCTGCGCGACACCGCGGCGCGCTTTCCCGACCGGCCGGCCGTGGTGTTTCGGGAGCAGCGCATCCGCTGGACGTGGAGCGAATTCGCGCAGGAAGTGGATGTGCTTGCGTCCGGGCTGCTTGCACTCGGCATCGCGAAGGGCGATCGCGTCGGCATCTGGTCGCCGAACCGCGTCGAGTGGCTGCTGACGCAGTTCGCGACCGCGCGTATCGGCGCGATCCTCGTCAACATCAATCCTGCCTACCGGCTCGCGGAGCTCGAATACGCGCTGAACAAGGCCGGTTGCAAGGCGATCATCACCGCCGAGCGCTTCAAGACGTCGATGTACCTCGAGATGCTGCAGGAACTCGCGCCCGAATTGGCGACGCAGCCGCCGGGCGAACTGCATGCCGCGCGGCTGCCGGAACTGCGCTACGTGATCCGCATGTGCGACACGGAGACGCCAGGCATGCTGAGCTTTTCCGACGTGATCGAGCGTGGCCGTGCGTCGTTCGACGCCACTCGGCTCGATGCGATCGGCGCGACGCTGTCGTGCCGGGAGCCGATCAACATCCAGTTCACGAGCGGCACGACGGGCAATCCGAAGGGCGCGACGCTGACGCATCGCAACGTCGTGAACAACGCGCGCTATATCGCGATGGCGATGCGGCTCAGCGAGCAGGACGGCCTGTGCATTCCAGTGCCGCTGTACCACTGCTTCGGGATGGTGCTGGCGGTGCTCGCGTGCGTGTCGGTCGGGGCGAACATGGTGTTTCCGGGCGAGGGCTTTGATCCGGCCGCGACACTCACCGCGACCGCGGAGGAAAAATGCACCGCGCTGCACGGCGTTCCGACGATGTTCATCGCAGAACTCGACCATCCGAGCTTCGCCTCGTACGACTTCTCGCGGCTGCGCACCGGCATCATGGCGGGCTCGCCGTGCCCGATCGAGACGATGAAGAAGGTCGTCGCGAAAATGCACTTGAGCGAGATCACGATCGCCTACGGCATGACGGAAACCAGCCCAGTCTCGTTCCAGAGCTCGACGACCGATCCGCTCGACAAGCGTACGACGACAGTCGGGCGCATCCAGCCGCATCTCGAAGTGAAAATCGTCGATCCGCTCGGCAATATCGTGCCGGTCGGCGAAACGGGCGAGCTATGCACGCGCGGCTACTCGGTGATGCTCGGTTACTGGGGGGACGACGCGAAGACGCGCGAGAGTATCGTTGACGGCTGGATGCACACGGGCGACCTCGCGACGCTCGACGCCGAAGGCTATTGCAACATCGTTGGCCGGCTGAAGGACATGCTGATTCGCGGCGGCGAAAACATCTATCCGCGCGAGATCGAGGAGTTTCTGTTCCGTCACCCGAAGATCCAGAGCGTGCAGGTGTTCGGCGTGCCCGATACCAGGTATGGCGAAGAAGTATGCGCGTGGATCGTGCTGCGGACCGGCGAACAGGCGACGGCAGAAGAAATCCAGCAGTTCTGCCAGGGACAGATTGCGCACTACAAGGTGCCGCGATATATCCGCTTCGTCGATGAACTGCCGATGACCGTGACCGGCAAGGTGCAAAAATTCGTGATGCGCGAACGGATGATCGGCGAGTTGAAACTCAGAGAGGATAAGACGGCATGACGCCGCCGCCGCACGCTGCGCAGCCAAATATAGAACAGGAGTTGCGCGGCGAGGATTTGTCGCGCGCAAACGTTTGAGCAGGCGAAAAAAAAGCGGGCCTGGAGCCCGCTAAAAACCACACGCTACGGGGTTAGCGCGAGGAGACCAAAGATGGGACGGTTATCACGACGCCCCTGCGTCGATGACGGCCCCAGCAGGGATGCCCCTTTACAGGGCTTCGGCAAGCGCCGACCGGCAAGTGCATCGTATCCGCTCACACCACGCACACAGCCACATCCGTGTTGAAACCGTTGAGGGCATTGTGGGCGAATTACCCTATGAACGCGGTAACAAAGTGTTTCAGGTTGTAACGCCCGCCAGATAAGGCGCTGCGGGATTTATTGCCAAAATCAAACCTTTAAAACGTAGTTATTGCCGATGACTACGCCGCAATTTAATACGCATAATTGATGCCATTCATGACGCCTGGTGCAGCAGAAATTGGGTCACTCATCAGCGTGAAATGGTTGCGTCCGCAGCGTTCGAGCGACGAATTTCCTGCGGAACCAGCGCAGTGACCCTGCCCCGAAATACATCGCAATTCGATGAGAAACCTGTGATGCAATGCAGCAAAGCGAATCCGCTTGTGCAGCGTATTGGAAAGGGGCGCATCGCTGCACCTTGGACCTGACCGGACAGTTATACGACCCGACGACATCGCCCTTCGTTACATCATCGCCGGCACCAAATCTTCAGGCCTGCGCAGGCCGCCCTCGCAATCATTCAGCAACTGACGGCCTCCAACGGACACGGTCGGCTTACTTCAACCACTTGTCCGAGATAGCCTGATACTCGCCGGTCGCTCGAGCGAGATGCAGCCACTGATCGACGTATTGCTGGAACGCGACATCCCCGCGCGGTAGCAACCAGGCCTTCTCGCCATACTGGAACGGCTTGTCTGGATGCACCGAGCAGAGGCCGGGATTGAGTTTCTGCTGCAGCAGCGTTTCCGAAGCATCCGTCACCATCACGTCCGCCTTGCCCGCGAGGATCTGCTTGAAGATCGTCACGTTGTCCGGATAAACGGTCACGTTTGCGTGCGTGAAGTATTGCTTCGCGAACTTCTCGTTGGTGCCCCCCGGATTGACGATCACTCGTGTGGACGGTTGATCGATCTGCGCGACCGTCTGATATTTGTTGACGTCGTCGCAACGGACGATCGGCGTTTTGCCGTCGATCATGTAAGCCTGTGTGAAGAACGCATGCTTTTGGCGCTCGAGCGTCGGCGACACACCGCCAATGCCGATGTCGCACTTTGCGACGAAGTCGTTCATCAGGTTCGACCACGACGTCTTGACGAACTCGACCTTCACGCCGAGCGACTTCGCGAGCGATTCAGCCATGTCGATATCGATGCCCTCGAACTGGCCATCGCCCCTGTAGAACGAATACGGCTTGTAGTCGCCGGTAGTGCAAGCGCGCAGCGTGCCGCGGCTGATGATGTCGTCGAGCCTGGACGGCGCGGGCGCGGCGTTTTGCGCGCTGGCTACGCCGACGTGCATCAGGACGCCGGCGAGCGCGCCGAGCATTGCGAGTGCTGCCTTCTTCATCGAGTCTCCTGGTGGTGTGTTGTAGTGTGCAATTCATGGGTAAAGCTGTCGGATAGTAGCTTGGCAGCGCGGGCTTGAACATCGGTCGTTCAGCCAGGGCGACCCGGGCAGCGGAAGACATCGACCCTGACCCGTGCGGGCAGTGGCGGGCGGTAGTTGATCGAGGTGCGTCCGAGCTGCTTCCCGCCCGCTTCCCACGACGCGCCGTCGCGACATTCATTACCCCGCGACGCGCGATGTCCGGAGCCGCCTCCGGTAAAATGCTCCTTTGCCCTCAGCTCTTCAGTCGCACGCAACGTGGCCCATCAACTCCTGAACGACACTTTTCTGCGCGCGCTGCTGCGCCAGCCCACCGACTACACGCCGATCTGGCTGATGCGGCAGGCTGGCCGCTATCTGCCGGAATACAACGCCACGCGCGGTCGCGCGGGCAGTTTCCTCGGTCTCGCGAAGAACCCGGCTTTCGCGACGGAAGTCACCTTGCAGCCCCTCGATCGCTATCCGCTCGACGCCGCGATCCTGTTCTCCGACATCCTGACCGTGCCCGACGCGATGGGCCTCGGTCTCGAGTTCGTCAACGGCGAAGGGCCGAGATTTGCCCGTCCGGTGCGCACCGAAGACGACGTCGCGCGCCTCGCGGTGCCCGACATCGACGCGACACTGCGCTACGTGACCGACGCCGTGCGTGAAATCCGCTCGGCGCTGAAGGACGCGCAAGGCCGCCAGCGCGTGCCTCTGATCGGCTTCTCAGGCAGCCCGTGGACGCTCGCGTGCTACATGGTGGAAGGCGGCGGCTCGGCGGACTTTCGCACCGTCAAATCGATGCTGTACGCGCGTCCCGATCTGCTGCAGCGGATTCTCGAGGTCAACGCGCGCTCGGTCGCGGCATATCTGAACGCGCAGATCGAAGCTGGCGCGCAAGCGGTGATGATTTTCGACACATGGGGCGGAGCGCTCGCCGATGGCATCTATCAGCGCTTTTCGCTGCGCTACATCGAGCAGGTGGTCAGCCAGCTGAAGCGCGAACACGACGGCGAAAAAGTGCCCGTCATCGCGTTCACGAAGGGGGGCGGCTTGTGGCTCGACGACATCGCCGCGAGCGGCGTCGACGCGGTGGGCCTCGACTGGACCGTGAACCTCGGCAAGGCGCGCGAGCGTGTCGGTGGCAAGGTGGCGCTTCAGGGCAACATCGATCCGTCGGTGCTGTTTGCGCCGCCTGCCGCGATCCGCATGGAAGCGCGCGCGGTGCTCGACAGTTTCGGCAACCATCCCGGCCACGTTTTCAATCTGGGTCACGGCATTTCACAGTTCACGCCGCCAGAGCATGTTGCTGAACTGGTCGACGAAGTGCATCGTCACAGCCGCGCTATTCGTAGTGGCGCACATACGCCCGCGTGACTGTGTAATCATTACCGTTTCTTGTTGCATTGCAGCGAATTGGGCTCTCGCCCTAAGGACCGCAGCTCCGCGAATACGCCGCCAGATGGTGGTCTTACGAAAGTCAAGAGCTGACTTATGCACACTTCGCACGCTGCGGCGCGGTAGAGACTTTAATCGTGCCCCGACCCTTGCACATACTCGGCGCATTTGATCTGAGCCTTGCCGGGCAAGGGTTTGCCGGGCGCGTGAGGAAATGTGCGGAATCCCACACAAGGCCGTCGCGGCGCCGTTTGCGGCCCGTCGAAGCGAAGTTCTCAACAAAGTTATCCACAGGGCCGCGAGCCGAGCGCAATTGTTCAGTCGAATCCAAAACTTAGCGGTGAAATTAAGGTTTTACTTTAACTTCTACGGCTTCGCGTCCCATGCGACCCACCCCGCGCCGCGAGTTGGCCTCGTGCCGGCTCATCCTTAGCGCCACGCCGAGTGAACGAAATGTTCGTCCGCGTCGCGCTCGACCATCCGCTGCCGACCCTGTTCGACTACCGCTGCGACATCTCCGGGGCGGCTGTCGTAGGCACGCTCGTCAGCGTTCCATTTGGCAAGCGACACGTGGTGGGGCTCGTTTGCGAAGTGACCGCTCACAGCGACGTGCCGGCCGAGCGCCTGCGTGATGTGGATCAGGTCTGCACGGCGTGTCCGCCGGTGTCGACACATTGGCTCGCGCTCGCCGCATTCGCCGCGGACTACTATCAGCGCGGTCTCGGCGAAGTGGCGCTGCCGGGGCTGCCGCAGGCGCTGCGCGACGCGTCGCGCTGGTCGCGGCTGTTCGCGCCGGAAGAGCGCTATCGGTTGACGGCCGAGGGCCGCACGGTATTGCCTGACGCCTTGCCGGCCCGCGCGACCGCGCTCCGAGCGCTCGCGCAAGCGCTAGCTCAAGCCGACTTCCTCCTCGCTGCCGACGCCCGCGCGCTGCATCCGAAGGCGCTGGCGACACTCGACACATGGCAGACGGCAGGCTGGGTCACGCTCGATGTGATCGACGCCGCCACGGTGCCCGCCGCCGCGTCGCTGCCGAACATGCCCGCGCCTGCCCTGCCAACCCTCACCGACGAACAGGCGAGTGCCGTCGAAGCGATCCGCGACGCCCACGGCTTCGCGCCGTTCCTGCTGCACGGGGTGACGGGCAGCGGCAAGACCGAGGTGTATCTGCGCGCGCTCGCCGCGATTCTGGCCGGCAAGCCCGATGCGCAAGCGCTCGTGCTGGTACCGGAAATCAACCTGACGCCGCAGTTCGAGGCGGCGTTCCGCGCCCGCTTCGCCGCGCTCGACGCCAGCGCGATCGTCACGCTGCATAGCGGCCTCGCCGAAGGCGAGCGCGCCCGCAACTGGTTCGCCGCGCACACCGGCCGCGCGCGCATCGTGCTCGGCACGCGGCTCGCGGTGCTCGCGTCGCTGCCGCGGCTGGCGATCATCGTCGTTGACGAGGAGCACGATCCGGCCTACAAGCAGCAGGAAGGCTTGCGCTATTCGGCGCGCGATCTCGCGATCTATCGGGCGAAGCAACTCGGCGTGCCGGTCGTGCTTGGCTCGGCGACGCCGTCGCTCGAGAGCTGGTGGCAGGCAGATCAGGGCCGCTACGAGCGGCTCACGCTGTCGCGCCGCGCCGTCGCCGAGGCCGCACTGCCGAGCGTGCGTCTCATCGATCTCGAAGACGAGCGCCGGCGCGGGCGGGCATCGATCGAAGGTTTGTCGGGCCCGTTGATCGCCGCGATAAAGGCGCGGCTCGAACGCGGCGAGCAGAGCCTCGTGTTCCTCAACCGTCGTGGCTACGCGCCGCAACTCGCCTGCGACGCGTGCGGCTGGGTGGCCGGGTGTCCGCGCTGCAGCGCCTACGTCGTGCTGCACAAGCCCGAGCGCGCGCTGCGCTGCCATCACTGCGGCTGGGAGTCTCGTATCCCGCGCTCGTGCCCGGAGTGCGGCAACGTCGATATCGCACCGCTCGGGCGCGGCACGCAGCGCGTCGAGGAAACGCTTGCGAGCGCGGTGCCGGGCGCCCGTGTGCTGCGTATCGACGCCGACAGCACGCGCCGCAAGGGCAGCGCGCAGGCGTTGTTCTCGGACGTGCACGCGGGCGAGGTCGATATTCTGGTCGGCACGCAGATGATCGCGAAGGGCCACGATTTCCAGCGCGTGTCACTGGTTGGCGTGCTGAACGCCGATACCGCGCTGTTTTCGCATGATTTCCGCGCGAGCGAGCGCCTGTTCGCGCAGCTGATGCAGGTGAGCGGCCGCGCGGGCCGCGCCGGTCTGCCGGGCGAAGTGCTGGTGCAGACGCGCTATCCGCGTCACGCGCTGTATCACGCGCTGTGCCGTCATGACTACGTCGGCTTCGCCAATGCGACGCTCGCCGAGCGACGCGACGCGCACCTGCCGCCGTTCGTCTACCAGGCGCTGTTGCGCGCCGAAGGCCGCACGCTCGAAGCGGCGCTCGCGTTTCTGCAGCAGGCCGCCGCCGAACTTGCGCGGATTCCTGCCGCCGGGCGCGTCACCGTCTACGACGCAGTGCCGCTCACGATCGTCAAGGTGATGCACGTGCATCGCGCGCAGCTGCTGATCGAAAGCGCATCGCGCGCGGCGCTGCAGGCTACGCTGCGCGCGTGGCAGCCACTGTTGCGCGCGCTCAAGGGCGTGCTGCGCTGGAACCTCGAGGTCGATCCGCTCGACATCTGACGCCACGGGCCAGATGACGCCCGCCATACTTCTTTGAGTCATATCCATAGAGCGAATGATCGTTTCGCTTTGCGATCCCGCTCGCCTATAGTCGCCAAATCGGCGCATTTTGGGGCTAAACGACAATAACTTCGCGCCGATGCCACTCAACTTTCGCGGGGCATCTGCAATGAGCGACACCCATCACACCGTGCCGGAGGGCGCCACGCCGGGTCAGCGGCAAGGTACACAAGACGCGCAAACCGCACGAGGCAGCGGCTTTTCGCTGACCGAAGACTGGCTCGCCGCGGGCGTCGGCCTGCTCGTGATCGTGATCGCGTGGGCACTGTTCGCGTCGGGCAGCAGCATCAAGTGGCTCGCGGTCGCGCCGGCCAAATGGTCGAGCGTCGCGCAGGCCGCGCAGGACATCGGCAAGCATCTACCCAACTACCTCGCGCTATTCGCGACATTCGCGGTGCTGTTCGGCGCGAGCGTCGCCCTGCTCCGGCAGCGCGTCGGCGCGTTTCTCGCCGCGTTCGTCGTGGTGTTCGTCGCTTCCGCGCTGATTCTGACGCTCGGCGCATGGGTCGACGCGTCCAGGTACAACCTCGAGCCGCCGCTCGTCGCGCTCGCGCTCGGGCTGCTCGTGTCGAACCTGTTCACGCTGCCGGAGTGGCTCGCGGCCGGGCTGCGCGTCGAGTTTTACATCAAGGTCGGTATCGTGCTGCTCGGCGCGACGCTGCCGTTCACGCTGCTCGTGTGGGCAGGTCCGGTCGCGGTCGTCCAGGCGAGCATCGTGTCATTGGTGACGTTCTTCGTGATCTTTCTCGTTGCGCGAGCATTCGGACTCGATCGACGCTTTGCCGCCGTGCTCGGTGTCGGCGGCGCGGTGTGCGGCGTGTCGGCGGCGATCGCGATTGCCGGCGCGGTACGGGCGAAACGCGAGCAGGCGTCGGTCGCGATCACGCTGGTCGTGCTGTGGGCGATCGTGATGATCTTCGTGCTGCCGTTCGCGTCGCGCTCGCTCGGACTGCCGACGGCCGTCGCCGGCGCCTGGATCGGCACCTCCGAATTCGCCGACGCCGCGGGCATCGCCGCCGCCCAGGCCTACGGCGATTTCGCGCGCCACGCGGGCGGCGCGATCGCCGGCGCGCCGGAAGCGTCGTTGCAGGCCTTCACGCTGATGAAGGTGGTCGGCCGCGACATCTGGATCGGCATCTGGGCGTTCGTGCTCGCAATCGTCGCGACGACGCGCTGGGAAGCGCAGGACAGCGGCGTCGCCGCGCGCGCGAATGCCGGTGAGATCTGGGCGCGTTTCCCCAAGTTCGTGATCGGCTTCGTGATCGCGTCGGCGTTGGTCACGTGGATCGCGAGCCATTATTCACTCGCCGATTACCGTAAGGTCGTCACGCCGGAGTTTGTCGCGCCGATCACGGTGCTGCGCACGTGGGCGTTCACCTTCTGCTTCCTGAGCATCGGTCTGACGACGCGCTTCCGCTCGCTTGCCGCGACCGGTCTGAAGCCGTTCCTCGCGTTCACGGCGGGCGTGGTGGTCAATATCGCGATCGGTTACGCGCTGTCCGCACACGTGTTCGCGTCGTACTGGAACAGCCTCGGATAACGCCGTGAAGATTTCGATGGATCGTGGCGCCGGCGCTGCGCCATACGTAGGCGCCGTAGAGCGCAGCAGCGCGGCAGACGCCCCCTGCTGCGCCGCATGCCGGCATCGCGTGAGCGAACGGGATGTGCTCGAGCAGCGTATCCCAGGGCTTGCCGTGTTCAGTTCAGGGTTCGGCGCGAGCGTCGCCGATAGCCGACTGTGTGGTCTGCATGACCAGTTGGTATCGCCCGGCGATGTCTGTGCGCGGTTCGAGCCGGTTGCGCCGTCGCTCGGGCCGCGCTGATCCAACAGCGATCTTCAGGCGCAAATCCCCGCGCCAATCCAGTCGCGAATCCCCACATTCGCGCGCATCCGGCTTCATGAGCCGTTGCGCGCCCTCTCCTGATCTCAGTCGTTCAGCGCGTTTCGCGTATCGCCCGCCGATCCACGCGAGGCCGCGCTCGCACGCTTGCGCTCCTCTTCGCGCCGAGTCGAGCCCCTTGTCGCGCCTCGAATGAAAAACACCGCACAGGCCGCGCACATCGCCCAGACGCCCAGTATTACCAGCCACTTTTCCATCACACCAACCCTCGAGAACCCCGTTTATCTTTTCTGCGTGCCCTGAAACCGACGTTTCGGGCCGTCCGTCTTCGTGCTTCTGTATATCGGCGCGCGAAGTCGTTTGATAAGGCTTATTTCAAAAAGAATCACGCCAGGGAAAGTACCGATCGAAAACACCCCGGTCCGACTGTCGGTCACCGCCCGGAAACCCATGTTCCATAAGGCTTCCGACGGGGTGCAACCAACCTGCCGATTTGGTTGCACCTTTTTATTTGGAGGCGTACGATTCGCCCAACTTTTAGTCTTTCGCCAGGCTCGCGCCCGATATCAGAGAAGGAAACATGGCTAGCACCACCCTTGGCGTCAAGGTCGACGACCTCCTGCGTTCCCGGCTCAAAGATGCCGCCACCCGCCTCGAGCGCACCCCGCACTGGTTGATCAAGCAGGCGATTTTCGCCTACCTCGAAAAGATCGAGCACGGCCAGTTGCCGGCCGAACTGTCAGGCGCGACCGGCACGGCCGATCTCGCCGACGGCGCGGCGGTCGAGAACGAGGAAGACGGCGCATCCCATCCGTTCCTCGATTTTGCGCAGAACGTGCAACCGCAGTCGGTGCTGCGCGCGGCGATCACCGCCGCGTATCGCCGCCCCGAACCCGAGTGCGTGCCGTTCCTGCTCGGCCAGGCGCGTCTGCCGGTCAACCTCGCCGGCGACGTGCAGGCGATGGCCGGCAAGCTCGTCGAAACGCTGCGCTCGAAGAGCAAGGGCGGCGGCGTCGAAGGGCTGATCCACGAATTTTCGCTGTCGAGCCAGGAAGGCGTCGCGCTGATGTGCCTCGCCGAGGCGCTGCTGCGCATTCCCGACCGCGCGACCCGCGACGCGCTGATCCGCGACAAGATCAGCAAGGGCGACTGGAAATCGCACGTCGGCCAGGCGCCGTCGCTGTTCGTCAACGCGGCGACCTGGGGCCTGATGATCACCGGCAAGCTGGTGACGACCAATAGCGAGACGAGCCTGTCGTCGGCGCTCACGCGCCTGATCGGCAAGGGCGGCGAACCGCTGATCCGCAAGGGCGTCGACATGGCGATGCGCCTGATGGGCGAGCAGTTCGTGACCGGCGAGAACATTTCCGAAGCGCTCGCGAACAGCCGCAAGTACGAGGCGCGCGGTTTCCGCTATTCGTACGACATGCTCGGCGAAGCGGCCACCACCGAGGCCGACGCGCAGCGCTACTACGCGTCGTACGAGCAGGCGATCCACGCGATCGGCAAGGCCGCGGGCGGCCGCGGCATCTACGAGGGCCCCGGCATCTCGATCAAGCTGTCGGCGCTGCACCCGCGCTACTCGCGCGCGCAGCAGGAGCGCACGATGAGCGAGCTGCTGCCGCGCGTGCGTTCGCTCGCGATCCTTGCGCGCCGCTACGACATCGGCCTCAATATCGACGCCGAAGAAGCCGACCGCCTCGAACTCTCGCTCGACCTGCTCGAAGCGCTGTGCTTCGATCCGGAGCTGCAAGGCTGGAACGGCATCGGCTTCGTCGTGCAGGCGTATCAGAAGCGCTGCCCGTTCGTGATCGACTACCTGATCGATCTGGCGCGCCGCAGCCGCCACCGTGTCATGGTGCGGCTCGTGAAGGGCGCGTACTGGGATACGGAAATCAAGCGCGCGCAGGTCGACGGCCTCGAAGGCTATCCGGTCTACACGCGCAAGGTCTACACCGACGTGTCGTACCTCGCCTGCGCGAAGAAACTGCTCGGCGCGCCCGATGCCGTCTATCCGCAGTTCGCGACGCACAACGCGCACACGCTGTCGGCGATCTATCAGCTCGCAGGCAACAACTACTACCCCGGCCAGTACGAGTTCCAGTGCCTGCACGGCATGGGCGAGCAGCTCTACGAAGAAGTCACCGGCCGCGACAAGCTGAACCGCCCGTGCCGCGTGTACGCACCGGTCGGTACGCATGAGACGCTGCTCGCGTATCTCGTGCGCCGGCTGCTCGAGAACGGCGCGAACACGTCGTTCGTGAATCGCATCGCCGACGAATCCGTCGCGATCAAGGAGCTGGTCGCCGATCCGGTCGAGGAAGCGTCGAGAATCGTGCCGCTCGGCGCGCCGCACGCGCGCATTCCGCTGCCGCGCAACCTGTATGGCGCGGAACGGCTCAATTCGATGGGCTTCGATCTGTCGAACGAGCATCGGCTCGCGTCGCTGTCGTCGGCGCTGCTCGCGAGCGCGCATCATCCGTGGCGCGCCGCGCCGATGCTCGAAGACAACCAGATCGCGGTCGGCGCCGGGCGCGACGTGCGCAACCCGGCCGACCATCGTGATCTCGTCGGCACGGTCGTCGAAGCGACGGCGGAGCATGTGAGCGCCGCGCTCGGCCATGCGGTGGCCGCCGCGCCGATCTGGCAGGCGACGCCGGTCGAGGCGCGCGCGGATTGCCTCGCGCGCGCCGCGGATCTGCTCGAAGCGCAGATGCACACGCTGATGGGCCTCGTGGTGCGCGAAGCGGGCAAATCGCTCGCCAACGCGGTCGCGGAAATCCGCGAAGCGATCGACTTCCTGCGCTACTACTCGACGCAGATCCGCGACGAGTTTTCGAACGACACGCATCGGCCGCTCGGTCCGGTGGTCTGTATCAGCCCGTGGAATTTCCCGCTGGCGATTTTCATGGGCCAGGTGGCCGCCGCGCTCGCGGCCGGCAACACGGTGCTCGCGAAACCGGCCGAGCAGACGCCGCTGATCGCAGCTCAAGCGGTGCGAATTCTGCGCGAAGCGGGCGTGCCGGCGGGCGCGGTGCAACTGCTGCCGGGCAATGGCGACACGGTCGGCGCCGCGCTGGTCGCCGATCCGCGCACGCGTGCGGTGATGTTTACCGGCTCGACCGAAGTCGCGCGTCTGATCAACAAGACGCTGTCCGGCCGACTCGATCCGGATGGCAAGCCGATTCCGCTGATCGCCGAAACCGGCGGTCAGAACGCGATGATCGTCGACTCGTCGGCGCTCGCCGAGCAGGTCGTCGCCGACGTGCTGCAGTCGTCTTTCGACTCCGCCGGTCAACGGTGTTCGGCGTTGCGCGTTCTTTGTCTGCAGGACGATGTCGCGGACCGCACGCTCGACATGCTGACGGGCGCGATGCGCGAGCTCGCGCTCGGCAACCCGGACCGGCTGTCGACCGACGTCGGCCCGGTGATCGACCTGGACGCGAAGCGCGGCATCGACGCCCACATCGCGGGGATGCGCGACAAGGGCCGCAAGGTCGAGCAACTGCCGCTGCCGGAGGGCGCGACGCAGGGTACTTTCGTGCCGCCGACGCTGATCGAGCTCGACAGCATCGACGAACTGAAGCGCGAAGTGTTCGGTCCGGTGCTGCACGTGGTGCGCTATCGCCGCAGCCAGCTCGACAAGCTGCTCGAACAGATTCGCGCGACGGGTTACGGTTTGACGCTCGGCATCCACACGCGCATCGACGAAACGATCGCGCACGTGATCAGCCGCGCACACGTAGGCAACATCTACGTGAACCGCAACGTGATCGGCGCGGTGGTCGGGGTGCAGCCGTTCGGTGGCGAAGGACTGTCGGGTACGGGGCCGAAGGCCGGCGGTGCGTTATATCTGCAGCGTCTGCTCGCAACGCGTCCGGCTGGTTTGCCGAAGTCGCTCGCGCAGGCGCTGGTGGTCGAAGTACCGCAGGCGGCGCAGGCGGCAGAACAGGGCGACAATCCGGCGGCCGCGCTGAGCGCGTTGCGCGACTGGCTGATCGCCGAGCGCGAGCCGCAGCTTGCCGCGCGTTGCGACGGCTATCTGTCGCATGTGCCGGCGGGCGCGACCGCGGTACTGTCGGGGCCGACCGGCGAGCGCAATACGTACACGCTGGGCCCGCGCGGCACGGTGCTGTGTATCGCGTCGACGGCGAGCGGCGCGCGCGTGCAGTTCGCGGCGGCGCTGGCTACGGGAAATCGTGCGTTGTTCGAGGGCGCGGCCGGTGAACAATTGGTTTCGCAATTGCCGGCGTCGCTGAAGGCCCACGCGAGCGTGAAGAAGAGCGCCGACGCGCCGTTCGACGCCGTGCTGTTCGAAGGCGACAGCGATGAGCTGCTCGCGCTCGTGAAGGAGGTCGCGAAGCGCGCGGGGCCGATCGTGTCGGTGCAGGGCGTCGCGGCCCGTGCGCTCGCGAGCGGCGACGAGGACTACGCGCTCGAGCGTCTGCTCACCGAGCGCTCGGTCAGCGTGAATACCGCGGCGGCAGGCGGCAATGCGAATTTGATGACGATCGGTTGAGCGAACCTCGGCGATTTCTTCAATAGAAAGGAAGCGGCACGGCGACCCCGACACCGCTTTATCCACACCTGGTATCAAGGAGAAGCTATGCAACACAAAATGAAACAGCTGGCAGGCGCAGCTCTGGTTGCCGCCATGTCGCTGGCGGGGACGGCCAACGCTCAATCGACGGAAGACGTGAAGATCGGTTTCGCCGGTCCGATGACGGGCGCACAGGCGCACTATGGCAAGGACTTCCAGAACGGCATCACGCTCGCGGTCGAAGAGTTCAACGCGACGAAGCCGGTGATCGGCGGCAAGCAGGTTCGCATCGTGCTCGACTCGGCCGACGACCAGGCCGACCCGCGCACCGGCACGACTGTCGCGCAAAAGCTCGTGGACGACGGCATCAAGGGTATGCTCGGCCACTTCAACTCGGGCACGACGATTCCGGCCTCGCGCATCTACGCGAACGCGGGCATTCCGCAGATCGCGATGGCGACGGCGCCGGAATACACGCAGCAGGGCTTCAAGACCACCTTCCGCATGATGACGTCCGACACGCAGCAAGGCTCGGTCGCTGGCGCGTTCGCGGTGAAGAACCTCGGCATGAAGAAGATCGCGATCGTCGACGATCGCACCGCTTACGGCCAGGGTCTTGCGGATCAGTTCGAGAAGGCTGCGAAGGCGGCAGGCGCGACGATCGTCGATCGCGAATACACGAACGACAAGGCCGTCGACTTCAAGTCGATCCTGACCAAGCTGAAGTCGTCGAACCCGGATCTGATCTA
Source organism: Paraburkholderia sp. MM5384-R2 (assembly GCF_014201025.1). Classification (NCBI taxonomy): domain Bacteria; kingdom Pseudomonadati; phylum Pseudomonadota; class Betaproteobacteria; order Burkholderiales; family Burkholderiaceae; genus Paraburkholderia; species Paraburkholderia sp. MM5384-R2. Next base: position 59,722 of record NZ_JACHDI010000016.1, read on the forward strand.
TTACGGCGGCGCGGATTCGCAAGCAGCACCGATGGTCAAGCAGATGAAGCAGCTCGGCGTGAAGGCGCCGCTGATGGGCGGCGAAATGGTCCACACGCCGACCTTCATCAAGCTCGCCGGCGATGCGGCGAACGGCACGGTGGCTTCGCTCGCCGGTCTGCCGCTCGAAGAAATGCCGGGCGGCAAGGCATACGTCGAGAAGTACAAGGCGCGCTTCAACGAAGACGTGCAAACGTACTCGCCGTACGCGTTCGATGGCGCGATGGCGATGTTCACCGCGATGAAGAACGCGAACTCGACCGATCCTGCCAAGTACCTGCCGGTCCTCGCCAAGACGTCGAAGCCAGCCGTGACGTCGGCCAACCTCGCGTACGATGCGCGCGGCGATCTTAAGAACGGCGGTATCACGCTGTACAAGGTCGTCGATGGCAAGTGGACGACGCTGCAAAGCGTGGGCGGCAAATAAGTTTTTTGCTGACTACGGTTGATAATAGAAAACCCCGCTGTGGCGGGGTTTTTTTATGGGCGGCGCGTTCGACACGCTGTCGGGCCACGTGGCGATTTTCACTGCCCGCGCATCTTCCTCCCCTGCTCACGAATCATCTCGAGCGTCGCCGCGGGCGTGCTCGCTTCCTGCGGCATGCGAATTTCGATCACGGCCGGCAGCTGCGATTCGATCGCGCGTTGCAACGCCGGCAGAAAATCCCCGGTACGTTCAACGGTTTCGCCATGCGCGCCGAACGATCGCGCGAATGCCGCGAAGTCCGGATTCGTGAGGCCGGTGCCATGCACGCGATGCGGATAGTGTCGCTCCTGATGCATGCGGATCGTCCCGAATTGGCTGTTGTTGACGACGATGAACAGTACGCGCAGGTCGTACTGCATCGCTGTCGCGAGCTCCTGCGCGGCCATCATGAAGCAGCCGTCGCCGGCGAGCGCGACCACCGCGCGCTGTGGATACAGCGACTTTGCCGCGAGCGCCGCCGGCACGCCGTAGCCCATCGCGCCGCTCGTCGGCGCGAGCTGAGAACGGAAGTGCCGATACGAGAAATGCCGATGCAGCCACGTCGCGTAATTGCCCGCGCCGTTCGTGAGGATCGCGTCGTCGGGCAAGTGGGCGCGTAACTGCTGGATCACTTCGCCCATCTGCACGTCGCCGGGAATTGGGCGCGGCTTGCGCCAATCCAGATACGCGCGATGCGCTTCCTCAGCGGCACCCGCCCAGGCGAGCCTGCCGGACGACGACGGTTGCAGTTCCGCAAGCATCGCCGCAAGCTCAGGCATGCCCGAGACGATCGGCAGATCGGCCGCATATACGCGGCCCAGTTCTTCCGCGCCCTGATGCACGTGCACGAGCGTCTGCTTCGTCTTCGGGATGTCGAGCAGCGTGTACCCGTTGGTCGTCGCTTCGCCGAGGCGCGGACCGAGCGCGAGCAGCAAGTCCGCGTCGCGAATGCGCTGAGCGAGCGCCGGATTGATGCCGAGACCGACGTCGCCCGCGTAGTTCGGATGCTCGTTGTCGAAGGTGTCCTGGAAGCGGAACGCGAGGCCAATCGGCAACTGCCAGTTTTCGATGAAACGCCGCAGGTCCGCACATGCGGCCGCTGTCCAGCCGCTGCCGCCGGCGATCACCATCGGCCGTTGCGCGCCTTCGAGCAACTCGCGCAGCTTCGCGATCTGCGCGGCCGATGGCGACGCCGCCACGCGGTGATAAGCGGGTGCGCCAGGTACCGCGTCGCAGGCGTCGCTCAGCACGTCTTCGGGCAGCGCCAGCACGACCGGCCCGGGCCTCCCCGAGGTGGCCGTATGAAACGCATGGCTCAGATATTCGGGGATGCGCTTCGGGTCGTCGATCTGCGCGACCCACTTCGCCATCTGACCGAACATGCGCCGGTAGTCGATCTCCTGAAAGGCCTCGCGATCGAGATGTTCGCGCGCGCACTGACCGATCAGCAGAATCATCGGCGTGGAGTCCTGAAACGCAGTATGAACGCCGATCGACGCATGCGTCGCGCCCGGCCCGCGCGTGACGAGTGCGACACCCGGGCGGCCGGTCAGCTTGCCGAGCGCTTCGGCCATGTTCGCGGCCGCAGCTTCGTGACGGCAGACGATCGTCTGGATGCGCTCGGTTTCGTCGTGCAGCGAATCGAGCACGGCGAGAAAGCTTTCGCCGGGGACGCAGAACACGCGCTCGACGCCGTGTGTGAGCAACGCCTCGACGACGAGGCGCGCGCCGGTCGTGCGTGCGGTATGGGAAGCGATAACGGAATTGGAAGCGGAATTGGCAGCGGGAGCATTCGGCAGCGACATTGCGAAGAAGCCTCCTGGCAGTGCGTGGGTGCGTTGGGATGGAGCCACATCGGCGGAACGTGCAACAGCGGCTGATGGGCGCTTCGACAGCTTACGCCGAGCACGTGGGCGTTGTCATGGCGCAGCGCAACTGTTCGATCGGCGTGCGCGCAACACGATCGCGCAAATGAAAACGCGAGCCGCAGGGCCCGCGCTTTTCCGATGCGATCGCACGCAATTAAATGCCGCGCTCAACGACTCAACACTCGACGATATTTACCGCGAGTCCGCCGCGCGACGTTTCCTTGTACTTGGTCTTCATGTCCGCGCCGGTTTCGCGCATCGTCTTGATCACCGAATCGAGCGACACGTAGTGGCTGCCGTCGCCGCGCAACGCCATGCGCGCGGCATTGACCGCCTTCACCGATGCCATCGCATTGCGCTCGATGCACGGAATCTGCACCATGCCGCCGACCGGATCGCAGGTGAGCCCGAGGTTGTGCTCCATGCCGATTTCCGCGGCGTTCTCGACCTGCTTCGGCGTGCCGCCCATCACGGCGGCCAGCGCGCCCGCGGCCATCGAGCATGCGACGCCGACTTCGCCCTGACAGCCCACCTCCGCACCGGAGATCGACGCATTCAGCTTGTACAGGATGCCGATCGCGGCGGCCGTCATCAGGAAGTCGATCACGCCCTGCTCGTTCGCGCCCGGCATGAAGCGCGTGTAGTAATGCAGCACCGCGGGAATGATGCCGGCCGCGCCATTGGTCGGCGCGGTGACGACGCGCCCGCCCGCCGCGTTCTCTTCGTTGACGGCGATTGCGTACAGGTTGATCCAGTCGACCATGGACAGCGGATCCTGCAACGCGCGCTCAGGGTTGCCGGTCAACGCGCGATAGAGTTGCGGCGCGCGCCGCTTCACCTGGAAAGGTCCGGGCAAGTGACCATCGGCATCGGGATTGTTGATGCCGCATCCGCGCGCGACGCATGATTGCATTACGTCCCAGATCTTCAGCAGACCCGCGCGCGTCTCTTCCTCGCTGTGCCAGACGCGCTCGTTTTCCCACATCAGCTGCGCGATGCTCTTGCCGCTCGCCGCACACAGCGCGAGCAATTCGTTGCCGGTACGGAACGAATGCGGAAGCTGATCGACGGCGCTCAATACCTTCGTGTTCGGCGCGCCGGCCGTCACGACGAAGCCGCCGCCGACCGACAGATAGGTCGACTCGCGCAGCGTTGCCCCTTGCGCATCGAAGGCGAACAGCTTCAGGCCGTTCGGATGCTCGGGCAGCGCCTGACGATAAAACGCGATGTGCTCTTTCTGCACGAAGGGCACCTCGTGCGTGCCGAGCAGCGCGAGTTGGCGCGACGTGCGCACTGCTTCGAGCCGTTGCGCGATCGTCTCGGGATCGACGGTGTCGGGCGCGTCGCCCATCAGGCCCAGCATGACGCCGCGATCGGTGCCGTGGCCCTTGCCGGTCGCGCCGAGCGAGCCGTACAGCTCCGCTTTCACCGATGCGGTGGAAGCGAGCAGCCCGTCGCGCTCGAGTCCCTGGACGAACATCAGCGCCGCGCGCATCGGCCCGACCGTGTGCGAGCTCGACGGACCAATGCCGATTTTGAAGAGATCGAAGACGCTGACTGCCATGTACTGCTCCCTGCCTATAGATAAAGAGTTTAGCGCGCCGGCAGCGGCAAGCACACGGCGAGCCACGCGGGCGGCGTCGGTGCGAGCTGCAGCGCGACTGGCGTAAAGCGTCCGTCGAGACGGGCCGCCAGGTGAAACAGTTCCGTCGCGTTCTTCGGATTCCACTGACCCGAATAGTCGGGCAAGCCGGCCTCGCGACGTTTTGCATCGAACGCGACGTTCGAATGCACGAATTCCTCATGCGTCTGAGCGCCGGTAGCAAACGGCACGAGCCAATTCAGCGCGGCGAGCAGCGTCGCGCCGTTCGCGCCCTTTTCTTGCAGCCAGTTGCGGTTGTGGCGGCGCGCGGCGAGCGCGGCCGTCACCAGCGGTTGCAGATCGTAGGTCACGTAGTGCAGCGCATCGCGCTCGCCGAAGTCGATCGTCGAGCCGTCCGGGGCGATGTTGTCGCCGATATGCTCGACGAACAGCCGCTGCGCGGCGTTGATCATCTTGCGGTTGTCGAGCGTGAATGCCGCCATCGCGATCAGCTTGATGCGGTGGCTTTGCCAATTGTTGCGGAACGTGCCCGTGAGCGGCCGCGGCTGCGCGTCGATCTGCGCGATGTAGCCGTTCGCGAGCTTCGTCAGAAACGCCATCGCCGCGTTGCGCGTTTTGACGGGCAACGCGCTCGCGGTCATGTCGTACGCGAGGATCAGACCTTCGAAACGCGTTTCGTCGATCGGATCGAAGCTCGGCTGATAGGTCGTGACCCACGCGTACAGCAGACGGTCGACGAGCTTCAGGAAGCGGTCGTCGCTGGTCGCGCGCCACGCGAGCGCGGCGTCGCGCAGCAGGTCGAGATCCTTCTCCGCTTCGACGCTCTGATCGTAGATGCCCTCGTGCGGCAGCGTGCCCTCGGTGTGCAATTTGGCGAGCGCATGCGGCTGCTCGTTCAGATGTGCCTGCACGTTGGCGACGAGCGCCTTGACGCCGGGGTCGGCATTGGTGCGCTCGCTCGTTTGCAGCGCCGGCGCCGCACAGAAATTCATCGCGGCCTGCGCCGCGCGCAGCGGCAGCAACGCGGCCGCTGCGGCCAACAGCACCGCGTAAGCGGGCCGCCACGGACGGACGCCTGCCGCCTCGGCCCGGCTTTGCATCAATCGCACCTTTCGCGCCATGCGAAACTCCTCGTTAGGCTGATTCGGTGTGTGATGTTAGCCGGTTGCGGCTTTCAACGACAGGATCGCGGGTGGACCGCTCGCGGACGCCGACGGACCTTCACAGCGCCGCGCATGACGTCTCGCCGACTCGCGCTGCTTACTCGTAATCGGCGATCGGCACGCACGAGCAGAACAGGTTGCGATCGCCGTACACGTTGTCCGCGCGACCGACCGGCGGCCAGTACTTGTTCGCGATCAGCGTCTTCAGCGGGTAGGCAGCGGTCTCGCGCGCATATGCGTGCTTCCAGTCGTCCGAGATCACGACCGCCGCCGTGTGCGGCGCGTGCTTCAGCGGATTGTCGTCGCGGTCCGCGCGGCCTTCCTCGACCGCGCGGATTTCCTCGCGGATCGCGATCATCGCCTCGATGAAGCGGTCGAGCTCTTCCTTCGACTCCGACTCGGTCGGTTCGACCATCAGCGTGCCCGGTACCGGGAAGCTCATCGTCGGCGCGTGGAAGCCATAGTCGGCGAGGCGCTTCGCGACGTCGTCGACGGTGATGCCGCTCGTGTCCTTGATCGGACGCAGATCGAGAATGCACTCGTGTGCGACGAGGCCGCCGGGGCCCGAGTACAACACCGGATAGTGCGGCGCGAGCTTGTTGGCGACGTAGTTCGCGTTGAGGATCGCGGTTTCGGTCGCGGCGGTCAGGTTCTTCGCGCCCATCATCGCGATGTACATCCACGAGATCGGCAGGATCGACGCCGAGCCGTACGGCGCGGCCGACACCGCGCCGATGCCATCCTCCGAGCGCTGGTAGCCCGACGAAGTCTGGTTCGGCAGGAACTGCGCGAGATGCGCGCCGACCGCGACCGGACCGACGCCCGGTCCGCCGCCGCCGTGCGGAATGCAGAAGGTCTTGTGCAGGTTCAGGTGCGAGACGTCGCCGCCGAACTGACCCGGCGCGCACAGGCCGACCATCGCGTTCATGTTCGCGCCGTCCACGTACACCTGGCCGCCGTGCGCATGCACGATCTCGCAGATTTCGCGGACGTTCTGCTCGAACACGCCGTGCGTCGACGGGTACGTGATCATGATCGCCGCGAGCTTATCGGCGTGCTGCGCGGCCTTCTTCTTCAGGTCTTCGATATCGACGTTGCCCTGCGCGTCGCATGCCACGACCACGACCTGCATGCCGGCCATTTGCGCCGACGCCGGGTTCGTGCCGTGCGCCGAAGCGGGAATCAGACAGACATCGCGATGCGCTTCGCCGCGCGACGCGTGATAGGCGTGGATGATCAAAAGACCCGCGTACTCGCCCTGCGAGCCCGCGTTCGGCTGCAGCGACACGGCCGCATAGCCGGTCGCGGCGACCAGCATCTCTTCGAGCTGATCGATCATCTCGCGGTAGCCGACGGTTTGTTCGGTCGGTGCGAACGGATGGATCTGGCCGAACTCGGGCCACGTGACCGGCAGCATTTCCGACGTCGCATTCAGCTTCATCGTGCAGGAGCCGAGCGGGATCATCGAGCGATCGAGCGCGAGGTCCCTGTCCGACAGGCTGCGCAGATAGCGCAGCATTTCCGTTTCCGAATGATGACGGTTGAACACGTGATGCGTCAGGTACGCGCTCGTGCGTTCGAGCGCGGCCGGCACCGACGCAGAGTTCGATGCGTTGAGCGCGGCGTCGAGCGCGTCGACTTGCGGCACGTCGCTCGTGAAGGCCGCTTGAGCGAACACCGCGAGCAGGTCGGCCAGATCGTGGCGCGTGGTGGTTTCGTCGATCGACAGGCCGACTTGCGTCGCGCTCACGTGGCGCAGGTTGATGCGCCTGGCCGTAGCCGCGTCGTGCAGCGCTTGCGTGCGTGCGCCGGTGTCGAACGTGAGCGTGTCGAAGAAAGTTTCGTTGACGAGCTGATAGCCAAGCTGCTTCGCGCCTTCGGCGAGCAGCGTGGCGATGCGATTGACGCGCAGTGCGATCGTCTTCAGGCCACGCGGGCCGTGATAGACCGCGTACATGCTCGCCATGATCGCGAGCAGCGCCTGCGCGGTGCATACGTTCGAGGTCGCCTTCTCGCGGCGGATGTGCTGCTCGCGCGTTTGCAGCGCGAGACGCAGCGCGGGGTTGCCTTGCGCGTCGACGGTTACGCCGACCAGACGTCCCGGCATTTGCCGCTTGAATTCGTCGCGCACCGCGAGGTACGCGGCATGCGGGCCGCCGAAGCCGACCGGCACGCCGAAACGCTGCGTATTGCCGACCGCGACGTCCGCACCCCATTCGCCCGGCGGCGTAAGCAGCGTCAGCGCGAGCAGGTCGGCGGCGACGACGACATGGCCGCCCGCCGCGTGGATCGCTTCGGTCAGCGCGCGGTAGTCGCGCACGTCGCCGTTCACGCCCGGGTATTGCAGCAGCACGCCGAATGCGTTGGCGTCGGCGGCTTCAGCGGCCGGCCCGACTTTCACTTCGATGCCGACCGGCGTCGCGCGCGTCTTCACGACTTCGATGGTCTGCGGCAGCACGTCGTCGGCAACGAAGAACACGTTCGACTTCGGTTTGCCGACGCGTTGCAGCAGCGTCATCGCTTCGGCGGCGGCGGTCGCTTCGTCGAGCAGCGATGCGTTCGAGATCGCGAGGCCGGTCAGGTCGGTGACCATCTGCTGGAAGTTCAGGAGCGCTTCCAGACGGCCTTGGGAAATTTCAGGCTGGTACGGCGTGTACGCGGTGTACCACGCCGGATTTTCGAGCACGTTGCGCAGGATCACCGTCGGCGTATGGGCGTTGTAATAGCCCTGGCCGATGTAGGAGCGGAACACCTGGTTCTTGTCCGCGAGCTCGCGCAAGGCGGCGAGCGCTTCGGCTTCGCTCTTCGGTTGCGCGAAGGGGCCGAGCGGTAGCGTTTCGGTGCGGCGGATCGTCTTCGGGATGACGGCGTCGATCAATGCCGCGCGCGACGCGAAGCCGAGTGCTTCGAGCATCGCTTGCTGGTCGGCCGTATCCGGGCCGATATGCCGTTCGGCGAAGGCGTCGTGCACTTCGAGCGCGGCGAGCGAGAGAGGAGTGCGGTTCATCAGACGATCCGGGTGTTCGAGCTTCATGGGTGTTCCTGGCGGCGGGGCGCGCCGTTCGTTGTGCGAGCGCCGCGCCTGACGGTTAAAACAGAAGGCGACTCAGGCGCCGATCGACTTCGCGTACGCCTCGGCGTCGAGCAGACGGTCGAGCGACGCATCGGCGGCCGGCTTGATCTTGAACAGCCAACTGTCGTACGGCGTGCTGTTGACGGTTTCGGGCGAGTCCGCGACGGTCGTGTTCGCCTCGATGACTTCTCCCGAGACCGGCGCGTAGATATCGGAGGCGGCCTTCACCGATTCGATCACGGCGACTGTGTCGCCCGCGGTCACGGACTTGCCGAGTTCCTGGACTTCGAAGAAGACGATGTCGCCGAGCGCTTCCTGCGCGTGGTCGGTGATGCCGACCGTCAGCGTGCCGTCCGCTTCGGTGCGGACCCATTCGTGCGATTCGGTGTATTTCAGTTCGGCCGGGATGCTCATTGGATGCTCCTGAACGGTATGTTCGGTAGTGTTTGAATGTAGGGGCGTGCGCCGGCCGCTTAGACCGCCAGCACCTTGCCGTTGCGCACGAACGGCAGTTTTACCACGCTTGCGGGACAGGCTTTGTCGCGAATCTGGACGTGCACGGTGTCGCCCGGCAGCACGCCCTTCGGCACGCGCGCGAAGGCGATCGATTCCTGCATGGTCGGCGAGAACGTGCCGCTGGTGATTTCGCCGTCGCCGTGCGGCGTGACGACTTTCTGATGCGCGCGCAGCACGCCAGCGGCCTTGCCGTTTTCCTTCAGCAGGATCAGGCCGACGAACGCGGCGCGCGAGCCGTCGGCTTCGAGGCTGCTCTTGCCGACGAACTCGCGCGGCGAGGCCAGGTCGACGGTCCATGCGAGGCCGGCGTCGAGCGGCGAGACATTGTCGTCCATGTCCTGGCCATACAGGTTCATGCCGGCTTCGAGGCGCAGCGTATCGCGCGCGCCGAGACCGGCCGGGCGCACGCCGTGGGCCGCGAGCGCATTCCACAGCGCTTCGACGTGGGTAGCCGGCACGATGATCTCGAAGCCGTCTTCACCGGTATAGCCGGTGCGCGCGACGGTCAGCTCGCCGAACGGCGTGCCGTCGACGCGCGCGGCGTTGAACGGCTTCAGCGCTTCAGTCGCGGCGCGCGCGGCCGGCACGGTTTGCCAGGCCTTTTCGCGTGCGTTCGGGCCTTGCACGGCGACGATAGCGAGATCGCGGCGCGGCGTGATGGTGAGACCGAAGCCGCCCGCGTTGAGCTGGCCGAACCAGGCGATGTCTTTGTCGGCGGTGCCGGCGTTGACGACCACGCGGAAGTGGTCTTCGGCGAAGTAATAGACGATCAGATCGTCGATCACGCCGCCGTTCGGATTCAGCATGCAGGAGTAGAGCGCGCGGCCCGGCGTTTGCAGCTTCGCGACGTTGTTCGCGAGCGCGTATTCGAAGAACGCGCGGACGCGCTCGCCAGTGAAGTCGACCACGCACATGTGGGACACGTCGAACATGCCGGCGTCGGTGCGCACCGCGCGATGTTCCTCGATCTGCGAGCCGTAGTTGACGGGCATGTCCCAGCCGCCGAAGTCGACCATGCGAGCATTGAGCGCGCGGTGAGCGGCGTGGAGCGGGGTGTGTTTGAGTTCGGTCATGGGGCCTCGGGCATCTCGCGAAACAAAAAAGGCCATGCGGCGCACTGCCTCGCGGCCGTGTGCCTGCGAGCGTGGTTCTGCATGACCCCTCTGTCCTCGATACCTGAGAGATTGCGCCGCCGCGACTGGCTCAATGAGCTCGATCCGTCACGGTGAAACGCGCGCCCCTTCGGTGGGCAGCCTGCCTGCGGTGCACGAGGTGCGACGCGGATGGCTACTGCCGCTCTCCAGAGTGCGAAAAAGCCGCCGGAAGACGGGTTTTTCGACGCGGTCGGTCCTTTTGCCTGAGAGTTTGCGGGTGTGCCCCTTCGGCGGCGCGGCCTGCGATTTTTCGCCTGCCAGCACGCTCTCCCGACGCGTGCGGCGAATTTACGCGACGGGCCGGGGCTTGTCAAATAAAGGCCCGGGAGCGGTGTGGGGCCGACTGTGGCTGGTCGGGGGCGTCAAAAGAAAAGCGCGGACCGTGGTGCCCGCGCTTTTCAGTTGCTTCTCCCGGTGCATCCGTGACCGCACGATGAGCGGCAGTGGGGGTTCACTAGGCGGCTCGTTTGCCGACTCGGTTTGCCCACTTGCTCGCTGACTCACTCGCCGATCGCATGAGCCGCACTGTCCAGTTCCTGATTCAGCACGCGCTGTTCTTCCGCGGACAAACCGCCGCCATGCTGGGCGGCCATGTCATGCGCTTCCTGGCGGATCGTCTCGAGACGGTGATGCAGCGCGGCGCCTTGCGGAGGCGGGTAATAACCCTGATTCACGCGGTTATCGATACGGTGCGCGAGATTGTCGATGCGGCCGTCGACCTGATGCAGACGCTGGTCCGCGATCTGCTGCGGAGTCGGGCCCGGATGCGGCGCCGGCGGGGGCGTTACCACGCAGGCGGCGACGGAGCCGAGCAGCGCGCATGCAACAAGGGCACGGATGATTCGAGACATGGATTCTCCCGGAGTCGTTGTCGTGTTGGGTTGCTACCTCACTAGCAACGGCTGACGAAGAACGCCCGCTGACCTGGCAGCGGGCGAATTTGTAACGTTATGTTCCTTTCCGGCACGTCAGGAAAGCCCGCGCCGACCGCTTTCGCGGCGCTAAAGGCGGTCCCGTTTTTGGTACACAGCTCGTGGTGGCGCGGTGTCGACGCGCAGCGGGGCGGGGCTCAGCGAATGCGCTCGAACGGCAGTCGCACGCCCTGCTCGGAACTGCGCGCGGCCAGTTCGATGATCGTCATCACGTCGACCGCGTCGCGCGTGCTGATCGGAAATGCGACGCGGTTCTGGATCGCGTCGGCCAACGCAATATAGAAGCCTGCGTACTCGCCGTTGCGGGTCGGCAATTCGCACTCGACTTCCTCGTCGCCTTCGAGCACGCGCAGCACGCCGGGGCTGTTGCCGGCGCCGAAGCCTGCGTCGCCGGGGCGCAGGCCCGCTTTCAGCTGATCTTCCTGGGTGTCGAGGCCGTACTTCACGTAGCTGCCGCGCGTGCCGTGGATAGCAAAGCGCGCTCCCGGCAACGCGGTCAACGCGCTTGCGTGCAGCACGACCTCGAACTCGTCGTAGCCGAGCTGGATGTGCACGTAGTCGGGTGCACTTGCGTCGTCGCGATGGGTGCGCACCGTCGCCGATACGGTCTTCGGCGCGCCGAAGAGGGCGAGCGCCTGGTCGATCAGATGCGGACCGAGATCGAACAGCAGACCGCCGCCGCGCGTCACGTCTTCGCGCCAGCGCTGACGCACGCCCGGCCTGAAGCGGTCGAAATGCGATTCGTACTGCGTGAGGCGACCCAGTTCCACGCGCGCGAGCAGATCGCGCAGGGTCAGAAAATCGCCGTCCCAGCGGCGGTTGTGAAAGGGCGCGAACAGCTTGCCGCGGGCCAGCGCGATATTGGCAAGCGTGTGGGCGTCGGCGGCGCTCAGCGTGACAGGCTTGTCGACGACCACGTGCTTGCCGGCTTCGAGGGTGCGGCGCGCGAGGTCGAAGTGGGTGTCGTTGGGCGTCGCGATCACGACGCAGTCGATGTCGTCGAGCGCGAGCAGCGCGTCGAGATCGGCGACGATTTTCGCGTGCGGATAGTCGGCGTGCGCGCGCTCGGATTGCCCGGTCGCAATCGCGGCGACCCTCGCGCGTCCGCAGTGTTCGATCACCGGTGCGTGAAACGTCGCGCCGGCGAAGCCGTAGCCCATCAATCCAATTCTCAGCGATGCGGACATGCGAGTCTTCCTGGAGGAGCGGCGCGCCGCCTTGCCACCGCGGCGGCGGCGCGTAATCTGATCATTGTGGCATTTGTGGGCTGGACTGGGGGCTGAGCATGACGGCCGGCCTTGCGCGCAGCCCGTCGGGGCGTCCGAACCATCGAGGCATCCAACGAGGGCGTCCATCGCGGTGGTCATCGCGGTGGTCATCGCAGTGGCCATGTTAACATCGCACCTCTCGCGAGCACTGCGCCGCGCAGCATGCCCCGGGCCTTCGGCCGGCGCCACCCGCCGGTTCGACCTCAGCGGCCCTCAACCGTATTACCCATCCACAAACGATGTCCGCAGGCCTGAACCCCGCTCAAAGTGAAGCGGTCCGTTATCTCGACGGTCCCTGTCTCGTGCTCGCCGGCGCCGGCAGCGGCAAGACGCGCGTGATCACGCAGAAAATCGCGCACCTGATCGAAGCGAAGGGCTTCGAGCCACGCCACATCGCCGCCGTCACGTTCACGAACAAGGCCGCGGCGGAGATGCGCGAGCGCGTCGGCAAGCTGCTCGAAGGCAAGACGCTGACCGCACCCGGCAAGGAAGGCCGCAAGGTGCCCGTGAACCAGCTGACGGTGTGTACGTTCCACTCGCTCGGCGTGCAGATTTTGCGTCAGGAAGCGGAGCATGTCGGCCTGAAGCCGCAGTTCTCGATCATGGATTCCGACGACTGCTTCGGCATGATCCAGGAGCAGGTCGGCTCGACGGACAAGGGCTTCATCCGCAAGATCCAGTCGATCATCTCGCTGTGGAAGAATGGCCTGATCATGCCCGAGCAGGCGATCGCGACCGCCTCGACCGAGGACGAGCATCAGGCGGCGATCGTCTATCGCAACTACGTGGCGACGCTGCACGCTTACCAGGCGGTCGATTTCGACGATCTGATCCGCCTGCCCGCCGAACTGTTCGCGAGCAACGAGCAGGTGCGCGACCGCTGGCAGAACAAGCTGCGCTATCTGCTGATCGACGAGTATCAGGACACCAACGCGTGCCAGTACGAACTGGTGAAGCTCCTGGCCGGCAAGCGCGCGGCGTTCACGGCGGTCGGCGACGACGATCAGGCGATCTACGGCTGGCGCGGCGCGACCCTCGAAAACCTCGGCCAGCTCGGCAAGGATTTCCCGAACCTGCACCTGATCAAGCTCGAGCAGAATTACCGCTCGACGGTGCGCATCCTGAGCGCCGCGAACAACGTGATCGCGAACAACCCGAAGCTGTTCGAGAAGAAGCTGTGGTCCGAGCACGGTATGGGCGACACGATCACGGTGACGGGCTGCAACGACGAGGAGCACGAGGCGGAGTCCGTCGTGTTTCGGCTGTCCGCGCACAAGTTCGAGCGGCGCGCGAATTTCCGCGACTACGCGATCCTCTATCGCGGCAACTTCCAGGCGCGCATCTTCGAGCAGGTGCTGCGCCGCGAACGGATTCCGTACGTGCTGTCGGGCGGTCAGTCGTTCTTCGATAAGGCCGAGATCAAGGACATCTGCGCGTACCTGCGTCTGATCGCCAACGCGAACGACGATCCCGCGTTCATCCGCGCGATCACGACGCCGCGTCGCGGCGTCGGCAATACGACGCTGGAGGCGCTCGGCTCGTTCGCGGGTCAGGCGAAGGTGTCGCTGTTCGAGGCGGTCTACATGGGCGGCATCGAGGCGCGTTTGTCGCCGCGTCAGATCGAGCCGATGCGCGCGTTCTGCGACTTCATGCAGCGCCTGACCGACCGCGCGGAGAAGGACGCGGCGGGCACGCTGCTCAATGAACTGATGGAGGCGATCCACTACGAAGCGTATCTGTACGACGCGTTCGACGAACGCCAGGCGCAGGCGAAGTGGCAGAACGTGCTGGAGTTCATCGAGTGGCTCAAGCGCAAGGGCACGAAGGAAGAGCCGGAGCACGGCAGCGGCAGCGAAACGACCGGCTACGACACCGCCGACGGCTTCGGCGACACCGGCAAGAACCTGCTCGGGCTGATCCAGACGGTCGCGCTGATGTCGATGCTCGAAGGCCGCGAGGAAGATCCGGATGCGGTGCGGCTGTCGACCGTGCATGCGTCGAAGGGGCTCGAGTATCCGCACGTGTTCCTGGTCGGCGTCGAGGAAGGCATCATGCCGCATCGCGGCGGCGCGGACGACGAGCCGATCGACGACGCGCGCATCGAGGAGGAACGCCGGCTGATGTACGTCGCGATTACGCGCGCGCAGCGCAGCCTGCATCTGAACTGGTGCAAGAAGCGCAAGCGGGCGCGGGAGACGGTCGTCTGCGAGGCGTCGCGCTTCATCAACGAAATGCTGCTCGACGATGCGCCGCCGCCGACACCGGAAGAAGCGCCGATGTCGCCGAAGGACCGGCTCGCGAGCCTGAAGGCGTTGTTGCAGAAGTCGTGAGCGGGCGGGACTGCAAGTGCCCGCCAGTTGCGGTTGCTTGCGATTGCACATAAAAAATCCCTGCATCGCGTTAGCGCATGCAGGGATTTTTCATTTCAGCGACGGCCGATGCCGCGTGCTTTACTTCACCGCGCTGACCATATAGTCGACCGCGGCCTTCACGTCCGCATCCGATGCGTTCGAGCCGCCCTTCGGCGGCATCGCGCCCTTGCCGTGCAGCGCGTAGTTATAGACGGTGTCCATCGGGTCCTTCAGGCGCGGCGCCCATGCTTCCTTGTCGCCGAACTTCGGCGCGTTCAGCACGCCGGTCGCGTGACAGGCCTGGCATACCGACTGATACAGCGCTTTGCCGGCCTGCGAGGCGTCCGCGCTTTGCGCGCCACCTGCTGCCGGGGCGGGAGTCTGCGGCACGCTGGCCATTGCGGCCATCGCCGCGGCGGCCTGGGCCGCGCCCGCATTCGATGCACCTGCTGCACCGGATGCGGCTGTCGCACCGGATGCCGCGGCCGCGCCCGCCGCCGGCAGCGCCGGCTCGGGGAAGCTCGCGCCCGAATTGTTCGCCATATAGACGACCGCGCGCGCGATCTCGAAGTCACTGTAGTCGTCGGGGCTCGTGCCGCCGCGCGGCGGCATGGCGCCTTTGCCGGACAGCGCGGTGTGCCACAGCGTGTCGAAGCCTTGCGCGATGCGCGGCGCCCAGTCGGCGGTGTTGGTGAATTTCGGCGCGCCTGCGGCACCCGACGCGTGACACGCCGAGCAGACCGCCTTGTAGACTTCCTCGCCGCTCTTGTAGACGCGCGGGGCGTTGGCGTCGCGGATCTCGACTTGGGCGATCGGATGGATGCGGGAGGTGACTTCGGCTTCGGAGAGAGAGTCGGTGCCGGCGCCGGTGCGCGTCGAATTATCGACGTAGACGGCGAGCAGAACGATGATGACGATCGGCACAGCAAACCCGGCGATGACCGCGGCGATGAGCTGTGCTGGGGTTTTGATCGGGGCTCCGTGTGGTGCTTCGCTCATGCTTGTCTCGTCTCCGTGGGTGTGTGAGCGGTACAGCGCGACGGCAACTTCTTGTTCTTTATCAGCCACGGACGATTATAGACGCAAGGTTTCGGCGGCGGCGAGGGGGCCAGGACGGTGTTCAGCAGGCGTTTACCCGGATCGGTATGGACGATGGAAGGGGGCGGGGAAGACGCTGGGATGGGCGTCGGAGGCCGTCCTGTGGACGGTTCGGCCGAAACCGGGTATCCTTGCGGTCTCTCGCGTTGGCGTCGCGTCCGTTCTGGTTGGCTCGCTTTCGCGTAGATTCCCCGCAGTTTTGTGGTGAAGCGCCCGTAGCTCAATGGATAGAGTACTGCCCTCCGAAGGCAGGGGTTGCTGGTTCGATCCCAGCCGGGCGCACCAACCCTGACAAGGGTTCCAACGAATTCACCCGTTCCCACTCCCCACGAATTGCAGCTAAATTGCAGCTAACTGCGGTGCGGCTTGCATCGTCATCGGCTGCACCCACTGCGCCAAGTGATCGGCCGACAGGTGCGCGTACCGCTGCACCATTTCCAGCGTTTCCCATCCTCCCAGCTCCTTGAGCACCTGTAACGGCGTGCCGCGCTGCACATGCCAGCTTGCCCACGTGTGGCGCAGATCGTGCCAGCGGCAGTCACGGATACCGGCCCGCTTCAGCGCTTTGGTCCACGCCGCAGTCACGGTCTGGTAGACCGGTTTGCCGTGGCATACGAACACGCTTTCGACGACGATCACGCGCCTTGCCTTGTCGAGCCGCTGCACGTCGGCTGTCCAGCCGTAGCCTGACTTGTCGCCTTGGGTCTGCGTCTTGACGCCGCCGTTGATTGTCGGGTCGATATAGCGCATGTCGACGGCGACGACGTGGCCTGGATTCAGTGTGCGGACGATGAACGCGGCGACCGGCCCGCCGTGGCCGACTTCGCCGGGCTGCGCCTTCGAGCTGGTCCAGTCGTTAAAGCCGACCGTCCTGGCCGTGATCGCCGCGTCGACCGCAGCATCGGAGATCCCGCGCCCGGTCAGGAACCGCCTTGGTCGGCGCTACGATCGCGCCAACCGGTGCCGTGCCAGCCGCGTTGGAGAATAAAAAGTAATGCAACAGAAATTCAACGGGAACATCGGGCAAGTTGCAGGCCGCGATGTCAAGACGAATAGCGCTCAATCCAACGTAAGCGTGCATATCCACAACGAACCGAAACCGAGTTACATCAGCGATCGTCAGCGTAGTGCGATCGCACGCAAGGGGTATCAGATCCAAGCCAAGACGCAGACCGACAAGCTGATGGTCTATCGGCGCTTGATGACCGTGTTCAAGTTTCCGAACATGGACGAGATGCCGCGCGACGTGTACCAGCGTGCAATGTCATATCTCGAAGTGTGGTTGCGAAATGGCACAACAGAGCCGGCATCGGCCAGGGCAACATCACGAAACCCAGTTCAGGCGGTCGATACGTCGCGGCACGATGCCATTGAAGGCGCGAGCAATGCAGTCGCTCCCGTGAAGCCGGTTGTAGTAGATCCGCCGATCCTTGCTCAGACGGCGGCGACCATCGCGCAAGCGCCCGGGAAACAGACGCCGTGGCGCGCGGTTGCTGTAGCGTGTGGAGTGATCGCTGCGCTCGCAGCAGTGACACACGTCGTCATGGAGCGATCGGCAGCATCCGCGCAGCTGCCTGCTGCGCCGCAATGCGAGTACGGCGGTCATCACTACTCGATCGGCAGTGTCGTGTTGCAAGCTGGCTTGCGCCAGCAATGCTTTACCACGGGCGAAAACGGAGCCACCTGGGAAAAACTCAGCGCAGGCCGTCGCGTCGCCGGTAAATAACGAAAATCGCAGCGTCTGGCCGATTCCGGGGAGTTTGTCTGGCATTGACGCTATGGAAATTCGAATCGACAAAAAGGGCACTGCGCGCCCCCTTGTCAGGTTGTACTGAAAACGATCGTTTGCGGAACGCCTATGCGTGGTGTGTTTTCAGCCAGTCACGCAAAGCGTTGCGGGTTTGCCAGCCTTCGCCGCTTTCCTTGAACCGGTCGACGATATCGGCGTCGTACCGCACCGTTACCGCGACTTTCGGATTCGCGAGTTTCGGCCGGCCGCCGCGTCGCTTCATCTGCGCGAACTGTTCATCGGTCGGCTCGAACGTGTCAGGGTCGGCCGCGATGCCGCGCGCAATCGCGGCTTCTTCTTCTGGCGTGTTACGGATCAATTTGGGTTGCTTCTTCATAGCGGTCAATCTCCCGGTTGTTGGCTTTGCGCAGACTGATAACCCGGAAGGTTTCGCCGCGCTGCGTGAAAACGATGCAATAGAGACGGGCATCGATCACGGCATAGCCTATTTCGCGCAGTTCTCCGTAGTCCTTGCGGTCGTCGGGCGCGCACCATACCGACGACCAATCGATAGCATCAGCGAGCGCCAGGGAAACGCCGTGCTTCCCCCTTCGTTGGCTTCGCTTTTAGCTGGGTCGTGTGTCGTTGTCATATGGTTATTGTGGTTACGTAAACTGGCGCGCGCAACAGGTTTTTGTAACTACGATTACTTGCCTGGTTTGCGAAAGTTCGAGCGGTGCCGGTCGCTCGTCGGATCGTCGCGCGTCTCCAGGTCGAGCTGCATCGTGTATTCGCCATCGGCAATCGTGTGCAATATGCGCGATCGCGATTTTCGCGAGGGCGTCGGCGATCGCCGGCTTGAGGCTGTGCCGGCCGGCGATCTTGCGCACGATCGGGCCGAGCGTTTCGCCGTGCCAGCTCGCCTCCTTTCGTTCGCCCATGTCCTTGGTCATCGAGGCCGAGCGCGCCCGAATGGTGAGGATATCCGGGGCGCCGCTGTGCTCTACCTCGTCGACGGTAAAGGCGCCCTTGTCGACGACGCCGGTATCGGACCAGCCGAACGACACGCCCAGCAGGGCGCCGCGCTCGGGGATCGCAAGCCGGCCGTCTGCATCATTGACGACGATATCGAGCATGTCGGCTGCGTCGCCGCGCGACTCGGAAAGCGACAGGCTCACCAGTTCGGGCGCGATCTTCGTCGTCAGGTCGCGGCCGTCGAGCGTGATGTGATATTCGGGCGTTGGTTGCTTCATTGCGTTTCGTCCCTCTTGGGCTCGGTGCGCTTCTTCAACAGCCCATCGTCGACGCGCGCGAGTTCGATCGAAAAGTCGATGCGTCGCGGCGTGCCGTCTTTCGTGTGCAGCGTTTGCCGGTCTCATCACGCCCCAGCAACGCCGACGACCGGAAAACTTTCTGCGCGAACCCGGAAGCCGCTTCAAGCCACCCTGAAATCCGAGGCCTGCTGAACCAGTTGACCGGCATGTTCGTGCGACGAACTGGCCGCCGCCGCGTTCCGCTGCGTCATCTGGCCCATCTGCGACACCGCCTGGTTCGCCTGCTCGATGCCTTGGTGCTGCTCGTGCTCTGCGCGCCTACGATCGCTGCCGTGGTGTTTCGCAGCATGTGTGACTAGCCTCACTTCAGCGCAAGCGCGGCGTTGATGTCACGCGCCGAACCATCCAGCGCAGGCCTGTCGCACGCGCTCCGCGACTGCGGGCCACGGTTCATCCAGCCCTCGCCTGAACAGGCGAACCGTATTGGGATACCACGGCGAGTCGTCACGGCCGTGCATCCAGCGCCAGTCCACGTCGCGTGCCGGCAAGAGCACCCAGCATGGTTTGCCGAGCGAGGCTGCCAGATGTGCTGTCGAAGTGTCCACGCAGATCAGCAGATCGAGTTGCGAGATAACCGCAGCCGTGTCGGTGAAGTCTTCGAGATCTGCGCCGAGAGGCAGGATCGGGAGGCTCGCAGGGAATGACAGCGCTTCGTCTTCCCCCGCGCCCTTTTGCAGGCTCACGAACTTCACGCCCGGCAGGCTCCAGAGCGGCGCCAGTGTGTTGAGCAACGGTAGCGAACGGTGCACGTCGTTGTGGTGTTTCGGGTTGCCCTTCCAGACGAGACCCACCCGGTGTCCCGCGCCCAGCACGGCAAGGCGCGCACGCCAATGCTCGACGCGCGACGGGGCCAGGGTGATGCGCAGGGGAGGCGGAATCGTGTCGAGCGTCGTGCCCAGATACAGCGGTGCGCTGAGCGCGCTGATCCAGCAATCGAAATCGCCGGCGCGCGCCGAGGCTTCGTCATGACTGAGCACGGCGTCGACTCCATCGACATCGGCGAACAGGCGGTGTAGCGGTGCCATACAGGCAAACGCGACGTGCGCGGCGCCCAGAGCCTTCAACAGGCGCAGATAACGCCCGAACTGCAGCATGTCGCCGAGTCCATCCTCCTGCCAAACGAGGAGTGATTTGCCGGCGAGCGGCTCGCCTCGCCAGCGCGGACACCTCAGCATCGACTGCGTGGCGTGATGCGCGAACCCAGGCATTTCGTAGCGGCATTCGTAGAGGAGAAAGCCTTCTTCGAAGCGGCCCATGCTGATGAGCAGCGTGGCGAGACGGAACTTCGCGTCGCCGTAGTCGGGGCGCAGCGCGAGCGCGCGGCGGTAGGCGGCTTCGGCTTGCTCCGGGTCGCCGAGCTCTTTCACGATGCTGCCGATGTTGAAGTGTGTTTCGGCGATGTCGGCGCTCAATGTGAGCGCGTGGCGAAACGCCGCGAGAGCCTCGGGCAGGCGCGCTTGCGCAAGCAGCGTGCAACCCAGGTTATTGGCCGCTTCGACGCGGTTCGGCGCGAGCCGAAGCGCGTCGCGATACGCGCATTCGGCATCGACCAGTTTGTCCAGTGCGTGCAGGACGCAGCCGAGGTTGTAGTGCGCCTCGGCGAAGGCGGGGCGCAACGCGAGCGTCTGCCGGTAGGCGCTCTCCGCCTCGGCCAGGCGCTTGAGTTCGGTGAGCACACAGCCGAGATTGTTGAGCGCGTCCGCGTAGGCGG
This sequence comes from Paraburkholderia sp. MM5384-R2, assembly GCF_014201025.1. Lineage (NCBI taxonomy): Bacteria > Pseudomonadati > Pseudomonadota > Betaproteobacteria > Burkholderiales > Burkholderiaceae > Paraburkholderia > Paraburkholderia sp. MM5384-R2. The sequence goes on from NZ_JACHDI010000016.1 coordinate 80,027, forward strand.
GGCGGATCTGAAGCGCGAGGCGGCAAGCCAGCTCGGCTTCCCGGAGCCGGCCGAGCGCCCTGTAAAGCGCCCCCAGGTTGTTCAGTGCCTCGGGATATTGCGGGTGCGCGAGCAGCGCCTGCCGATACGCTTCTTCAGCCTCTTCGATCCGGCCGCGATCGCGCAACAGATTGCCGAGGTTGTTGTTCGCCTTGGCAAATTGCGGATTCACGGCGAGCGCTGTGCGATAGGCCGCCTCCGCTTCGTCGAGGCGGCGCTGTTCATGAAGCACGATGCCGAGGTTGTAGTTCGCGTCGACGTGGTCCGGGCGAAGTGCGAGCGCCGCCCGGTACGCGGCCTGGGCCGCGTCATGCCGTCCCAGACGGTGCAGCACGATCCCGCGATTGCTGTGGACATCGGCGTCATCGGGGCGTATCGCGGCAAGCCGCCCGTAAACCGCTTCCGCTTCGGCAAGCTGATTGAGGGTCGCGAGCATCGCTCCGAGCCCCAGATACGCGTCGGCGAAATCCGGCTTCGCTTGAATGCAGCGCAACCATAGAGCTTGCGCCCGCGCGGGCTGGCCCACACCCGTGGCGCACATGGCCGCGAGGTTGAGCGCATCGGCGTGCTCCGCGTCCTCGGGCGTGGCCTTCGCGCCGACGAGCGGTGCAAGCAGCGCCAGTGCGTCGGCGAACTGCCCGGTGGCGCTGAGGGCAGTGGCTTCGCTCAGAATGTGCTGGCGCGTGGGGGCAAGTGGGCTCGTAGCGGTCACGGTCGTCGTAGAGGGGCTGTGGATTCGCAGCTTAAGGCATGCGCACGCGCGGTGGCGGCCCGAATTGAGCTGGCAGCTCGGTTCAATTCGACCGATGACGGTCTGCGCGGGCTTTGTCTTTCGAAGCCGTAAGGCCGGGTGCAGATCAAGGGCGATCGGATGCTCAATCAGCATGGCGACGCGAAGTGGCTTCGACGCCTGCGAGCCTTAAGCTGCGGAAGGGCGAAGCCTGGCGTCCCCCATCTTGAAAAGCGCCTCCCCACTGCACCCGGGCGAGGGAAGGGCGTCAGCCCAGAGGGTTGCATCAACAAGGCGGCTAAAGTTTTTCCAGGTGGGGTCGTAATCACAAACAAGGCGGCAGGCCAACGAACCGCTGCCGTTACTGGGCCGATAGCCCCATTAGGAGAATCTCAATGCTCGGAATCAACACCAACACCAACTCGCTCATCGCGCAACAAAACCTGACCGGCTCGGGTAGCGCACTGTCGCAAGCGATCACGCGTCTGTCGTCGGGCAAGCGCATCAACAGCGCAGCAGACGACGCGGCAGGTCTTGCGATCTCGAACATCATGCAGACCCAGATCAACGGTCTGAACCAGGGTGTGTCGAACTCGAACGATGGTACGTCGATGGTGCAAACGGCATCGTCGGGTCTGTCGTCGCTGACTTCGTCGCTCCAGCGTATCCGCCAGCTTGCTACGCAAGCAGCTAACGGTTCGATGACCGACAACGACCGTGCTGCACTTCAACAGGAAGTGAACCAGCAAGTCTCGGAAATCAACCGTATCGCGTCGCAAACGACGTACAACGGCATGAACGTCCTCGACGGCTCGTTGGGCAACGTGTCGTTCCAGGTCGGCGCAAACGTCGGTCAGTCGATCTCGCTGAATCTCTCGCAGTCGATGTCCGCTGCTTCGATTGGCGGCGGCGTTCCGGCAGCGGGCAACACGCTCGGCTCGTTCTCGGTCTCGCTGGATAACGCGGGCGCTGCTGCGGCGGCTCCGGGCATCACGTCGATCACGGCTTCGTGGGATACCACCAAGAACGCGGTTTCGTACACGGACCAAAACGGCAACGCTATCACCGACGCATCCACGATTTCCTACTACACGGCAACTACGGCGGGCACGATCCCGGCTGCAGCGGGCGATGCTTCGGATACGCTCGCGGTTGCTGCCAACGCCAACGCTACTATCACGCAGATCAACGTGATTGCCGACGGTAAGGGCGGCTTCACGCTTACGGACCAGAACGGTCAGGCCTTGAATGTCGCTGCTGCTGGCAACATCTTCAAGACCGCAACTACTGCTCCTGCTACGGACGCCAACGGCAATACCACGCTGACTGGCGAAACCGGTGCGCAGATGGTGACCGACATCGAAGCGGTCACGGACGTTGGCGTCACGACTGACGCGAATGTCGTGGCTGCGGACAAGGTTACAGCCGCAGTGGGCACGACCATCGACAAGCTGAGCCAGTCGAACACGGTTTCGCAGATCGACATCTCGACCAAGGACGGCGCTTCGGCAGCAATGCTGACCATCGACAACGCGCTGAGCGCTGTCAACAACCTGCAAGCAACGCTCGGCGCGGCACAAAACCGCTTCAGCGCAATCGGCACGACGCAGCAAGCTCAGTCGACCGACCTGTCGACCGCACAATCGTCGATCCAGGACGCCAACTTCGCAGAAGAAACGGCTAACCTGAGCAAGGCACAGGTTCTGCAACAAGCCGGTATCTCGGTGCTGGCACAAGCGAACTCGCAGCCGCAGCAGATCCTGAAGCTCCTGCAGTAAGGCGCTTCCCACTGCAGGCAGCCGGCGCGCGGCTCGATGCGCGCCGGACGCAAACCCGTCGGGAGGCTTGCCTCCCGATTGTCTTTTCCCGCGTTACCCCGCTTGTTAAATCGCTTTAACCGGCATTGCCGACGCACGGAGCCTCCTCATGTCCACCGTAACCGGATCCACCACCAGCGCGATCGCGAGTGCAGTCGCCACCACGACAGCCGACGCCAACGCCACGGTGCAGGCAGCCGCCCAGTCGATCATTAGCGGCTCGACCAATTCGTCGATGGACACAAGTTCGCTCGTCACCGCGCTCGTCAACTCGAAGACTGCCGGCCAGTCCGCGACCATCGCTGCCGAGCAGACTGCGGACAACACGCTGATCTCGGCCTACGGCACGCTCTCCGCGGCACTGTCCGCGTTGCAGGCCGCCGCCGAGCCGCTCAGCGACGGTGCGACGCTCAACTCGTTCTCGTCCACCTTGAGCGGCAGCGGCGTTACCGCCACGGCCAGCACGGGCGCGGTGGCAGGTTCGTACTCGCTCAATGTGGCGCAGGTCGCCACGTCGCAAGTGCTGACCTCGACGGGCTATAGCTCGACCGAAAAGCTGGCTTCCGGCGCGGCCACGATGGCCCTGACGGTCAACGGCAAGACCAGCACGATTTCCCTGAATAGCTCGAACAGCACGATTGCCGGCATTGCATCGGCGATCAATTCGGCCAACGACAATCCCGGCGTGGTCGCGACCGTGGTGACCGGCGCGGACGGCGCGCATCTCGTGCTGCAATCGACCTCGACCGGCGCGTCGAGCGGCATCAGCATCGCGATCAACGATTCGAGCTCGACCGACGACCTGAACAAGCTCGCGGTGACGACCACCAACGGCAAGGCGATCTCCAGCGCGAGCGACCTCACCGCTCAAGTTTTGGATAGCAGTGGCAACCCGGTTCTCGATAGCAACGGCAACCCGGAGACCTACAACCCCAGCCAGTCGACCATTACCGGCACAGGCTGGACCCAGACGCAGGCCGCCCAGGATGCGTACTTCACGCTCGGCGGCGTGGGCGTAACCAGCTCCTCGAACTCCGTGACGACGGCCGTGTCCGGCGTGACGCTGAACCTCACGGCAGCGGCGGTCGGCACCACGCAGACGCTCACGATCGCGCAGAACACCAGCGCGGAGTCCTCGGCGATCAACAATTTCGTCAGCCTCTACAACACGCTCGTCACGACGATGGGGGCGCTGACGGCGTACAACGCGAACTCGACGTCGCAGGGCGTGCTAATCGGCGATTCCACGTTGAGCACGATCCAGAACCAGCTCGCCAAGATCGTGAGCGGCGGCGTGGGCAGCGGCACCTCGCAGACGACGCTTGCCGCGATCGGCATTACGCTCCAGGCGGACGGCACGCTGTCGGTCGACGACACGACGCTTAGCAATGCGTTGCAGAACAACCAGTCGGTTGTAGCCTCGCTGTTCAATTCGAGCAACGGCATCGCCGCGCAACTGGACGACAGCATCACAAACTACACCTCGTCCGGCGGCATCATTCAAAACCGTACGGACGCGATCAACGCCGACCTGACTAGCCTCTCGAACCAGCAGACGACGCTTACAGCGTGGCAGGCTCAGCTCACCAGTATGTATACCGCGCAGTTCACAGCGCTCAACACACTGATGGCAACGATGAGCAACAACTCGCAATACCTCACGCAACTGTTCGGTGGCACCAACAGCGCAGGCGCGCTCGCCACGAACAAGAGCTGAGCGCGACGAGGAGCGAGCCATGCAGAACGTCGCCCCGATCGAGCGCATCTGGCAGATAACGAAAGACCTCGAACTGGCGGTCGCTGTTGGCGAGTGGGAGCGGGCCGCGCAGCTCGCGGACGAGCGCTCGCCCCTCCTGACGGCGCTCGGCGCGCCCCAGCCGCAGGAGGTCATCGTGCGGCTCAAGGAGATCCACGAGATCGACAGCCGCATCGTCGAGGCCGCGCAGGCCGCGCAGCAGGTGCTGGGCGCCGAGTATCAGGCGAGCATGCAAGCGAGCCGCAACGCCGGGCAGTATTTGAGCATGGCGCGGTACTGAAGCAGGAGCAACGGTTCATTGCGTCCTTCGCGGCGCAATGGCGTGCTCTGGCCCGCCCTGTGCGGGCTTTTTCTTTTCCGTTTCTTTGCCCCGAGAGTTCATCGAAGGCAAATTGGCGCCCGTTTTGACGCTAGCTCGGACGATCGGCGCAATTGCCCGCCCCCCATAATTCCAACGGTCCGAGTTCCTGACGCGTACGCGCGCCTTCGTCATGACCCCCTTCCTCCCTTCGGGTTGCACCGCCACGCCTGCCGCCGAATCGCAGCAGAATCACGACATCGCGCTCGCCATGCAGAGCGCGATCGAACATCATCGCCAGCAGGAATATGACGAGGCGGCCGCGCGCTATGCCTCCGTCCTAATGGCCGCAAGCGATCACACCGACGCGCACTACCACCTCGGAGTGCTGCTCATGCAAACGGGGCGGCCCTCCGAAGCAGTGCCGCATTTCGAGGCGGCGCTCGGGCAGGTGCCGAAAAATGGGCAGATCTGGGTCTACTACATCAACGCCCTCGTCGCCAGCCAGCAGACCGAGGCGGCGCGGATCGCGCTTGACCTCGCGCGGCAACAAGGCCTGCCCGAGGCGGCCGTCCAGATGCTGTACGCGCGCATCAATGGGGAAGAAGCGCCGCTCCCGGCCACGCCGGAGCCCGAGGCTGCGACCGTGCCCGCTTCCCAGGCTGATGCGAGCGGGAGCGACTCGCGCCCCCCTGCGGCATCCGATACGGACAAGCGCGTGAAGCTCGACACGCGCCGAGCAAGCCTCAAGAAGATGCGCCAGCTCCAGCATCTCTTCAACAGCGGGAAACTCGAGGCGGCGCTGAAGGTCTCCCGCCGCCTGACGCATCAATACCCGTCGCATGGCGAATGCTGGTACGAACTTGGGCGTGTCCTGCAACGCACGGGCCGCTACAACGAGTCCGTCGAGGCGGCCGAGCACGCCGCCCGCCTGCTTCCCAACTTCATTGCCGCCCGGACGATGCTGACTGACGGGCTGATTACCACCCGCCAGTATCAGCAAGCCGAAGCGCATTGCCGCCAGGCGCTCGAAAAATATCCCGAAAGCGCCGTGCTACATCGCAACTTGGGTGCCGCCTTAGGGGAGATGGGCCGGTACGCCGAGGGGATCGTCCATCTCCGCCGTGCCGTGGAACTGGCGCCGAACGACGCCCTCGCGTGCGACGCGCTTGCCTACTCGCTGCTCAAGCATGGTCTGTACGACGAAGCCGAAACCGCCTTCCGCCGTGCGCTCGAACTGGCACCGATGCAGGCGATAACCCACAGCAACCTGCTGTTCAACCTGATGCACAAGCCCGATCTGGACGCGCTCAGTGTATTCGCGGAGTTCCGCGAGTTTGCAGTGCGCCACGAAGCGCCGCTGCGTGCGCGTCAGCCCCGGCATACCAATGACCGCGATCCGTCGCGGCGCCTGCGAGTCGGTTTTGTTTCCGGTGATCTGCTCGGTCATCCGGTTGCGAATTTCTTCCTGTCGGTGCTGGAGCATCTGGCGCTCGATTCGAGTCTGTCGCTGCACATCTATTCGAACTACGCGGTGACCGACGGCTTCACCGAGCAGATTCGCGCCCATGCTCAGACGTGGAGCGAAATCTTCCTCATGAGCGACGACGCAGTCGCGCAGAAGATCCGCGAGGACGGCATCGATATCCTCATCGACCTGTCCGGTCATACCGGCCGCAACCGGCTCGTGGCCTTCGCGCACAAGCCGGCGCCCGTCCAGGCGAGCTGGATCGGCAATCCGGCCACAACAGGCCTGGATGCCGTCGACTATTACCTGTCGGACCGTTTCGTCACGCCGCTCGAACAGTTCGAGCGCCAGTTTTCGGAAAAGCTCGTGTTCCTGCCGGCGCTCGCGCCGTTCAAGCCGCACCCACACGCGCCGGACGTCAACGAATTACCCGCCCTGAATAACGGCTTCATCACTTTCGGCAGCTTTAGCCGTATCGTCAAGATCGGGCCGGAAGTCGTGGCGCTCTGGGCACGCGTGCTGCGCGAGGTGCCAGGATCGCGCATGCTCATCGGCGCGATTACGGCACCGGAGCAGATGACCAAGCTGAACGGGATGTTCGCGAGCGAAGGGATCGACTTGAGCCGTATCGGTTTTCTGCAGCGCGGGAATGTTCCGACTTACCTGCAGCAGCACAATCTGATCGACGTCTGTCTCGACACGTTGCCCTTCGGCAATTCGACCACGACCATGCAAGCGTTGTGGATGGGCGTGCCCACCATGACCCTGCCCGGCGTTTCGATGGCGAGCCGCGGCAGCACGGGATGGCTCTCGCACCTCGGGCTCGACTCAGCGTTCGTTGCGCAGGACAAGGACGACTTCGTGCGCAAGTGCGCCACGCTGGCCGCCGACCCCGAAGCGCTCGCGGTAGTGCGCGGCGAGCTGCGCGAGTACTGCAGACAGTCGGTCCTGATCGACGCCGGCGCGATCTCCAACGCCGCCTCGCGCGCGTTTCGCACCATGTGGCAGCGGTGGTGCGACGGACTGGAGCCTGAGCATTTCGAGGTTCTGGCGCATGTCAGCAATGCGCACACCGCCGGGGACAGCCCAGCAGGCCTGTCGCCCGAGCAGCGCGCCGCGCTGGCCGGTGAATTCGTCGATACGCTCACGCTCCTGCTCGACAAGCAGCAGTTTGCCGAGGCCGAAGCTGTAGCCCGCCAGTTCACCACGCTCTTGCCAGAAATCGGCAAGGCATGGCACATGCTGGCGACGTCGCTACGGCAGCAAGGGAAACCCTTTGAGGCACTGGAGCCTTTGCGCAAGGCCAATACTCTGCTGCCGAACGACAGGAACATCCGCCAGGAACTGAGCCGAGTCTCACAATACGTGAGCGATCTTGAGCGCATCGCGCCGGTCAACCGGGCTGAGCCAGCGAGCGAGCTGGCAGCGCTCAGGGCGGATAGCCGGCAATACCGGCATCCAGTCGGCGCCCTGATCGCCAACGTGCCGGTTCTGATCCCGACCTTTAACAACGTCACATATCTGCGCCGGATGGTGTCGCAGCTCCAAGGCAGAGGATTGCGCAATCTCATCGTCGTGGACAACGCATCGAGCGCCCCCGGTATGCTCGACTACCTCGCCAGCATCCAGGATACGGTGAGCGTCGCACGGCTCGACCACAATGTCGGGCCGCGCGCGTTCATGCTTTCAGACGTCATCTATCACCGGCTGCCGGACATTTTCTGCATTACCGATCCCGATCTCGAACTGAATCCCGAGTTGCCCGATACTTTCCTGTTCGACCTGATAGACGCCACGGAAGCTTTGAAAATCGGCAAGGCCGGCTTTGCTCTCGACATCTCGCAACCCGCGCTGATGGACGAGAAAGCACTCTCCATCATGCAGTCGGACGGCGTGAAGAACTATGGGCTGATCGACTGGGAAGCACGCTTCTGGCAACAGCAGATCGCGGCGAGCGCCAACGGTGACCCGATCTTTCGCGCGCCGATCGATACGACCTTTGCGGTCTACAACAAACGGTACTTCCGCCGCGAAACTCATCTGGCTGCAGTGCGTTTCGGTGGACGGTACACGTGCAGGCATCTGCCCTGGTACAAGGACAACGGACTGGATGCTGCGGAGGATCAGTACTACCGCAAACACCAGGCGTGGTCGACGTTCCTGAAGTGATCATTGCGCCTGGTCGGTCAGCTAAAGCTTTGTTGCGGGCACGTGGGGTAGAGCGATAGTTCAGGCGACAGACTATCGGCGGTGCTAATGCCTTGGTATCCCGTAGCCATGGGCGTGCACTCAATCAGGGCCAACTAGCCAACCTCTCCCGCACCCGCTCGACCACCTCTTCCGCCAGAGCGGCGCGAGCAACGCGACCGCCGGCAACGACCGGTTTGCGTCGTTGTGATGTTGCGGCTTGCCCCGCCAAACGAGACCGACGCGCAATTCCGGCGGCAGCGCATGGAGCAGCGCGAGCATGTGTCGAGGAGCTGGGGTGCGTGGCAGCGGCGCTACGACCAGGGGCTGAGCGGGCGCTTTGGAAGCGCGCTTGAAAAATATGCGCTGTGCGGCTGCGCTTGCGGGGAGGCTGGTGTGCCTGGCGGCGTGTGCCAGCCTCTCGCCCACACCAGGGATTGATGTATTGGAAGAGCGACAGGTTCTGCGCGGACGAGAAGGTTTTCTGTGACGCCTCCGCCTACCGAAGCCAGGATCGTGACCACGTTCGAGTACGAGTTGGAGAGCCGCGCCTCGCCCGTCGTGAGCGCGTTATCGAGCGCCGCCGTACCCGCAGGCGTGTTGCCTGTTGGCGCTCGCATTGCCGGGCGTCACGCTGAACGCGTCGCCGTCCTTCGGGCGTACTCGAGATCGGGACGCTCAAGACGGACCCGGCGCGGCGACGTAGGCGGAGCCGTCTGCCTGCACGCTCTGGAACACCGTCTGACCGTTGTCGATGATCGTGATCTGCCGCGGGACCGACACCTGCACGTAGCGCGTGCCCGCGTCGCGGTTGTTCGTGACGCTGCCGCCGGCGGCATTCGTGAACACCAGCGGTGTTCTGAATAAACTTAAGACGCGCGCAAACTATTGCGCCATCTTTTGCGCCACGCATCGACCGCGTTCAAGCGCGAGGCGTGCGGCGTAGCCTTCGTGCCCGGGGGCTGCAACGTAGTGCAAGGCGGCGTATGCTCAACCGTCCCGGGTTCGCCCACCCATTTCCCGCATTGCGTTCGCCCACTCATACCTGGAGCCATCATGGAACTACGCAGGATCGGCACTTCCTCGTTGCAGGTCGCCCCGCTCATGTTCGGCGGCAACGTATTCGGCTGGACGGCCGATGAAGCCACCTCTTTCTCGATCCTCGACGCGTTCGTTGAAGCCGGACTCAATTTCATCGACACCGCCGATGTCTACTCGGCCTGGGTGCCCGGCAACCAGGGCGGCGAGTCGGAGACGATCCTCGGCAAGTGGTTCCATCAGAGCGGCAAGCGCGAGCGGATCGTGCTTGCGACCAAGGTGTCGAAGCATCCGCAGCGCAAGGGGCTATCGGCCGCAAATATCCAGGCGGCGGTCGAAGACTCGCTGCGCCGCCTGCAAACCGATTACATCGACGTCTATTTCTCCCACGACGACGACACCGCGACGCCGCTCGCCGAAACGCTCGGTGCGTATCAGAAGCTGATCGAGGCGGGCAAGGTGCGCGTGATCGGCGCGTCTAACTATAGTGGCGCGCGCGTCGAGGAAGCGCTCGCGGTATCGCGCGAGCACGGGCTGCCTGGGTATCAGTTGCTGCAGCCCGAGTACAACCTGTACGACCGCGCGCAATACGAGAGCGACAGCGAGCCGGTGGCGCTCGCGAATCATCTCGGCGTGGTCGTCTACTACAGCCTCGCGAGCGGGTTCCTGTCAGGCAAATACCGCAGCGAGGCCGATCTGGCCGGCAAGGCGCGCGGGAGCCGGGTCGAAAAATACCTGAACGGGCGCGGCTTGCGGATTCTCGGCGCGCTCGACCGCGTCGCGCAACGGCACGGCAGCACGCCGGCCGCGATCGCGCTTGCATGGCTGATTGCGCGCCCAAGCGTTACGGCCCCTATTGCGAGTGCAACCTCGGTCCAGCAGTTGAAGAGCCTGGTCGCGGCCGTCCAGCTGTCCCTCGCCGTCGACGATATTCGTGAGCTGGACGAAGCGAGCGCCTGATCAGGCGGACACCTCGGCCGCCAACGCGGGGGCATCCGCGCCAGGGAAAAGCCTGGCGCAATCGGTAACCCCCTGGTAGGATGGAGAGTTTCCTGATATGATTGGGAGTGAATTGAGATCTTTGCCTGTTTCGTCAGTGTTCTTCGTTGATGAAAGGTTGGCGAAACGGCAACAAACGCGGCTTTTGCAGTACGTCTGTCCGCGTTCCGCGGTGAACTCCCCACCTCTCTTTTCCGGCCTCCGTGGCCGCTTTGCCTCTCGCTTCATTCGTGGTTTGGCCGGGGTTGTTTATCAGCCTCGCGTTTGCCTGTTACTGGCCATGAATCGGAGCGACCGGAGGGCCGGCGCGTGAGTGGTGACCTGAGCGGTTACCGCCATGCAATTAAACCCGTATCTAGTGATTGAGTTAGGAATTACATGACGACGATTCTTCTGAAGGAAAACGAGCCGTTCGAAGTGGCAATTCGCCGCTTTCGTCGCGCAATCGAAAAGAATGGCCTGATCGCTGAACTGCGTGAACGCCAGTCGTACGAAAAGCCGACCACGGCTCGCAAGCGCAAGAAGGCAGCAGCTGTTAAGCGCCTGCACAAGCGTCTGCGCAGCCAGATGCTGCCGAAAAAGCTGCACTAAGCACGCTTTTTACATACGCCGAACGGCGGTGTGAGCTTCGAAAGAAGCCACATCGCCGTTTTGCTTTTGCGGCGTCGGATTTTGCCCCTGCGTGCAGCCGTTACGCCGCGCTCCTCAGCCGCTCGGCCGACAGCCCGAACTCGCGCGCGATCGAGCCCAGCCGGTCGTGCCACTCCCATGTGCCGAACACGTCGTGCACGTTTTGCATGCAACTGAGCAAAGCGACGGTCACCGGGTCGTATACGTTGATGCGGGCTGCGAAGCAGCGCTTTTTTCAGCGCGGCCAAGCCGACATCCATGTAAGCGGGCACTTCGGCCAGTGGCTTGCCGATGAAGCGCACCGGAACGCCTTCCATTGCGGTCATGTAATCGCGCAGCTTGATCAGGTTGCCGACCGGGCAGCCGCCGCAATAGCCGCGGTAAGCGCCGCCGCCCCTCGGTAGCAATGCAGCGCGTTTCTATTCGAACAGATGCGTGACGGACTGATCGTAAATGTCCTGGTGGGTCAGGAAGCTAAGTGTTTTCATGGTTGGTCTCCCGCGTCCGAGGCGGTAGTTATTTGTTGTTGAGCGCGCATCGCCTGAGCGCATGGCGACGAGTATCCGCCGTGCGTCGTCCGACGAAGGGCCGACTACGAGCATGAAAGGGCGCCAATTCACGCGTTTGCGCCTCCCGCGGACGCCGTGGCCTCACCTCGCCTTCCGACCACGCCCCTTCTTGCCCAGCGACACGCATCGCTCACGACACATGCAGGTCGTCTCATGATCGTTGACCATGCCGACCGCCTGCATGAATGCATAGCAGATCGTCGAACCGACAAATTTGCAGCCGTAGCGCTTGAGCGCCTTGCTTAGCGCGTCCGATACTTCCGTCGACGCAGGTGCATGCTTATACGAAGCCCATTCGTTCTGAATCGGCGTGTCGTCGACGAATGACCACACGAAGTTCGCGAGCGAGCCATGTTCGGCCTGAATCTGCCGCACAGCGCGCGCGTTCAGGATGGCCGCCTCGATTTTGCCGCGATGTCGCACGATGCTTTCATCGGCGACGAGCGTATCCACGTGCTTCGGCGTGAAGGCCGCGACCTTGTCGATGTCGAAGTCGGCGAATGCACGGCGGTAGCCGATGCGCTTGTTGAGGATGGTCGACCACGACAAACCGGCCTGCGCGCCTTCGAGCACGAGCATCTCGAACAGGTGCTGGTCGTCGTGCGAGGGCACACCCCATTCGGTGTCGTGGTACCGTGCGAGCGCTTCGCTCGATACCCAGTTGCATCGTTGTGTCACTGTCGTGCCCCCGCGTGGTCATGTCGTTCGCCAGCATAGCGGAAGCGGTGTGCGCCGCAAGCTGGCCAATCGGCTAATTGCGCGATTCAAACTGACCTGCCACGCTAAGCGTTATTCACCCACGGAACTGATTCGATTCGATGAACCACGACTTCTTTCTGATCGGCGTCGACGGCGGCGGCACCGGCACGCGCGTCGTGCTCGGCGACGCGCAGGGCCGCGAACTGGCGCAAGCGGCAAGCGGCCCATCGGGCCTTGGGCTCGGCATCCCGCGCGCATGGCAGTCCATTCAGGCCGCCTGCGGCGAAGCGTTCCAGCGAGCCGGAGTCGCGCTGGACTGGTCGCGCTGCGTGCTCGGTTGCGGACTGGCGGGCGTCAACAATCGCGACTGGCTCGCCGAGTTTCACCAGCAGGCGCCGCGGCTCGCCGGACTGGCCGTCGAAACCGACGCCTACACGACCCTGCTCGGCGCGCACGACGGCGCGCCCGGCGTGATCGTCGCACTCGGCACCGGCAGCGTCGCGGCTTCGCTCGCGAGCGACGGCGAATTCCGCATGGCCAGCGGCTACGGCTTTCCATCGGGCGACGAAGCGAGCGGCGCGTGGCTCGGCCTCCGGCTGATCGTGCACGCGCAACAGGCGCTGGACGGCCGCGTTGCCGTCGACGATCTCACGCAAGCGCTGCTCGCGCATACCGGCGCGCGGGATCGCGACAGTCTCGTCGTGTGGCTGTGCACGGCCAATCAGACTGCCTACGCGCGGCTCGCACCGATCGCGATCGAACACCGCGCACATCCGTTCGCGACGCGGCTGCTCGGCGAGGCCGGCGTCGAAGTCGGCAAGATGATCGCCGCGCTGGACGCGACGGGCGCGCTGCCGGTCGCGTTATGCGGAGGCCTCGGTACGCCGTTGCGCAAGTACGTGCCGCGGGCGTATCAGGCGCGCCTGCGCGAGCCGCGGGCGGATTCGGCGCATGGCGGCTTGCAACTGGCGCGGCGCGAGGCGCAGCGGCTGGCTCGAGGAGACCTGTAAAATACCCGCTTTGACGCTGCCTCGACGGCTCAGCCGCCGGACTCACCATGTATAAAGTCATCGCCACGGATCTCGACGGCACACTGCTCAACGCCGATCACCAGGTAGACCCGTTCACGGTCGCCACGGTGCGCAAGCTCGAAAGCGACGGGCTGCAGTTCGTCATCGCCACCGGGCGGCATTACTGCGACGTCGCGGGCATCCGCGATCTGCTCGGCATCAATCCGTATCTGATCACGTCGAACGGCGCGCGCATTCACGCGCCTGGCAACACGGTGATCCACGCCGACGATTTGCCGCCGGCGATCGTCCAGCGTCTCGTGCAGCCCGAAATTGTCGGCGCGCATGGTCGAGTGATCGTCAGTCTGTTTGCAGACGAGGCGTGGCTCATCGACCGCGACGCGCCCCATCTGCTGGAATTTCACCAGGATTCCGGCTTCACGTACGAAGTGACCGACCTGCCGAAGCACGATGGCGTCGACATTGCCAAGGCGCTGTATATCGGCGACCCCGCCGATCTCGCGCAGGTGGCCGCCAATCTGGAACGCGACTTCGGCGAACGACTGTACGTGACGTATTCATTGCCGGATTGTCTCGAAGTGATGACCGCGAATGTGTCGAAGGGGCGCGCCCTGCAGATCGTGCTCGAGCGTCTCGGTGTCGACGCGTCGCACTGCGTCGCGTTCGGCGACAACATGAACGATATCGATCTGCTCGAGACGGCCGGCCATCCATTCATGATGAACAACGCCAATCCCGATCTGATCACCCGTCTGCCGCATGTGCCGCGCATCGGCAACAATTTCGAGGCGGGCGTTGCGCATCATCTGCGCAAACTGTTTGCGATCAACGACGAACTGGCATCTTGAACCGTAGTCACTGCGATTGAAAGCGGCCCGCATCCGCTCGCGTGGATGCGGGCCGCAAAAGTTGCTCGCGCAGCGCGCAGCGTGCGCTCTGCTTGCGCTCGTCAATCCCGCCAGCCGCGGTGCTCGCCTCGATTGTCATGACCCCAGCGACGGTTGTCGTGACCCCAGCCGCGATCATCGCGGTGATAGTCGCGGTAGTAGTCACCACGCGGGTAGCGATGATCCCAGCCGCCGTAATACACCGGCGCGGGCGCGGCGTAGACGCTCACGGGCGCGGCATAAACCGGGGCGCCGAGCGATAGGCCGACGCTCAGATCCGTATGCGCCTGCGCGACACCGCATGCGCCCGCCGCGAGTCCGGCAGCAACCAGCAAGTGAGTGACGATGCGTTTCATGTTGGTCTCTCCTGTGAGGCGACGTAGGTTTGTCGCACAGGACCAATGTACGCACTCGAGGCGGGCTGGACTGCGACCAGATGTTACGGACTGCAAGCATCGTCGAAGTCATCGAAGCTAGAAAAAACGCTCGCGCGGACGTTGCGCGCAAATACCTTACTTCGCTTGCAGCCGCGCCGCACGGGGCTTTGCGGCCGGTCAATTCAAGCCGGCAGGCGGCTCGTCGCGCACGCTCGCCGCTTGCCGCGCCGGCGCACGTAAACACGGCTTACATCTGTATTGCTCAATTAATCCGCCGCGGGCGCCGAAGCGGCCGAAGTTGCGGAAGAGGCGGCCCCTGCCGAAGATGCCGACACTCCCGGCAAGGCCGCGCAAGGGCAATCGGTTGCCCGCCCATCGAGCCCTTCGCGATCGTGTTTGAAGCTCGCGCGCGGCGTGCCGTTCTGCCAGTCGAGTCGGACGATGTAAATGCTGTCGAAGTCGTCGCTTTGCCATTTCGGCACGTCGGCCGCGCGACCGCCATGCGTGCTCAACATCAGCCGCAACAGCTTCTCGATCAGCTTGTGCTCCCAGGCAACGACGATCAGCTTGCCGCGATTGGCCGGGTCGACGAGCGCGTTGCCGAGCTGGTCGATCTGCGCAAAACCGTACGGTGTTTGGACCGGCATCTGGAATTGAATCGCGGTCGGTTCGATCGTCGCGAGCGGGCGCACGTAATAGTACGGATGACCGCCGTCGTCTTTTTGCTGGCCGGGGTCGGGCGCGTAGATCGCATCGGGTTTGCCGAATTTGGCGGCGATCACGGCCGGCAACGCGAGCGCGCGGTTGAGCCCCTGGCAGTCTAGCTGGCCGTACCCCTGCGTGGGTTTCTCGCCGTGCCGAACGAATACGAGGGTTTCGATATTGCCGCCCGCCGCCGCAACGACGGGGGCAGCGGTTGCAACGACGGTCGCCGTGTTCGTCGCCGCGGACGCGGCCGGCAACGCCATCGTGCTCGCGCACAGGCCGCCGAGCGACAGTGCGACGCCATGCAGGAATCCGCGGAAACGGTTCATCGAAAGCACCTGTGCGAGGCTGGGAAGTCGCCCGATTCTAGCAGCGGTGCCCACCGGCACGCGGCCGGCGCGGCATTCATATCGCATTGGCGAGCGCAATGAATAATGGGCGCCGAGGCGCCCATTCATGCCCACTACGCGACGATCGCGGGACCGGCGCGTCGAACTGGCCGTCAGTCGAGCGCCAGCTTGCGCGCATCGCTGCTGCGATCCTCAGCGATCAGCGGATAGACGACACCTGCGATCACCGCACCGATGATCGGCGCAACCCAGAACAGCCACAGCTGATCGATCGCCACGCCGCCGACGAATAGCGCCGGGCCCGTCGAGCGCGCCGGATTGACCGACGTATTGGTGACAGGAATCGAGACCAGATGGATCAGCGTCAGGCACAGGCCGATCGCGATGGGCGCGAAGCCGGCCGGCGCGCGGCGGTCGGTCGCGCCGAGAATCACGAACAGGAAGAAGCCAGTCATTACCACTTCGCAAATGAAGGCAGCGGCGAGCGAGTAGTGACCCGGCGATTGCTCGCCGTAACCGTTCGTCGCGAAGCCGCTCGCGACCAGGTCGAAGCCAGGCTTGCCCGACGCGATCAGCGACAGCACGAATGCGCCGAGCACCGCGCCGACCACCTGTGCGACGACATAGGGCAGAAGATCGCGCACCGGAAATCGGCCGGCGACGGCCAGTCCGACGCTCACCGCCGGATTCAGGTGGCAGCCTGAAATGTGGCCGATCGCAAAAGCCATCGTCAGCACGGTCAGGCCGAAGGCCAGCGACACGCCGACGAAGCCGATGCCCAATCCGTGAACCGGCCCGGCGAAGTTGGCGGCGAGGACCGCGCTGCCGCAGCCTCCGAGCACGAGCCAGAAGGTGCCGACCAATTCGGCAACGAGGCGCTTTGACAACTGCATTTTTGGTGATCCTAAAAAGAATGGGTACTTCAGAAGCACGCATCGAAACGGGCGAGTACGTACCTTGAGCGCGCAATTCTAGGCAGACAGCGCCAAATCGAGTGTCAAAGATTGTCAATCCGCACAAAATTTATAAACTATTGCGAGATAAAGCGCAGCTTTTACAATTCACACTCTTTAATAATTATCAGAGGAAAATTCGCTAAACCGGTATTAGCCGCCATTGCGAATTTTTATAATTGCAGCTAGTCTGCGGTCGAATGAGTTCTAGAAAAGGGGAGAACCGAATGTCTCAATATGCAGACCTCAAGGCGCAGATTGCCAAATTGCAGGCACAGGCAGAAGAAGCGCGACGCACGGAAATCGACAATGTCGTCGCCGACATCCGCCAAAAGATCGCCGAATACGGTCTGACCGCGCAGGATCTCGGTTTCGCGGTCGCCGCCAAGCGCGGCCGCCCGCCCAAGAAGACGCCGCTGCCGGCGAAATATCAGGACCCGAAGTCGGGCAATACGTGGAGCGGGCGCGGCAAGCCGCCCAAATGGATCGTCGGCAAGAATCGCGAGCGATTTCTGATTGGCTCGGCGTGACGCCCGGCCGACCTGATGTGAGACGAGGTGAAGGCGGTCTGAAGGTTTCTTTGCTGTTTGGCTTATTCGCCGCGCGCAAATCCACCGTGGAAGCGCAACCATCCCTGTATTAAAAAAGCCGCCCATACAGGGCGGCTTTTTCGCGTCCGGCAGCCAAAAGACTTCGTTTTTCGCTCGCGCAAACGATTCCGATGCCGGACTCGCCGCTATTGCGGCGTTATAAGCGAAGGTTCACAGCGCCGCTTCAATGCGGGCCGAAAACGGCCAGCCGTAAAAGCGCCGGCCGTTTTCATGCGCGCCTAGCCGACCGCGACCTGGCGCAATACCGGGCGCCGCGACGTTTCAATCAAGGCGGAATAGCCGTCGATATAGTTCCGCGCCATCGTTTTCGAACTGAAGCGGCGTTCGAACTGGGCGCGGATTTCGATGCGCGACAGCTCGTCGAGACGCTGCAGAGCCGCTACCGCGCCGTGCACGTCCTCGACGATATAGCCGGTCACGCCGTGGTCGATCACCTCAGGCACGGAGCCGCGGTTGAACGCGATAACCGGCGTGCCGCAGGCCATCGACTCGATCATCACGAGGCCGAACGGCTCGGACCAGTCGATCGGGAACAGCAGCGCCTTCGCGCCCGACAGAAACTCGGGTTTCTGCGCCTCGTTGATCTCGCCGACGAACTCGACATGCGCCATCGACAGCAGCGGCTCGATCTCGCGCTTGAAGTACTCCATGTCGACCTTGTCCACCTTGGCGGCGATCTTCAGCGGCAGACCGCTTTGCGCGGCGATCCTGATAGCTGTATCGACGCGTTTTTCCGGGCAGATGCGGCCGAGGAACGCGAGATATTCGGGCTTCTTGTGCGGCTGCGGCGTCAGCAACTGGTCCGGCAGACCGTGATAGATCGTGTTGAGCCAGTTGGCCTGCTGCAGCGGCAGACGCTGCGAATCCGAAATCGACACGACCGGCACATGCGAGAACGCGTCGAACACCGGCTGTAATTCCGGCAGGTCGAGACGACCGTGCAGCGTGGTCACGAACGGCGTGTCCATCGTCGTGAACAGAGGGAACGGCAGGTAGTCGAGATGAAAGTGCAGCACGTCGAACTCGTGCGCGATCTTGCGGACCTTTTCCATCATCAGCACGTGCGGCGCCAATGCATCGCGAATCGTCGGATCGAGGCGCAGCGCGCGCGGCCAGCATGCCTCGAGATTGGCGGACGTGACCGAGTCGCCGCTCGCGAACAGCGTGACGTCATGGCCGAGCTCGACCAGCGCTTCGGTCAGATACGACACGACACGTTCGGTGCCGCCATAGAGTTTCGGTGGGACAGCTTCGTAGAGCGGCGCGACTTGTGCGATTCGCATGCGTTTTCTCCTGTGTCGATCAGAGTTGGCGCTGTGGCGCCGACCCGGATCCCATGCGGATTTTTGATACTTACCGGGGCTTCGTACGACGGCTGAATGGCGCGTGGTACGTCAGCCTGACCGGACGGTTGGGCGCGGTTTGCCCCGCCCGAGGGTGCTCCGAAATAGCTATCGGGTAATCCCTGAGCCTTCATTATCGGGATCGACCGCGGTAATTCGAGTTATTTTTCAAACGCTTAATGTTGTTACAGCGCGAAACATCGACCGTTACAGCTGCCGCGCAAGGTCGAGCCGCAAACAGGTCCTCATAATCGGGAAGCGTAATTCCGCCGACTCAACCAGGCTCGACAGGCGAAATGCACCGTAGCAA
Source organism: Paraburkholderia sp. MM5384-R2 (assembly GCF_014201025.1). NCBI lineage: Bacteria > Pseudomonadati > Pseudomonadota > Betaproteobacteria > Burkholderiales > Burkholderiaceae > Paraburkholderia > Paraburkholderia sp. MM5384-R2. Next base: position 98,824 of record NZ_JACHDI010000016.1, read on the forward strand.
GCGGCGGACCCGAGGGTCGGATAAGCCGGGAAAGGTCTCTGACCGAGCCAGATTGCAGCCGGGTGAAAACGTCTTATAATTCTTTTCCACCGTTTTACGGTGCGGCGGTGAAGTTCTGAAAACTCACCATCCGGTACACGCCGCAGCCGTATAAATTCCCAGCGCGCATCGTCAGTCCCGCCCCGCGCATCAATTCGGCCCAATTCGTGCCTCGCCGCAACCCGGGTTGTAGGAATAATTCCTACACAAATGACGGATTAATCCGTCACCTAGCTGGGGTGTCTCTCCGATTTTCGGCTGTGCCCCCTTTCGAGACAATGCTTGCAAGACCAGAGACGAGCGGATTCGCGCGGATTCAGCGCGCGCGTTCGAGCAAACGTTTCCGCAAAAATCGGCCTGACCAGCCGGGCATACGAACGGGGGAAATCATGAGCACGACTAGCCATATGCTCAGTGAGATCAGGGAAGTCAATCTTTCCTATCTGCTGCTCGCCCAGCGTCTGCTGCGCGAAGACAAGCCGATGGGCATGTTCCGCATGGGTATTTCGGACCAGCTGGCCGACGTGCTCGCCAATCTGTCGTTGGCGCAGACCGTCAAGCTCGCGGCGTCCAACCAGATGCTGTGCCGCTTCCGCTTCGACGATCACGCGGTGCTGTCCGCCCTCGCGGACAAGGACAAGTCCAGCGCGATGGCGCAGGCTCATTCGGCGATCCTGATGGCGAGCCAGCCGGTCGAGCAGATCGGCTGATGGCCAGTAAGAGCGTCGTACTCGAAGTCCGGGAAATCACCCTCGCGATCGAGCTGATCGAACTGGGCGCGCGTCTGCAATTGCTCGAGGCGGAAACCAGCCTGTCGCGCGACCGGCTCGTCAAGCTGTACAAGGAATTGAAACGGGTGTCGCCGCCCAAGGGCATGCTGCCGTTTTCGACCGACTGGTTCATGACCTGGCAGCCGAACTTTCATTCGTCGCTGTTCTACAACATCTACCGTTTCATGGCCGGTCACGGCGGCTGCCGCGCGATCGAATCGATCGTGAAGAGCTACCGGCTGTATCTCGAGCACATGCAGTTGCACGACGACGAGCCGGTGCTCAGTCTCACGCGCGCCTGGACGCTGGTGCGCTTCTTCGACTCGGGCATGCTGCAGATGAGCACCTGCCGCCGCTGCGGCGGCCACTTCGTCGCGCACGCGCACGATCCGCAGCACGGGTTCGTGTGCGGGCTGTGTCAGCCGCCGTCGCGCGCGGGCAAGACGAAGAAGGCGGCGCAAACGCGGGCCGAGCGGCAAATCGCCGTCGCCGGAGTCCCGGCCGAGGTGCCGCAAGTGTCCGACGCGCGAGCTCACGAGGCCCGCTGCCCCGCCCCCACGCTCGATACCGTAGTCACCGCCGAAGTCTGAGCAGCACGCGTTGAGGCAGCGCAAGCCTCTGGTTTACACCGGACTCGAGCGCCGTCTTTTTCCCCAAAGTTTTCCGCCCCGGTGCCGTAAACCTGACTAACGACGGTAACCGTCGCTTTTTTGTGAGGGCTCGGCAGTGCTGATTTTCGTGGGAACACTCGTGACGCTGTTGTCCGTTTTCGGCGGTTACGCGCTCGAAGGCGGCCATCTCGGCGCGCTGCTGCAACCCGTCGAGGTGCTGATGATCGTCGGCGCCGGAGTCGGCGCATTCATTCTCGGTAACGGGATGAAGACGATCCGGGCGACCCTGCGCGTCATTCCGACCCTGTTCAAGGGCGCGAAGTACAACAAGGACGTCTACATGGAGCTGATGGGGCTCCTGTACGTGCTGCTCGCGAAAGCGCGCAAGGAAGGCACGCTGACGCTCGAAGCCGACATCGACGATCCGTCGAAGAGCCCGATCTTCACGCAGTACCCGAAGATTCTCGCCGACAAGCACATCATCGAGTTCCTGACCGACTACCTGCGGCTGATGGTCGGCGGCAACATGAATGCATTCGAGATCGAAAGCCTGATGGACGAGGAGATCGAGACGCACCACCAGGAAGGCGAGGCGCCCGCGCACGCGCTGACCAAGGTCGGCGACGCGATGCCGGCGTTCGGTATCGTCGCCGCGGTGATGGGCGTCGTGCACACGATGGCCTCGGCCGACAAGCCGCCCGCGGTGCTCGGTGAAATGATCGCGCAGGCGCTCGTCGGCACGTTCCTCGGCATTCTGCTTTCGTACGGGCTGATCGGGCCGCTCGCCAGCGTCGCCGAGCAGCGCGTGACCGAGTCGACCAAGATGTTCCAGTGCATCAAGGTGACGATCCTCGCGAGCCTGAACGGCTACGCGCCGGCGATCGCGGTCGAGTTCGGCCGCAAGGTGCTGTTCTCGACCGAGCGCCCGTCGTTCGCCGAGCTCGAAGAGCACGTGCGCCGCGTCAAGGCGAAATAAGCAGGCGACGGGAACCGAACCGATGAGCAGCAAGGACAAAGACCGCGCAATCGTCGTCAAGCGCAGCGCGCCGAAAAAGTCCGGTCATCACGGCGGCGCGTGGAAGCTCGCGTACGCGGACTTCATGACCGCGATGATGGCGTTCTTCCTGCTGATGTGGCTGCTGAGTTCGGCCTCCACCGTGCAACTGAAAGGTATCGCCGACTACTTCAACCAGCCGTTGAAGATCACGCTGTGGGGCGGCGATCGCAGCGCCGAAGACTCGAGCATCCTGAAGGGCGGCGGTCGCGACATCTCGACCGACGCGCAGGGCGTGACCCGCTCGACCGACGGCAGCAGCAGCCGCGCCGAGCGCACCGCGTCGCACAACGACGACGACTCCGTGAAGCAGCTGACGGGCGCGCTCGAACGCCAGGAACAGGTGCGTCTGCACGACCTGCAGGTCAAGCTGATGGCCGCGATCGAGGCGAACCCGGTGCTGCGCCAGTTCAAGCAGCAGATCCGCATCGACTCGACGCTGACCGGCCTGCGCATCGAGATCGTCGACTCGCAGAAGCGGCCGATGTTCGCGACCGCACGCGACGTCGTCGAGCCGTACATGCGCGACATCCTGCGCGAGATCGGCCACACGCTGAACGACGTGCCGAACCGCATCATCGTGCAGGGCCATACCGACGCCGTGCCGTACGCGGGCGGTGAGAAGGGCTATAGCAACTGGGAGCTGTCGGCCGACCGCGCCAACGCGTCGCGGCGCGAGCTGGTCGCGGGCGGCATGGACGAAACGAAGGTGATGCGCGTGCTCGGTCTCGCGTCGACGCAGAACCTGAACAAGGCGGACCCGCTCGATCCGGAAAACCGTCGCATCAGCATCATCGTGTTGAACAGGAGGTCCGAGGAGGCGCTCGATCACGACGACTCCACGACGACGACCCTGTCGGACGACGCAGCCGGCTCGAAGCCGCTGCTGCAAAGACTTGCGCAGCCGGTGACGGCTGCACCGAAGTTGCCGGCGGCGGCGCCACCGGCCCAGTAACAGACCGCGGCCGCCGGGCCGCGGCGCGCGCCCGCCCGGCGCGCACCGCCCGGCGACCCAGTGTTAAGCGCAGCGAGGTTTTCATGATCAGGCACATCCTGGCAATCGACGATTCGGCATCGATGCGGCAGATCCTCGCCGCGACGCTGACGGGCGCCGGCTATGAAGTCACGCTCGCGGCGGACGGCAACGAAGGGCTCGAAAACGCGCTCGCGATGGCGTTCGATCTCGTGTTGACCGACCAGCACATGCCCGGCAAGACCGGTCTCGATCTGATCACCGCGCTGCGCGGAAATCCGGCCTATCAGGCGACGCCCATCCTCGTCCTCACGACGGAATCGGGCGAACCCTTCAAAGAGGCGGCGCGCGCGGCGGGCGCGACCGGCTGGATCGAAAAGCCGCTCGACCCGGACATGCTGACCGAGCTGGTGGCGGCGCTGGCCGAACCGGACCCGGCTTGATCCGCGTCATCAACACCCTTTAGACACAGTACAGATAGCTCTCGACGCGCCTCTACGGCGACTCACGCCAGACAGGCACTCTCGCGGTGAACCAGGCATGACACTCGACATCACACAGTTCTATCAGACGTTCTTCGACGAAGCGGACGAACTGCTCGCGCAGATGGAGCAATTGCTGCTCAATCTCGACGTGGCCCACCCGGACCCCGAAGACCTCGCGGCGATCTTTCGCGCCGCGCATTCGATCAAGGGCGGCGCGGCGACGTTCGGTTTCACCGCGCTCACCGAGACCACGCACATTCTCGAGTCGCTGCTCGATCGCGCGCGCAACAACGAGCTGGTGCTGCGCAAGGACATGATCGACACGTTCCTCGAAACCAAGGACGTGCTGTCCGGCCAGCTCGCCGACTATCGCGCGAGCGCCGAGCCCGATGCGGCGGTGGCGCGCGCGATCTGCGCGAAGCTGGAGCAGCTGCACGCGGAAAGCCGCATGGGCGGCGCGCCGGCAGCGGCGGCGAGCGCCGAAACCGCGCCGGCCGTGAGCGCCCCCGCGCCGGCAGCCGCGCAGGCGACGGCAACCCAAACAACAACACAAGCAACCGCGGTACAGCAGCAAGGCGGCACCCCGCCCGAGCACGTCGTCGAACAGGCGGTGCAGGCGGCGGGCGAATGGATCGACGGCGAACCGGCACAGACCGGACAAGCCGCGGGCACGGCCGACAGCGCCGGCCCACATCTGAAAATTACGCTACGGGGCGTGGGAGAGAAAGACCAGGAACTGCTCACCGAAGAGCTGGGCAACCTGGGCAACATCGTCGGGCAGGCCAAGAGCGGCAGCGATCTTACGCTGTGGCTCTTGAGCGACGTATCTTCCGACGACATCATCGCCGTGTGCTGCTTCGTGATCGACGAAAGTCAGATCACGATCGGCCGTGGCACCGCGCCGGCGGACGACGCGCAGCAGGGCGAACCTGGAACGCCCGACGCTGCCGCTCCGACACCGGCGCAATCCGCGCAGGTCGCGCCCGCCGCTCCCGCGGCGCAAGCGCAGGCGCAGCCGGTCCTTCACACGGACCCCGCAGCATCGTCGACCCCGGCGGCCCTCACCGCTGCGGCCGCAAGCCCGCCCGCTCAGGCGGACAGCATCGAGCCGCCGCCTGCGGCACCCGCGGCGGCTCAGGCGGCGGCCAAACCAGCTTCGGCCGCGTCCGCCGATCAGGACCGCAAGGCGGCCCGTCCGGCCGCCGCGGCGGCCGGCGGCGAAGGCAGCTCGATTCGCGTCGGCGTCGAGAAGGTCGATCAGCTGATCAACCTCGTCGGCGAGCTGGTGATCACGCAGGCGATGCTCGCGGAGACCACCAGCACCTTCGATCCGGCGCTGCACGACCGGCTCTTCAACGGCATGGCGCAACTCGAGCGCAACGCGCGCGATCTGCAGGAAGCGGTGATGTCGATCCGCATGATGCCGATGGATTACGTATTCAGCCGCTTCCCGCGTCTGGTGCGCGATCTCGCGGCGAAACTCGGCAAGGAGGTCGAACTCGTCACCTTCGGTCAGGCGACCGAACTCGACAAGAGCCTTATCGAACGGATCATCGACCCGTTGACGCACCTCGTGCGCAACAGTCTCGACCACGGCATCGAAACCGTCGAGGCGCGGCGCGCGGCGGGCAAGGATTCCACCGGTCAGCTGGTGCTGTCGGCGGCGCACCACGGCGGCAACATCGTCATCGAGGTCAGCGACGACGGCGCGGGCCTGCGCCGCGACAAGATTCTCGCGAAGGCAGCCAAGCAGGGCATGCAGGTCAGCGAAACGATGAGCGACGAGGAAGTCTGGAACCTGATCTTCCTGCCGGGCTTCTCGACCGCCGAGCAGGTCACCGACGTGTCCGGCCGCGGCGTCGGTATGGACGTGGTGAAGCGCAACATCCAGTCGATGGGCGGTCACGTCGAGATCACGTCGCACGCGGGCAAGGGCAGCACCACGCGGATCGTGCTGCCGCTCACGCTCGCGATCCTCGACGGCATGTCGGTGAAGGTCGGCAACGAGATCTTCATCCTGCCGCTGAACTTCGTGATGGAGTCGCTGCAACCGCGAGCCGAAGACATTTACACGGTCGCCAACGGCGAGCGCGTGGTGCGCGTGCGCGGCGAATACCTGCCGCTGGTCGCGCTGCACGAGGTGTTCAACGTGTCGGATGCGAAGCAGGAACCGACCCAGGGCATCGTCACGATCATGCAGACCGAGGGACGGCGCTTCGCGATGCTGATCGATGAACTCGTCGGCCAGCAGCAGGTGGTCGTGAAGAATCTGGAAACGAACTACCGCAAGGTGCACGGCATTTCCGCGGCGACCATTCTGGGCGACGGCAGCGTCGCGCTGATCGTGGACGTCGCGGCGCTGAACCGCGAATCGCGTCATGCGCATGGGCATGCGCAGGCGATGAGCCTCGCGTAACGCACGCGGCAAACGCGGCACTGACAGACATCGCAGCACAACTTCAACTCAATTCATCCCAACCGTTTGGGGGCTAACGTGGCAGAAGTCCAATCCATCAATTCGAGCGTCGCGAACGCGAGCGGTACGAATGGCCGCCGCGACGCGCAGGCGGACGCCGGCGGTCAGGAATTCCTCGTCTTCACGCTCGGCGCGGAAGAGTACGGCATCGACATCCTGAAGGTGCAGGAAATCCGCGGCTACGACAACGTGACGCGCATCGCCAACGCGCCCGAGTTCATCAAGGGCGTGATCAACCTGCGCGGCATCATCGTGCCGATCGTCGACATGCGGATCAAGTTCCATCTCGGCCGCGTCGAGTACGACCATCAGACCGTCGTGATCATCCTGAACGTCGCGCATCGCGTGGTCGGCATGGTCGTGGACGGCGTGTCGGACGTGCTGACGCTCGCGGTCGATCAGATCATGCCGGCACCGGAATTCGGCGCGACGCTGACGACCGAATACCTGACCGGTCTCGGCACGGTCGACGGCCGCATGCTGATCCTGATGGACATCGAGAAGCTGATGACCAGCTCCGAGATGTCGCTGACCGAAACGCTCGGCGTCTGAGCGCAGGCAGTAACGGAACCCGGCACAAGGAGCATCAAAATGCTGAGCAGGTGGTCGATCCGCACGTCGCTGACGATGGTGGGGATTCTTCTGGTGACGCTGACCGTGGTGGTCGGCGCGCTCGGGCTGACCGCGCTGAATCGCGCGAGCGGCTCGCTCGATCGCATCGCACGCGGCGAACTGGTCGCGATTCATGCGCTCGACGATGCGTCGGCGTATCTGTTGCGTTCGCGCATCGCGATCGACCGCTTCAACACGCTGACGGCCGCCGGTAACGCGGACGAGGCGAAGAAGGCGCTCGATCGCGCGCAGGAGCTGCTCGGCAAGAGCAAGCAGAGCTGGCAGGCGTATCTCGACGCGCCGAAGCACGGCGTCGAGCAAACCTTGCTCGACGATGTGCTCGCGAAGCACACGACGGTGATGCACGACGGCGTCGACGTCGAATTCGCCGCGTTGAACGCGAACAATCCCGATGCGTATCACGCGGTCGCGGACACGAAGATCAGCCCGATGTTCATCGCCTACGACGCGGCCGCCGCCGCGGTGATCCAGGCGTTGCGGCAGAGCGTGGCCGATCAGGAAACGAGCGCGCAGTCGAGCGCGTCGCTGATGATCATGCTGATCGGCGTGACCACGGTGTTCGCGCTGCTGGTGGTGGTCGGCATCCGTTTCGCGCTGCGCGGTCTCATCGTGCAGCCGCTGAACGACGCGACCGCTTGTTTCGAGCGGATCGCTGGGGGCGACCTGTCCACCCCCGTCGAGGTGTTCAGCAACAATGAAATCGGCCGCCTGTTCGCGGGCATCAAGCGGATGCAGGAAAGCCTCGCGACGATGGTGCGCGCAGTGCGCAGCGGCACCGAATCGATCGACACCGGCGCGCGCGAAATCGCGATGGGCAACACCGATCTGTCGCAGCGCACCGAGCAGCAAGCGGCGTCGCTGCAGGAAACCGCATCGAGCATGGATCAACTGACCGGCACCGTGCGGCAGAACACCGAGAACGCGCGCCAGGCGAGCCAGCTCGCCGTCAACGCGTCGGACATCGCGACGCGCGGCGGCGACGTGGTGAGCCAGGTCGTCACGACGATGCAGGAAATCGCGACCAGTTCGAACAAGGTCGTCGACATCATCGGCGTGATCGAGGGCATCGCGTTCCAGACCAACATCCTCGCGCTGAACGCGGCGGTCGAAGCCGCACGCGCGGGCGAACAGGGCCGCGGTTTCGCGGTCGTCGCGGGCGAAGTGCGCAGCCTCGCGCAGCGCAGCGCGAGCGCCGCGAAGGAGATCAAGGAGCTGATCGGCGATTCGGCCGACAAGGTCAGGAGCGGCTCCGAGCTGGTCGGCCGCGCGGGCACGACGATGGACGAAATCGTGCAGGCGGTGCGTCGCGTGACCGACATCATGGGCGAGATCAGCGCGGCGTCGGAAGAGCAGTCGGGCGGCATCGAGCAGGTCAACCGCGCGGTCGTGCAGATGGATTCGGTCACGCAGCAGAACGCGGCGCTGGTCGAACAGGCGGCGGCCGCGGCGGCGTCGCTCGAAGATCAGACGCGGCAGTTGCAGGCGGTGCTGGGCGGCTGGAAGGTAACCGGCACACCGGCGCGTCAGAGCGCCCCGGCGACGCCTGCACAGACGCCCGCGCGGCCCGCCAGGGCTGCACCGCAAGCGGCGAGCGCGGCGACTCCGGTGAACCCGGTGGGCGCGAGCAAGGAATCGAAGGCAACCGCGGCGAGCGCGGCGACCCCGACGCAGCACGACGCGGCCGCACGCGTCGAACCGGCATTGAAGCCCCGGCCGGCCGCAGCCGCGGCTCGCGTCGCGACCGACACGCCCACGCGCGCCGCTCCGCCGGGCACGGCGAAGGCGAGCTCGGACGCGGACTGGGAAACGTTTTAGGCAACGGCAGAGTGACATGTGGTCAACCGGCATCGCGCCCGCGGATGGGCGAAGCATCGAAGCACGCACAGCACGCGTGTCGCGAGCCGGCCATATGTCGATGGTACTCGCGGGAGGGCGCGACCCCGCGACGACAATTCCTACCTCCCAGGCAGTCCGGCTGGGCGGCGAGCGTGATGGCTCATATCGCAGACAGGAATTTTCATGATGGCAACGCGCGCAACACAACGCCCCGCGCGGGCAGCACCTGACCGCACAGAGCCGGCCAGGTCCGTCGAGACGGGCCGCGATTTCGAATTTACGGCGGCCGATTTCGCCCGCATCCGCGACCTGATTCATCGCGGGGCGGGCATCTCGCTGTCGGACCACAAGCGCGACATGGCGTATAGCCGCCTCGCGCGCCGCTTGCGGGCGCGCGGCATCGATACGTTCCGGCAGTATCTCGATCTGCTCGAAGCGGAAAACGATCCGGCCGAGTGGGAAGCGTTCACCAATGCCTTGACCACCAACCTCACGGCGTTTTTCCGCGAAGCCCATCACTTTCCGATCCTCGCCGAGTTCGTGCCGCGCCGTGCGCAACCGGTGTCCGTGTGGTGCTCGGCGGCATCGACGGGCGAGGAACCGTACTCGATCGCGATGACGCTGATCGAAGCGCTCGGCGACAGCGGCGCGCGCCAGGCGTCGGTGCTCGCGACCGACATCGACACCCAGGTGCTCGCGAAGGCCGAGGCCGGCGTCTACCAGTTCGACCAGGTCAAGCACCTGTCGCCCGAGCGGTTGAAGCGCTTCTTCCTGAAGGGCACGGGCGCGCAAGCGGGGATGGTCAAGGTGCGTCCCGAAGTGCGCGCGCTCGTGCGCTTCGAGCAACTGAACCTGACCAATCGCGATTACCAGTTGCGCACGCAGTTCGACGCGATCTTTTGCCGCAACGTGATGATCTATTTCGACAAGCCGACGCAGGCGCAGGTGCTGACGCGCTTCGAGCCGCTGATGAAATCGGGCGGCCTGTTGTTCGCCGGCCATTCGGAAAACTTCACGTACGTGACGCAAGCGTTCCGGCTGCGCGGCCAGACCGTCTACGAACTGACGCGCGACGCGGGCGGCGCGCGCGCGCCGTCGCGCGCCAACGCGCCTGACGCGCATCAATCGAGCGGGGTGGCCGCATGAGCAGCACGCTGCCGATCGCTTCGAACCTGTACTACGACAACCACTTCCAGCGCCCCGGCGTGAAGCTGTTGCCCAACGAGTTCTATACGACGAGCGAAGACATGGTGCTCGTGACCGTGCTCGGCTCGTGCGTCGCGGCCTGCATCCAGGACCGCACCGCGGGCATCGGCGGCATGAATCACTTCATGCTGCCCGACGACGGCGCCGACGTCGCGCAGGCCGCGTCGGACTCGATGCGCTACGGCGCGTACGCGATGGAAGTGCTGATCAACGAACTGATCAAGGCGGGCGGGCGGCGCGAGCGCTTCGAGGCCAAGGTGTTCGGCGGCGGCGCGGTGCTCGCGGGCATGACCACGATGAACATCGGCGATCGCAACTCCGAGTTCGTGCGCCGCTATCTGGCCACCGAAAAGATCCGCATCGTCGCCGAGGACCTGCAGGGCTCGCACCCGCGCAAGGTCGCGTTCATGCCGCGCAGCGGTCAGGTGATGGTGAAGAAATTGCGCTTGCAACAGGAAGCGGGCGTCGCCGAGCGCGAACAGGCGCTCGTGCGGCAAAGCGCCGAAGCACGCGCGGAGCGGCTCGCCGCCGCGCGCAAGCGGGTCGAGCTGTTCGCGAAGCCGGCCGCCGCCGCCGCGCGGCCGAGAATCGAACTGTTCGGCGCGAACCCGCGCCCGACTCATTCCAACAAAGCCAGAACCACAGAGGAGGCGTGAGCGCTGTGCAAAAGATCAAGGTATTGTGCGTCGACGATTCGGCGCTGATCCGCAGCCTGATGACCGAAATCATCAATAGCCAGCCGGACATGACGGTGGTCGCGACGGCACCCGATCCGCTCGTCGCGCGCGAGCTCATCAAGCAGCACAACCCGGACGTGTTGACGCTCGACGTCGAAATGCCGCGCATGGACGGCCTCGACTTTCTCGAGAAGCTGATGCGTCTGCGGCCGATGCCGGTCGTGATGGTGTCGTCGCTGACCGAGCGCGGCAACGAAATCACGCTGCGCGCGCTCGAACTCGGCGCGGTCGATTTCGTGACCAAGCCGAAGGTCGGCATTCGCGACGGCATGCTCGACTACGCGGAAAAGCTCGCCGACAAGGTTCGCGCGGCAGCCCGCGCGCGCGTACGCCAGGCGGCGCCGGCGCAGCATGCGGCCAGCCAGGCCGCGCAGGCGTCGGCCGGCGCCGCGCCGCTCTTCAACAACCCGCTGCTGAGTACCGAGAAGCTGGTTATCGTCGGCGCCTCGACGGGCGGCACCGAAGCGATCCGCGAAGTGCTGGTGCCGCTGCCGCCCGACGCGCCCGCGGTGCTGATCGCGCAGCACATGCCGCCGGGCTTTACGAAATCTTTCGCGCAACGCCTCAATGGTTTGTGCCGGATTACCGTTAAAGAAGCGGAGCACGGCGAGCGTGTGCTGCCGGGGCACGCGTACATCGCGCCGGGCCATGCGCATCTGTTGCTCGCGAGGAGCGGTGCGAACTATATTGCGCATCTGTCCGACGACCCGCCGGTGAACCGGCATCGTCCGTCGGTCGATGTGCTGTTCCGTTCGGCCGCGCAGCATGCGGGCAAGAACGCGGTCGGCGTGATCCTGACCGGCATGGGGCGCGACGGCGCGGCCGGGCTGCTGGAGATGAAAAAGGCCGGTGCCTACACGCTGGCGCAGGACGAGGCGAGTTGCATCGTGTTCGGCATGCCGCGCGAGGCGATCGCGCTCGGCGCGGCCGACGAAATCGCCGCGCTGCCGGACATGAGCCGGCGCGTGATGGCGCGTTTGTCGTCGATGGGTGACCGCGTTCAGCGGGTATGATGCGTGCCGGATGGGATGACGCGGCCGAGCGCCGCAACATGGATCAAGCAAAGGGAAAGAAATGGATAAGGGAATGAAGATTCTGGTGGTTGACGATTTTCCGACGATGCGCCGGATCGTCCGCAACCTGCTGAAGGAACTGGGCTACTCGAACGTCGACGAGGCGGAAGACGGCGCGGCCGGTCTCGCGCGTCTGCGCAGCGGCAGCTACGAGTTCGTGATCTCCGACTGGAACATGCCGAACCTCGACGGTCTCGCGATGCTGAAGGAAATCCGCGCCGACGCGAGCCTCGCGCACCTGCCGGTGTTGATGGTGACGGCCGAGTCGAAGAAGGAAAACATCATCGCGGCGGCGCAGGCCGGCGCGAGCGGTTACGTCGTCAAGCCGTTCACGGCCGCGACGCTCGACGAGAAGCTCAACAAGATCCTCGAGAAAATGGCGAAAGCCGGGAGCTGACGTGACGCCGCCGACCCAAACGCCTGGCGCCGAAGCGGGCAACGACAGCGGCGACTTCGCGTCGGACCGCATCCTTGCCCGCATCGGACAACTGACGCGCACGCTGCGCGATTCGATGCGCGAACTCGGGCTCGACAAGCACGTCGAGCGCGCGGCCGAAGCCGTGCCCGATGCGCGCGATCGTCTGAAGTACATCGCCGACATGACCGAGCAGGCCGCCGAGCGCGTGCTGTCGGCGATCGACATCGCGAAGCCGATCCAGGAGCAGTTGCAGAAAGACGCGGGCACGCTCGACGCGCGCTGGGAGCAGTGGTACGCGGCGCCGATCGAGCGCGAGGAAGTGCGCGCGCTGATGAACGACACGCGCACCTTCCTGCGCGGCGTGCCCGACGCGACCGGCGCGACCAACTCGCAGTTGATGGAGATCATGCTCGCGCAGGACTTCCAGGATCTGACCGGCCAGGTGATCAAGAAGATCACCGACGTCGTCTATCTGATCGAGCAGCAACTGCTCGGCGTGCTGGTCGAGAACATCGCGCTCGAGCGGCGCGAGCAGTTCGCGGCGAACGCCGCGGCTCTCAAGGCGGAGGTGTCGTCGACGGGCAGCCCGGAGCATCTGCTCAACGGTCCGCAGATCAATCCGGAAGGCAAGACGGATGTGGTGCAGGATCAATCGCAGGTCGACGATCTGCTCGCGAGCCTCGGTTTCTGAGCAAGTGACTCGGCCCGGCAAGCGCGCCGGGCTGGTGGTTTCTCCGCGATTTGCGACAAACACGCGTTCAATGAGTACCGGCTACCCATCTTCCGTACGTTTTCCTGCTAGTAATAGTCGGCAAGTCGCGTGCGTGGGCGCGCCTTGCGCCGGCTGAAAGAATCCGCAGGCATACTACGATGTCAAAGCGGTACGGCACCCGGCTAGCGCGACGCCGGGTAGTCGCCCGGTGAGGGGATCCCTCAGCGTTGCGGCTGCGGCGGTGCCATATCATCTGCCTATAAGCGGCCGCTTCGCGCAGTCGGCGAAGCGTGCCGCGGCTCGGGAGGAGCTTCTCATGTGGAGTCGTATTGGTCGCGCCGGAGTCACGGCGCTCGTATTGCCATGTTCGTTACTGGCCCTGACGGCCGCGCAGTCCGCCCATGCGGCGCTGGGCAGCGCGCCGCTTACCGCCCCGTCCGACGCGTCGGTGTCCTCCCGCGTGGTGCAGCCCGCCAGCGGCACATCGCAAAGTGTCATGCGTTCTGAATCGAGCGCGGCGTCTTCAACATCTTCCACACCCGCTTCCTACACGGTACGCGAGACCACGTTCGGCAACGGCACCGTGGTGCGCGAATACCTGAGCACGAGCGGCGCGGTATTCGGCATTTCGTGGCATGGTCCGCAAATGCCCGATCTCAGTGATCTGCTCGGCAGTTATTTCCCGCAGTACGTGGCCGGCGTGAAGGCCGTGCGGGCCGCGCGCGGCAATGCGCGGGGGCCGGTCGCCGTCAACGACAGCGGGCTGGCGGTGCGTTCGGGCGGCCACATGGGCGCATTCAGCGGCGTCGCGTGGCTGCCCTCCGCGCTGCCGGCCGGCGTCAGCGGTTCCGACATCCAGTAACGGCGAGGACCACGATGCGAACCATGCTCACGACCGCGAACCTCAAAAGCTGGATGCAGGCCGCGCTTGCCGTGCTGCTCACGGCGACGCTCGTCGCCTGCGGCGGAGGCGGCGGTAGCGACAACAACTCCAGTTCCGACAATGGCAGCAACACCTCGAACGGACTGAACGGCGGTTCGCTGCCGGCCAGCCCGACCCAGCAGCCGATCTCCGCGAACGCGTCGAACACGGTGCCGATCACGGTCGGCCGGGGCGTGGCCGGTGTCATCAACATCCCGACCGTCAGCGTGAGGATCTGCGCGCCAGGCTCGACCAGCAACTGTCAGACCATCGACAATATCCAGGTCGACACCGGCTCGTTCGGCTTGCGCGTGGTCAGCTCCACGCTCAATTCGACGCTGCTCGGCGCGCTGCCGGTCAGCACGATTGGCAGCAACGGCGCGCAGCTCGCCGAGTGCGCGACCTTCGCGGACGGTTACACGTGGGGCTCGGTGCGCACCGCGATCGTGACGATCGGCGGTGAAACGACGACCAGCAGCATCCCGCTGCAGATCATCGGCGACAAGGCCGCGAGCACGGTTCCAAGCGGCTGCGGCAGCGGCCCGGCCGAAAACACGGCCGCCGATCTGGGCGCGAACGGCATCCTCGGCATCGGCACCGCGCTGACCGATTGCGGCGCAACCTGCGCGAACACGACGACCGCGGCGACCTACAGCAACTACTTCGCCTGTCCGAACGGCACGTCGTGCACGCGCACCGCGGTGCCGATTCCGCAACAGATCGCCAATCCGGTCTCGAAATTCCCACTCGACAACAACGGCGTGATCGTGCAGATGGCGCCGGTCTCGAACACCGGCCAGGCGTCGGCGACCGGCACACTGGTGTTCGGCATCGGCACGCAGGGGAACAACCCGCTTGCCGCTGCGCAGGTGTTCACGACCGACCCATACGGCGACCTCAACAACAGCACCTTCAACGGCAAGACCGTCCAGGCGTTCCTCGATTCCGGCTCGAACGCGTACTTCTTCAGCGATAGCACGCTCACGCTGTGCGGCAGCCAGTTCGCGGGCTTCTATTGCCCGTCGTCGGCGCAGACCCGCACGGTCACGCTGGTCGGGAAGAACAACGTGTCGGCGGTCGCGAGCATCGGCATCGTGAATGCGCAGACGCTGTTCGCCAACGGCGGCAACTACGCGTTCAACACTCTCGCCGGCCAGATCGGCGGCAACGCCAGCTTCGACCTCGGTCTGCCGTTCTTCTTCGGCCGCTACGTGTACTACCAACTCGATCAGACCGCGAGCGGCGGCCCCGCCCCCTTCGTCGGCTACTGAAGCCGCACGTCGATCCAATGCCGGACGGCTTGCGTGACAAACGCGCGAGCCGTCCGCTCATCCGTCGAAATACCCCCGTTTCTCCGCCCTTATCCGCCGATCGGCGCTTGCGCCGAGCAGGAATAATCGCTGTCACTGGAAAGAGGCGCCGTGCCTCGGCCGACTGGAGAGCTTTGTGGCAGAGGACAGCGACCTCGAAAAAACCGAATCCGCCACTCCTCGGCGCCTGCAGAAGGCGCGCGAGGAGGGGCAGATCGTGCGTTCGCGGGAGCTGTCGACCTTCGCGCTGCTCGCGGCCGGGTTCTACGGCGTATGGGGCATGTCGGGCAGCATCGGCGAGCATTTGCAGAAGATGCTGCGTGCGTCGCTCACCTTCAACCACGCGAGCGCGTTCGACACCAGCCGCATGCTGATCGGCGCGGGCTCAGCGGGTCGCGAAGGACTCTACGCGCTCGTGCCGATACTGGGCGTCACCGGACTTGCCGCGCTGCTCGCACCGATGGCGCTGGGCGGCTGGCAGCTGTCGGGGAAAGGGCTCGAGCCGAAGTTCAACCGGCTGAACCCGATCGAGGGCCTCGGCCGCATGTTTTCGATCAACGGACCGATCCAGCTCGGCATGTCGCTCGCGAAGACGCTGGTGGTGGGGTTGATCGGCGGCACGGCGATCTGGAATCGCCATGAGCAATTCCTCGCGCTCGCGACGCAGCCGCTCAATCTCGCGCTCGCCAACTCCGTGCATCTGATCGCGGTGTGCTGCGGCATGACGGTGGCCGGCATGTTCGCGGTGGCCGCGCTCGACGTGCCATACCAGCTGTGGTCGTTCCACAAGAAGCTGCGCATGACGAAGGAAGAAGTGAAGCGTGAGCATCGCGAGAGCGAAGGCGATCCGCACATCAAGGGCAAGATTCGCCAGCAGCAGCGCGCGATCGCGCGGCGCCGCATGATGGCGCAAGTGCCGAAGGCCGACGTGGTCGTGACCAACCCGACCCACTTCGCGGTCGCGCTGCAGTACACGGACGGCGAGATGCGCGCGCCGAAGGTGGTCGCGAAGGGCGTGAACCTCGTAGCCGCGCGGATTCGCGAGATCGCCGCCGAAAACAACGTGCCGCTGCTCGAAGCGCCGCCGCTCGCGCGTGCGCTCTATCACAACGTCGATCTGAACCGTGAGATTCCGGGGCCGCTCTATGGCGCGGTCGCGGAAGTGCTCGCGTGGGTCTATCAACTGCGCCGCTTCAAGGCCGAAGGCGGCGACGTGCCGGTCGCGCCGACCGAACTCGACGTGCCGCCCGAACTCGACAAGGGCGGCGTATCGGACGAGGACGCCGCCGAGGAAGCCGCCAACACGCTGAACCCGGCCGACGACAACGCCAACGACGCCACTAGCGACGACCACAACGGAGCCTCCGCATGAACGCTCGCGCCGGTTTCCTCGCCCGACGCTCGGATGCGCTGAGCAGCACCAACCTGCGCGCCCTCGCCGGGCCGGTGCTGATCTGCATGATCCTCGGCATGATGATTCTGCCGTTGCCGCCGTTCCTGCTGGATCTGCTGTTCACGTTCAACATCGCGCTGTCGGTGATGGTGCTGCTCGTCAGCATGTACACGATGAAGCCGCTCGACTTCGCCGCGTTCCCGAGCGTGCTGCTGTTCTCGACGCTGCTGCGGCTGTCGCTGAACGTCGCCTCGACGCGGGTCGTGCTGCTCGAAGGCCATACCGGTCCCGACGCGGCTGGTCAGGTGATCGAGTCGTTCGGCCACTTCCTCGTGGGCGGCAACTTCGCGGTTGGTATCGTCGTGTTCGTGATCCTGATGGTGATCAACTTCATGGTGATCACGAAGGGCGCGGGGCGGATCGCCGAAGTGTCCGCGCGCTTCACGCTCGACGCGATGCCCGGCAAGCAGATGGCGATCGACGCCGATCTGAACGCCGGCCTCATCAACGAAGAGCAGGCTCGCACGCGGCGCAAGGAGATCTCTCAGGAAGCCGAGTTCTACGGCTCGATGGACGGTGCGAGCAAGTTCGTGCGAGGCGATGCGGTCGCCGGCCTCCTGATCATGGTGATCAACATCATCGGCGGGCTGATCGTCGGGATGGTCCAGCACGACATGAGTTTTGCGGCGGCGGGCAAGAACTACACGCTGCTGACGATCGGCGACGGCCTCGTCGCGCAGATTCCGTCGCTGGTGATTTCGACGGCGGCCGGCGTGATCGTCTCGCGCGTCGCGACCAACGAGGACATCGGCACGCAGCTGACCGGCCAGCTGTTCACGAACCCGCGCGTGCTGATGATCACCGGCTGCATTCTCGTGCTGATGGGCCTGATCCCGGGCATGCCGCACTTCGCGTTCCTGATTCTCGGCGGCGGCCTGATCCAGCTCGGCCGCACGATAAAGAAGCGCACCGAGGAGCGCAAGAACGCACCGGCGCTCGTCGACGTCGCGCCGGCCGCGCTGGTGCCGGTCGAAAACGCCGAGGCGAGCTGGGACGACGTGACGATGATCGACACGCTCGGCCTCGAAGTCGGCTACCGGCTGATTCCGCTCGTCGACAAGAACTCGGACGGCGAACTGCTCAAGCGGATCAAGAGCATCCGCAAGAAGTTCGCGCAGGAAATCGGCTTCTTGCCGCCGGTCATTCATATCCGCGACAACCTCGAATTGCGGCCGAACGGCTATCGGATCGCGTTGAAGGGCGTCGAGGTCGGCTCGGGCGAGGCGTATCCGGGCCAGTGGCTCGCGATCAACCCGGGCCAGGTATCGGCCGCGCTGCCGGGCACGCCGACCCAGGACCCGGCGTTCGGCCTGCCCGCCATCTGGATCGACACGAATCTGCGCGAACAGGCGCAGGTATACGGCTACACGGTCGTCGATTCGAGCACGGTGGTCGCGACGCACCTGAATCACCTCGTCGTCACGCACGCGTCGGAGCTGCTCGGCCGCCGCGAGGTGCAGTCGCTGGTCGAGCGGATGCAGAAGGACACGGCGTCGCTCGTCGACGATCTGGTGCCGAAGATGCTGCCGCTCACCACGCTGCAAAAGGTGCTGCAGAACCTGCTCGAAGAAGGCGTGCCGATTCGCGACATGCGCACGATCCTCGAAGCGCTCGCCGAACACGCGGCCAAGCTCACCGACCCGCACGACCTCACCGCCGCGGTGCGGCTCGCGCTGGGCCGCGCGATCACGCAGCAGTGGTTCCCCGGGACCGCCGACATGCAGGTGATGGGCCTCGACGCGAACCTCGAACGGGTGCTGTCGCAGGCGCTATCGACCGGACCGAACCCGGGCCTCGAACCGGGTCTCGCGAACACGCTGCTCACCGAAACGCAGAAAGCGATGACGCGTCAGCAGAACCTTGGCCTCGCCCCGGTGCTGCTGGTGCAGCACGCACTGCGGCCGATGCTCGCGCGCTTCCTGCGCCGCAGCCTGCCGCAGCTGAAGGTGCTCTCGTATGCGGAAGTGCCCGATACACGCAACATCAAGGTGGTCAATCTGATCGGCGCGCACGGCTGACGAAGGTCGCTCGCTCGCGGCTGTCGATACAACGCAAACCGGCGCTCCAATGGGGCGCCGGTTTGCGTTGGCACGGCTCTCCCAGGCTCGTCGAACGATGCGTCTGCCGTGTGTCCATCGCGCGAATTACCCACCTTTAACGGTCTTTATCCATCGATCGTCGCCCGACGCCTTTCGCAATAATTGATCGCAATGGGAAGCGGTGTATTGCCGGTCCGTCAGTCCGTATACCTCATCGGGGGTCCAGCTTGAACATTCGTAAATTTGTCGGTGCTACCAGTCGCGACGCGCTGCGTCTCGTTCGCGAAGCACTTGGCCCCGATGCGGTCGTGCTGTCGAATCGCACGATGGACGACGGCAGCGTCGAAATCGTCGCGCTCGCCGATAGCGACCTCGCCGCGATCACGCCGAAAGCCCGCGAAGGCGCGCAGGCCGCGGCGCTCGGCACGGGCTCAGGTGCGGCATCGACGCTGGCCCCGCGCGGCTTGTTCGCGGCGCCGACGAATCCATACGCGAGCGCAATGCCGGACGTGTTTTCGTCGGTGTTCGGCGCGAGCCCGGAAGCGGGTGGTGAAGCGACGCCGGCGATCGAGCCGGCGAATGCGGCTGCGGATTTCATGGCCGGCTCGGTGAACAGGACGGCGCTCAATTCGGCGCTCAATTCGGCGGCCAGCCAGGCGCTCAGCATGTCCGCGAATCAAGCAGCGTCCGCCGCCGCGTTGCCCGGCAATTCGCCAATCGGCCCGGCGATGCCGGGCGCGACCGGCGCGTCCGCGGCCATCGCGACAGGCCCCGCGCCCGCCGTGAGCCAGTCGGCGTCCGGCGCGGCCACATCGTTCAACGCACCGGCCACGCTCGCCGCTGCCGCCACGCCTTCCGGCGCGAGCGCCCGCGCCGCGGCCGCGCGCCTGTCGAAAGACATCCGCGCGGATTTGCTGAAAGCTGCCGGCGTGCCGGTACCGCCGGCAATCCCATCGAGCGAAGCCACCGCGCCGCGCACGATGGCCGAGTCGAATCCGTGGCTCATCGATCACGCGCGCCGCCTCGCGGCCGAGCAGCAGCAACAGAGCGGCCAATACAGCGCGCGTCCGGCCGCGATGACGCCCGCCGCGGCGACCGCCAAAGGCCTCGGCAGCGCGGTCGACGCGCGGCCGGCCGCCGTGCCGCCGGTGATCGACACGCCCGACTGGGCGCGCGAAGCCGCCGAAGCCGCTGCGCGCCGCGCCGCTCAGAAGATCGCGCCCGTGCCGTCCGCTACTGACGAAAGCCGCACGCCGTCCGCCGTCGCCGAAGCGATCAAGGGGCGCATGGAGCAGGTCGTCAAGGACACCGTGATGAACGAGCTGTCGTCGATGCGCGACATGATGGAAGAGCACTTCGCGGGTCTGCTGTGGGGCGATCGACAGCGCCGCAGTCCCGCACGCGCCGCGCTCACCAAGCATCTGTTCGCCGCCGGCTTTTCCGCGCAGCTCGTGCAGATGCTGGTCGACAACCTGCCCGAAGAGGTCGACACGATGGATGGCGGCATGGACTGGGTGCGCTCGGTGCTCGAGTCGAACCTGCCGGTGATGGAGGACGAAGACGCGCTGATGGAGCGCGGCGGCGTGTTCGCGCTGATGGGGCCGACCGGCGTCGGCAAGACGACGACCACCGCGAAGCTCGCAGCGCGCTGCGTGATGCGCTTCGGCGCGAGCAAGGTGGCGCTGCTGACGACCGACAGCTACCGCATCGGCGGTCATGAACAGTTGCGCATCTTCGGCAAGATTCTCGGCGTTTCGGTGCATGCGGTGAAGGACAGCGCCGATCTGCAGCTCGCGCTCTCGGAGTTGCGCAACAAGCACATCGTGCTGATCGATACGATCGGTATGAGCCAGCGCGACCGGCTCGTGTCCGACCAGATCGCGATGCTAAGCCGCGCCGGCCAGCCGGTGCAGCGTCTGTTGCTGCTCAACGCGACGAGCCACGGCGACACGTTGAACGAAGTCGTGCAGGCGTATCAGCGCGCGCCGGACCAGCAGCCGCTCGCCGGCTGCATTCTGACCAAGCTCGACGAAGCGACCAACCTCGGCGGCGTGCTCGATACGGTGATCCGCTACAAGCTGCCGGTGCATTACGTATCGACCGGACAGAAGGTGCCGGAGAACCTTTACGTCGCGACGAAGAAATTCCTGATCAAGAGCACCTTCTGCATTCCGCGCGACAACTCGCCGTTCGTGCCGCACGACGACGACATCCCCGCTTTGCTGTCCTCGCTGTCCGCACGTTCGACGGCCGAGCTGCACGAGGTTCGCTTTGGATAAGTTCGTTTCGGATCAAGCCGAAGGGTTGCGGCGGCTGCTCGCGCGCGGCGGCGCGCGCGTGATCGCGTTGGCGGGTGCGTCGTCGGGCGTCGGTAATACGACCGTGGCGGTCAACCTCGCCGCGGCGCTCGCACAGCAGGGCAAGGACGTGCTGGTGATCGACGAATGCGTCGGTGAGAAATCGGTGAGCGCGATGCTTGGCGGCTTGCGCGGCGCGGGCAACTTCGCGGCGGTGATGCGCGGCGAGAGCCCGGTCGATTTCGCCGCCGCGCGTCACGCGCTCGGTTTTTCGGTGCTGTCCGCCTCGCGCAACAACCGCGAGGGGCATACGGAGGCCGAACTCGGTGTGCTGCTCGGCGGCTCGGCCGATATCGTGCTGATCGACGCGCAGCTCGACGAAGAAGGGCATCTGTCGCCGCTCGCCAAGCAGGCGCATGACGTGATGATCGTCGCGCGCATGTTGGGCGAGGCGATCACCGAGGCCTATGCGTGCATCAAGCGTTTGCACTACGCGCACGCGATCGCGCAGTTGCGCGTGCTCGCGAATCACGTGCAAAGCGCCAACGACGCGCAGGCCGCGTTCGCGAATCTCGCCGGCGTGGCCGGCCGTTACCTGACCGTCGCGTTGGAAAACGCCGGCTGCATTGCGGCCGACGTGCGCATCGCACGGGCACTCGAGCTGTCGCGCTGCGTGGTCGACGCGTTTCCGTCGACACCGGCCGCGCGCGACTTCCGCCATCTCGCCGCCGAATTGCAGTACTGGCCGATGCGGCCAGCGATGTCGTCGCAAACGCCCTGGCGGGCGCCTGCGACAGTTACAGCGGCGCACCACGCCGACCAACCGTCCGCGCATCACGCTTGAAAGGCGTGCACGAAGGACAAGGGGAGCACGATGTACAACGCTCAGGGAAAGATTTCTCAGGCCGAAGTTTTGACGAAGTACGCACCGCTCGTGCGTCGACTCGGCTTGCAGCTTGTCGCGAAAATGCCGGCGAGCGTCGATCTCGACGACCTGATCCAGGCCGGCATGATCGGTTTGCTGGATGCCGCCGGCCGCTACAAGGAAGACCAGGGCGCGCAGTTCGAGACCTATGCCAGCCAGCGGATTCGCGGCGCGATGCTCGACGAGCTGCGCAGCAACGACTGGCTGCCGCGGAGCCTGCGCCGCACGTCGCGCGAAGTGGAATCCGCGGTGCACAAGGTGGAGCAGAACCTCGGCCGCTCGGCGAGCGAGGCGGAGGTCGCCGAGCACCTGCAAATGCCGCTCGACGAATATCAGTCGATGCTGCAGGACCTGCATGGCAGCCAACTGATCTACTACGAAGACTTCGACCGCTCCGCCGACGACGAACCTTTTCTGGACCGCTACTGCGTCGATCATTCCGATCCGCTCTCGGCGCTGCTCGACGACAGCCTGCGCTCGGCGCTCATCGAAGCGATCGACCGCTTGCCGGAGCGCGAGAAGCTGCTGATGTCGCTGTACTACGAGCGCGGCATGAATCTGCGCGAGATCGGCGCGGTGATGGAAGTCAGCGAATCGCGCGTGTGCCAGTTGCATAGCCAGGCCGTGGCACGCCTGCGCACCCGACTGCGCGAAATGGCCTGGGCGAACGCCGAAGCGAACTGACGCCAGCGCGGCGCCGCACGCCGTTTTTCAAGCGCTGCTTTCAAATGCGGCGGTGCGCCGATGCCGATGCGCGCCTGTGCCGCCTGCCGTTGCTCAGGCGTTCGCCATCTCATGCTCGGCGGCGAGCGCGAGAAACGCCGAGCGCGACATACCGCGCGCCTGCGCATACGCGTCGATTTCCTGCACCAGCACCTCGGGCAGCGAGATGTTGATGCGAACCGCCTTCTTCAACGCCGGAATATTGCGCGTCGTCACGAAACCCCATGTGAACCCCGCGAACTCGGGATTGCGCCGATGCTCGCCTAGCGTGAGAGGCTCGGGCAGCGGCAGCCCTTCGTCGAGCAAGGTTTCGAGATGCGATTCGATTGCCTCTTTCGCGTTCACATACGCTTGTTCAAGCGTGTCGCCCGCGGAGTAGCAGCCTGGAATATCGGGCACCACGACGCCGAACGCGTGCGTGTTGTCTCCGGGTTCGATGGCGATCGGAAAGATCAGATGCTTCATTTGAGCCCCGCCTGTTTCAGAATGCTGTTCAGGGTGCCGGCCGGCAAATCTTTTTTCGGATGAGGGACGGTCACGAGCCCCCGTTTTCGCGCGTGCCTGAAATGATGGTGACTGCCCGCTATGCGCACGAGCTGCCAGCCATTCGCTTGAATCAATTTGACGACCTCGGCACTGTTCATACATCATACCCTCCATTATACACACGCCTACACAAACTAACGAGCAAACAAGATTCCGCCCGTCGAATTGCGGCCGCGTCGAAGCCGCGGCGTTGGCGAAAGCTCGAACGAAGTCACCATTTCAACGTGACGAGGTGGACTAGCGCCAGCTAGCCGAACGGCTAACGCAGCGCGGAACGGACAGGGAAGGGGGTGGAAAAGCGGCGGCGGAAAACGAAAAAGCCCGTCGATGACGGGCTTTTCATTCATTTCGTAAATTGCTCGATTGCAGGCCGGGCAGGCGGGCCGATCAAAGTCCCGAATAAGCCGGAACCCGTCCATCCGGCCCGTACAGATTCGTCTTGCGCGGCACGTTGACTTGCAGCGCCTTTAGCGCGCGCTCGTTGTAGTCCATCCGCACGCGGATCAGCTCGCCGTTGTTGGTGTTGACTCGCCGCGCGCGATCCGCGGCTTTCTGCAGCAGCTTCCATTGCGTCGCGACGCGCGCGTCGGTGCTGGCCGCGAACTCCATGCCGGACCAGCCGGTCGGAAAGCCGAGTTCGGCCAGATGCGAGTCGCGCGCGGCTTCGAGCCTCGCGAGCACGCCGATCAGCTCGGTTTTTTTCTCGACGATCGCCGGCAACTGCTCCAGCGGCGAGATCGCCGTCAGCGCTTTGGTTTCGAGAGTGAGGATCGAGGCGAATGCCTCGACGGTCGAATATTCTTCGATCAGGGTAGCAACGAGGGCGTCTTTCATATCAACAACTCGCTACGCACACTGGCTCGCGAACGGCGCGCGAACCGGGTTGGTCGGACGCCGCCCGGCAGATCACCGCGCGGCGAAATGCCGATCAGTTGCCGGTCGACGAGGTTTTGTTCTGCAACAGGTCGCGCGCCGTCTGCAGCACGCCGTCGGCGATCTTGCCGGAGTCGATCTGCAGCTTGCCGTCCTTGATCGCCTGTTTGATCGACTCGACGTGCGCGGTGTCGATGTCGGCCGAGCCGGAGGCCGCGAGGCTGCGCAGATGCTGCGCCAGACCCGACAGGCTCACGCTCGTGTCGCCCGACGCGCTGCTCGCGGCCGGCGCGGCCGTGCTCGTCGCGCCCTGGGTGGTGCTGGCTGCCGGCGTGGCTTCGTCGCTCTGCTGCGAACGGGACAAAGCGTCTTTCAACGACGGCAGATTTGAAGAGGTGGTGGGATCGACTTTCACGATTGGCTTCCCTAACGATTTGATCCTGATAACGGCAACCGCTGATCAAAACTTTAGCGCAATCGCTCGACACCCGGCTCGCCGCCAGGTGGCCATCCACCCCTTTCAATCCCCGTCCGTCTGACCTGGCCGCCGGGGCGCCGGCCGTTTCGACGGTGCTCGTTGCCGCCAGCCCGCTCACATCTGGATCTCCACCGTGCCGCCGTCCTTGACGATGCCGGAGATGATCTGGCCGTTGGCGGTCTTCACGCGCACCTGCTGGCCCGGCGACGCGTTGTTCATCGCGCTGCCCTCGGACGAGATCGAGAAACCGTGGCCGGCAGCGACGACCCGCACGGTCTGGCCGAACACCACCGCCGACGCGCTCTTCAGCATGTCGCGGCGCAGCGGCATGCCGCCCGCGATCCGCGCGAGCGAGACCGAGCCGACCGCCTGCGACGGGTCGGTGACGATCGCCTGCGGCAGGCCGGTCAGGTCGCCTTCGCGCGCGACGAGGTCGGCGGCCGTGAGCACTTCGCCCGGCGCCATCGCGCGGGCGGCGAGGTAGTAGGTCGCATGCAGCGAGATGCGCGCCTGCAGATAGATGGTCCACGGCCGCTCGCCCGCGCAGCGCACGCCGACCGTCAGCCGGCCCCACAGGCGCGCGCCGGTCGGCATGAACGGTTCGAGCGACGTGCACGCGGCGAGGCCGCGCGGAAACGCGGGCGCGACAGTGATGTCGGCCTTGCCGGGCAGGCCGACGGCCTGCTGTTGCAGGAACGCCAGCGCGCTCGCGTGAATCGCTTCCGGGTCCTGCTGGCCTGGCAGCGGCGCGGCTTGCGCAGCCGTCGCGGCGGTAGCGGTCTGCGGCGTTCTCTGTGCAATGACGGTCGCCGGTTGGCGCGAGCCAGGCGACGTCGCGGGTGTTCTCGCGATCCCGGGATGCGCCGGCTGCGCCGCAGCGGCCGAGATCGGCTTGCCATTCGCGCCGAACACGGGTGGCTCGCCGCGCGCGGCGAGACTGTCGAAACCGTCGCCTTGCGGCGCACTGGCCGCGACCACGCGCTGATTCGCGACGCTGGCGGCCGGGCCCGCTTCGACATTGACGCGCGCGACGCCCGACGCCCCAGTGCCGGACGCCGGCGGAATCATCACGACGCCGTTGGCGTCCGGTTTGAAGTTGGTGCGGATGATGGCCGGCGCGGCGGCAGCGGGCTCGCCCGCGCCCGGAATGACGATCGCGCCGCTTGCGCTCGCGGCACGCCCGAACGTATCGGTGTCGCGCGACCCGCTCGCGCGGCCGAGCGACTGTGCGGTCGCCGCAGCGAGCGACGCCGCCGACGCGCTGCGCTGCGCCGGCGTCTGAATCCGTTGCACGAGATCGTTCAGCGCGGCGGGATTTTTCTCGGCGGGCCCGGCAATCACGATCGGGCCGCCCGCATCCTGCGCCTGGGTCGTAGCCGGCAGCAACACGATGCCGCCCGCAACCCATACCGCGAGGTTGACGGACACCCGCGTCAGGCAACGTGCAAGGCCACGCGAGAAAGAGCGCGGCACCGGCTGCGCGAGCGCGCCCTCCGAACCATCGACCCGGCCACCCCCCACGCGACGCATCGTCGTGCCGCTCGCCGGCTGCGGCAAGGTGTTGGTGGGCTGGTCCATCGCGGGTCTCCATCGAATGCATCGGTACGCCTTGCATTCTAGTGAGCCCCGCTTTCGCGCAAACGTTGAATAGAAGCCCCCTTTCCCGGTTATTCGTCCGATTGCCGCTTGCGCGCGGCCCATAAGATGCATCACATGCAAAAAGGCCTTCGCACCCGCCGCGTGTCGCTCACGATGCGCACACGGGACGGCCCTGGAAACGTTCTCGGGAGATTCCGATGCTGGACAAGCTCGATGCCGAATTCGCATTCGGCCGGCAGGCGATGGATGTGCGCGCATACCGGCAGGAACTGCTGTCGTCGAATATCGCGAACGCCGACACGCCCGGCTACAAGGCGCGCGATATCGACTTCGCGTCGTCGCTCGCCGGCGCGCTGAAGAAGACGGGCGGCAGCACCGCCGGCCAAGCCGCATCGAACAGCTCGACGCTCGCGATGACGCAACCCGCGGGCGTGACGAGCGGCATGTCGATGAACACGACCGAGGCCGGCCACATGAGCGGCAAGGCCACGCTGACGGCGACGGGCGGCAGCCCCGACGATTACGGCAACCTGCAATACCGGATTCCGCTGCAGCCGGCGCTCGACGGCAACACGGTCGACGTCGACACCGAGCGCGTGCAGTTCGCCGACAACACGGTGCACTTCGAGTCGGGTATGACGGTCGTGTCGAACCAGATCAAGACGATGCTGTCGGCGATCACGTCGGGCTCGTCGTAAGCCCTGCACGCCGCACGGCAGCCAGGCAGGGCGCATAGCAGCTGAACACAGGCAGCATGCACGCAGGAACAGAAACGCTACGGGACTTAACGTAAAGCCGGTGCGAACCGGCAGGAGAGGTCAGGAAACATGCCATCCCTGATGAACATTTTTGGTGTCGCCGGTTCCGCAATGTCGGCGCAGTCGGAGCGGCTCAACGTGACGGCGTCGAACCTGGCCAACGCGGACAGCACGACGGGCCCCGACGGTCAGCCGTACAAGGCCAAGCAGGTCGTGTTCGCGGTGAGCCCGCTCGGCGGCGCGCGCACACGCTCCGGCCAGCAGGTCGGCGGCGTGCAGGTGACGGGCGTGGTCGACGATCCGTCGCCGATGAAGACCGCGTACGAGCCAGGCAATCCGGCCGCCGACGCGAACGGCTACGTGACGCTGCCCAACGTCGACCCGGTGCAGGAGATGGTCAACATGATCTCGGCCTCGCGCTCGTATCAGGCCAACGTCGAAACGCTGAACACGGCCAAAACCCTGATGCTGAAAACGCTCACGATCGGAACCTGAGGAGAGAGCCTTGACCACCAACACCACGATCGGCGGCAGCGGCACGACCGTTTCGCAGACGCTGCTCGACACTATGAACGGCACGAGCAGCAGCTCGAGCGCGACCAGCTCGACGAGCAGCACGTCGGGCACGTCGGCGGCGGACCTGCAGAACACCTTTCTGCAACTGCTCGTCGCGCAAATGAAGAACCAGGACCCGACCAATCCGATGGACAGCTCGCAGATGACCTCGCAGCTCGCCCAGATCAGCACGGTGCAGGGCATCAGCCAGCTCAATACGTCGCTCTCCTCGCTGTCGACGCAGCTGTCGGCGGGCCAGCAATCGCAGGCCGCGTTGCTGATCGGTTCGACCGTGCTCGCACCGGGCAACTCGATTACCGTGGCGAGCGGCAAGACGAACGAGTTCGGCGTCACGCTCGCGAACTCCGTCAGCGACCTGCAGATCGTCGTGAAGAACTCGGCCGGCACGATCGTCAATACGCTCGATCTCGGCAAGCAGTCGGCCGGCACGATTCCGGTTGGCTGGACGCCGACCGATTCGGCGGGCAACACGCTCGCCGACGGCACCTACACGATCACCGCGACAGGCACGATCAACGGCCAGCAGGCAACGGCTACCACGCTCACCGGCGCGACGGTGGAAAGCGTCGTCCAGCAGAGCAGCGGCACGCCGGGGCTCGTGCTGTCGAACGGCTCGACGGTCGACCTGACCGGCGTCGCAGCGATCCTGTAGTCCGGATCCATTCAGTTACGACTTCACAGATACGGAGTACGTCATGAGTTACCAAACAGGTTTGAGCGGTCTGTCGGCGTCGTCGAGCGATCTCGACGTGATCGGCAACAACATCGCCAACGCCAACACCGTCGGCTTCAAGAGCGGCACCGCGGAATTCGCCGACATGTACGCCAATTCGGTCGCGACCGCGACGAGCCAGCAGATCGGTATCGGTACGCAACTCTCCGAAGTGCAGCAGCAATTCTCGCAAGGCACGCTCACCACGACGAACCAGGCGCTGAACGTCGCGATCAACGGCAACGGCTTCTTCCAGATGTCGAACAACGGCACGCTGACCTATTCGCGCAACGGCGTGTTTCAGCTCGACAAGAACGGCTTCATCACGAACGCGCAGGGCCTCGATCTGATGGGCTACGCGGCCAATGGCTCGGGCATCATCAACACCGCGCAGACCGTACCGCTGACGGTGCCGACCGCGAACATCGCGCCGCAGGCGACCACCTCGATCACCGCGGGCCTGAACCTGAACGCGCAGGACGACATCATGCTCGGCGCGCCGAGCGCGACGCCGGGCGGCACCAACGCCGGCACGCTGAGTACGACCGGCGCGACGATCACCAACGCGGCAGCGGGCACCAACACCGACCAGTACACGATCAACTTCACGAGCCCGACCACCTACACGGTCACGGACAACACGCTCGGCACGACCACGGCGTCGCAGCCCTACACGGCCGGCACCGCGATCACGCTCGGCAACGGCGAAAGCATCACGTTCAGCGGCACGCCGGTGGCCAGCGACAGCTACACGATCACGCAGAACCCGACCACCTTCAACCAGAGCAGCTCGTCGACCTACAACTACTCGACGAGCACGACCGTCTACGACACGCTCGGCGGCTCGCAGACCGTCAATATGTACTTCGCGAAGACGGGCTCGGGCACGTGGAACGTGTACGCGGGCCCGTCGACCGGCACCGCTTCCCTGATCGGCACGGCGAACTTCAATTCGTCGGGCACGCTGGTCAGCACGACCGACGCGACGACCGGCCTCGCGACCGCGACGCTCGGCGCGTTCACCATGTCGCTTCCGACCACCGACGGTTCGGGCACGCCGCAGAACGTCACGCTGAACATGGCCGGCACCACGCAGTACGGCGGCAAGGACGGCGTCAACAGCCTGTCGACCGACGGCTACGCGGCGGGCACGCTGACGAGCTTCACGGTCGGCTCCGACGGCACGCTGACCGGCAACTACTCGAACGGCCAGACCGCGGCGCTCGGCCAGATCGTGCTCGCGAACTTCTCGAACCAGAACGGCCTCGTCGACCTCGGCAACAACGAGTACGGCCAGACGGCTGCCTCGGGCGTCGCGCAGATCTCGACGCCGGGCTCGACCAATCACGGCGTGCTGCAAGGCGGCGCGGTCGAGAACTCGAACGTCGATCTGACGAGCGAGCTGGTCAACCTGATCACCGCGCAGCGCAACTATCAGGCGAACGCGCAGACGATCAAGACCCAGCAGGCCGTCGACCAGACCCTGATCAACCTGTAAGCGAACGGGACCTCTTCATGGATCGGCTGATCTACACCGCGATGTCGGGGAGCGCGCAGGCGCTCGAACAGCAGGCGATCGTCGCGAACAACCTCGCGAACGCGTCGACCACGGGCTTTCGCGCGCAGCTCGAAACCTTCCGCGCCGTGCCGATGTCGTTCGGCGACGGCAGCACGGTCAACGACGACACGACCCGCACCTTCGTGCTGTCGTCGACACCGGGCGCCGACTATACGCCGGGGCCGATCCAGCAGACGGGCAATCCGCTCGACGTCGCGATTCAGGGGCCGGGCTGGCTGTCGGTGCAGACCGCCGACGGCAACGAGGCCTACACGCGCGCGGGCAATCTGCACATCGACGAAAACGGCCAGCTCGTGAACGCGACCAATCAGGTCGTGCTCGGCAACGGCGGGCCGGTATCGGTGCCGCCGGGCGCGCAGATCACGATCGGCAAGGACGGCACGGTGTCGGCGCTGACGCCGGGCGATCCGCCCACCGCCGTGGTCACCGTCGATCAGCTGAAGCTGGTCAATCCCGATCCGCAGTCGCTCGCGCGCGGCGATGACGGTCTGTTTCGCACCGCCGACGGCAACCCCGCCGACGCCGATCCGGCCGTGACGCTCGCGCCGGCGTCGCTCGAAGGCAGCAACGTGAATCCGGTCAGCGCGATGGTCTCGATGATCACCAACGCGCGCCAGTTCCAGATGCAGACGCAGTTGCTGGAAAACGCCGACAAGAACGATCAGTCCGCCAACCAGCTGCTCAGCTTCAGCTAACGGATTGCCACGGGGCGCCCTACGAGGCGCGCTCCGAGACCGCTTTGCATGGGCCCGGAGCAAGCGCTAAAGCGCCAATTCCGCCCGACATTGGAGAACCATAAGTGAACCGCTCACTGTATATCGCCGCCACCGGCATGAATGCGCAGCAGGCGCAGATGGACGTGATCTCGAACAACCTCGCGAACGTCAGCACCAACGGCTTCAAGGGCTCGCGCGCGGTGTTCGAGGATCTGCTGTACCAGACCATCCGCCAGCCGGGCGCGAACTCGACGCAGCAAACCGAACTGCCGTCCGGCATCCAGCTCGGCACCGGCGTGCAACAGGTCGCGACCGAGCGTCTGTACACGCAGGGCAACCTGCAGCAGACCGGCAACTCGAAGGACGTCGCGATCAACGGCGGGGGCTTCTTCCAGGTGCAGATGCCCGACGGCACGACCGCCTACACGCGCGACGGCTCGTTCCAGACCAACGCGCAGGGTCAGCTCGTCACGTCGAGCGGCTACCAGGTGATTCCGGCGATCACGATCCCGACCAATGCCACCTCGCTGACGATCGGCAGCGACGGCGCGGTGTCGATCACCGTGGCCGGCTCGAGCAATACGCAGCAGCTCGGCACGATGCAGCTCGCGACCTTCATCAACCCGGCCGGCCTCGACGCCAAGGGCGAGAACCTGTTCGCGGAGACGGCGTCGTCGGGTGCGCCGAACGTGTCGCAGCCGGGTCTGAACGGCGCGGGCACGCTCAACCAGGGTTACGTGGAAGCGTCGAACGTGAACGTCGTGCAGGAACTGGTGAACATGATCCAGACGCAGCGCGCGTACGAAATCAACAGCAAGGCCGTGACGACCTCCGACCAGATGCTGCAGACCTTGAGCCAGATGCAGGTTTGAGGACTGGAAATTTAAGGCGGTAAACGATGATGTCGCACTCCACTCGCACTCCGGTTCATTCGCGCACGGCCGAGGCGCTCGTGCAGCTCACGCTGCTCGCCGCGCTCGGCGGCTGCGCCCAACTGCCGAGGGAACCGATCACCCAGCAGCCGATGAACGCGGTGCCGCCGATGCCGCCGCAGGCGCAGGCGCCGGGCTCGATCTACAACCCGGGCTACGCGGGTCGGCCGCTGTTCGAAGACCAGCGGCCACGCAACGTAGGCGACATCATCACGATCGTGATCGCCGAGAACATCAACGCGACGAAGAACTCGGGCGCGAATGCGAGCCGCAACGGCAGCACGAACTTCAGCGTGCCGACCGCGGGCTTTCTCGGCGGCCTGTTCGCCAAGACCAACCTGAACGCGACCGGCGCCAACGGCTTTGCCGGCACCGGCGGCGCGAACGCGTCGAATACGTTCAACGGCACGATCACCGTGACCGTGACCGGCGTGCAGGCGAACGGCAACCTGATCGTGAGCGGTGAGAAACAGATGCTGATCAATCAGGGCAACGAGTTCGTGCGCTTCTCGGGCGTCGTCAATCCCAACACGATTTCGAGTCTGAACGCCGTGTACTCGACCCAGGTCGCCGACGCGAAAATCGAATACTCCGCGAAGGGTTACATCAACGAAGCGGAGACCATGGGCTGGCTGCAGCGGTTCTTCCTCAACGTGGCGCCGTGGTGATCATGGGTACTGTCTTCGACACGCTGTCGCGCGCGGGCCGCGCACTGATGTTCGTCGCGCTCGCCTGCGCGGCGCTGCCGGCCGTGACGCCGGCGCACGCGGAGCGCCTGAAGGACCTCGTGCAGATCCAGGGCGTGCGCGACAACCCGCTGATCGGCTACGGCCTCGTGGTCGGCCTCGACGGCACCGGCGACCAGACCACGCAGACGCCGTTCACGACGCAGACGCTCGCGAACATGCTCGCGAACCTCGGCATCTCGATCAACAACCAGGCGGCGGGCTCCAGCAACTCGCAGTCGTCGCTGTCGAACATCCAGCTGAAGAACGTCGCCGCGGTGATGGTGACCGCGGTGCTGCCGCCGTTCGCGCGGCCGGGCGAAGCGATCGACATCACGGTGTCGTCGCTCGGCAATGCGAAAAGCCTGCGCGGCGGCACGCTGCTGCTCACGCCGCTGAAGGGCGCCGACGGCCAGGTGTATGCGCTCGGCCAGGGCAACGTCGCCGTGGGCGGTGCGGGCGCGAGCGCGAACGGCAGCAGGGTGCAGGTCAACCAGCTCGCCGCGGGGCGCATCACCAGCGGCGCGATCGTCGAGCGCTCGGTGCCGACGGCGGTGTCGCAGGCGGGCACCATGCAGCTCGACCTGAACGACATGGACTACGACACCACGCAGCGCGTCGTCGCGGCGATCGACAACGCGTTCGGCAGCGGCACCGCGACCGCGCTCGACGGCCGCACGATCCAGCTGCGCGCGCCGGCCGATCCGCAGCAGCAGGTCTCGTTCATGGCGCAATTGCAGAACCTCGAAGTGCGGCCCGGGCAGGCCGCCGCGAAGGTCATCCTGAACGCCCGCACCGGCTCGATCGTGATGAACCAGATGGTCACGCTGCAGAACTGCGCGGTCGCGCACGGCAATCTGTCGGTCGTGATCAATACGCAGCCGGTGGTGAGCCAGCCGGGCGCGTTCTCGAACGGCCGCACGGTGGTCGCGCAGCAGTCGCAGATCCAGATGAAGCAGGACAACGGCTCGCTGAAACTCGTGAACGCCGGTGCAAACCTCGCCGAAGTGGTGAAGGCGCTCAACGCGCTCGGCGCGACGCCCGCGGATCTGATGTCGATCCTGCAGGCCATGAAAGCAGCCGGCGCATTGCGCGCCGACCTTGAAATCATCTAAGGAGCACGCGAGATGAATTCCGATACGACCAATAGCGTCAACTCCGCCAACGATCTGACCAGCCGGTTCGCGCTCGACGTGCAGGGCTTCGGCGCACTCAGCGCGCAGGCGAAGGCCTCGCCGCAAGCCGGCATGAAGATGGCCGCGCAGCAGTTCGACGCCGTGTTCACGCAGATGATGTTGAAGAGCATGCGCGATGCAACGCCGCAGGACGGTCCGTTCGATTCGCACGACACGGCGACGTTCACGTCGATGATGGATCAGCAGATGGCGCAGCAGCTGTCGAAGAAGGGCATCGGCGTCGCCGACGCGATGCTCAAGCAGCTGATGCGCAACCAGGGCATGCAGGTGGGTGGCGCGAACGGCGCGGGCGCGGCGGGTGGTCTCGCCGGCATGGCCAACGCGCTCGGCGGCGGTAGCGGCGGCGACGAAGGCCAGAGCGCGGCGCTCAACGCGCTCGCGCGTGCCTACGGCAACGCCCAGGCCAACGGTCAGCTCGGGCTCGGCCGCGCCTACTCGGCCAATAGCGCGCTGACGCCGCCGGTGCGCGGCGACGGCAGCTCGTCGAAGGTCGACGCCTTCGTCGACAAGCTCGCCACGCCGGCGCAGGCCGCGAGCGCGGCGACCGGCATTCCGGCGCGCTTCATCATCGGTCAGGCCGCGCTCGAATCGGGCTGGGGCAAGAGCGAGATCAAGAAGGCCGACGGCTCGACGAGCCACAACGTGTTCGGCATCAAGGCGGGCAACGACTGGACCGGCAAGACCGTGTCGACGGTCACGACCGAGTACGTGAACGGCAAGCCGCATCGCACGGTCGAGAAATTCCGCGCGTACGACTCGTACGAGGAAGCGATGACCGATTACGCGAGCATGTTGAAGAACAATCCGCGTTACGCGCAGGTGATCAATTCGTCGCGCGACGTGAACGGTTTTGCCAACGGCATGCAGCGCGCCGGTTATGCAACCGATCCGCATTACGCGAAAAAGCTGCTGTCGATCATGCAGAAAATGGGCTGATTAAAAATAACGCACGCGACCGGCATTAAAGCGGTTTTAAAGGTGTCGGTAAAAGCGGCGATAAACGCAGCAGAAAAACCGGCATCGGTAAAAAGCTCCGCAGGGTCCGGGGCGAGCAAGGTCGCGGAAAATAGGGCAGATACGCTTTTAACGTTTGCGCGAAATTTTCCGGCGAATATTTAAATTGAGCCCCTAAATTTTGGCTCGATGCTGCCGCTAACGAGTTAGACCCGATACCGGAATAGCGCTGTAAGGTCCGGTCGAACGCGTGTGTTGCGGCTTTGCATGAAGACCCTCAGAGTCCATGGCTAGGCCCTGGCACGTGCCCGCAAGAACATGCTTACCGGCAAGCCCATGGATATGAACCAGTCGAACGGCCTGACTGACACGAACGGTCAGCCGCACGTCCCGCAAAACGAGAGCGCTTCCGATTTCGGCCGCCGCAACCCGCTGGAAATCGGCGTGCAGCTGCGCAATATCGTCAATCGCGGCGATTTCCTCACCGTCGAATATGCGGGCGGGCAGATCGTCACGCGCCTGCTCGACGTCGACGTGCGCGAGCGCACCTTCACCTTCGATTGGGGCGCGCTCGCCGATCAGAACAAGGGGCTGCTCAACGCGCCGCGCTGCCAGTTCCACGCGTCGCCCGACGGCGTGCGCGTCGAGTTCACGACCCCGACGCCACGCGAGACGCGCTTCGAGGGAATGCCGGCGTTCGAGGCCGACTTCCCCGAGGTGCTGTTCTACGTGCAGCGCCGCGAGTACTTCCGCGTCGCCGCGCCGATTCTCGACCCGTTCATGTGTACGGGCCGCCTGCCCGAGGGCGACACGTTCCGCTTCGAGGTGCACGACCTGTCGCTCGGCGGCGTCGGGATGCGCACGACCGACCTGCGCGTCGCCGCGCTGCCGATGGGCTCGCGCCTGATGGACTGCGAGCTCACGCTCGGCGCGCTCGGCCGTCTGTCGCTCGATCTGCAGCTCGTGTCGCATCGCTCGCTCGCGCTGCCGAACGGCACGCAGCGCTATCAGCTCGGCTTCCGTTTCCTGTCGCTGCCGGGCAGCGCGGAAAACACGCTGCAGCGGCTGATCACGCAGCTCGAAATGAAGCGCCGCTCGCTGGCGCGCTGAGCGGCGAGCCAACGCGCGGTACCGTGCGCGTCGCGCCCGGCACCGCGCGAACGCTTTGGCCGACGAAGCAAACGTTGCACTCGCGTCGGAGGCAACGGCGCGGCAACGTCGCGCAAACGAAGTGGCATGGCCCTCAATTTTTCGCACCTCGGGCCGTTAAAGAGGATGTTCCACTAACGCGGTGGCATGTCTGCGACGCCGCCCTTCAGGATGACGCATGTCCAGCAATCTGTTGAATATCGGCCTTAGCGGACTCAACGCGGCCCAATGGGGTTTGACGACGACTGGTGAGAACATCAGCAACGCGTCGACACCCGGCTATACGATGGAAACCCCGGTGTATTCGGAGACGGGCGGCACGTATACCGGCTCCGGCTACCTGCCGATGGGCGTCTCCACCGACACCGTGACGCGCGCGTACAGCCAGTACCTGACGACCGAGCTGAACAACGCGCAGTCGTCGAGCAGCGCGCTCACCGCGTACAACACGATGATCACCCAGCTCAACAACCTCGTCGGCAGTCCGACCGCCGGGATTGCGAGCGCGATCAGCGGTTACTTCACAGGGCTGCAGAACGTCGCCAACAACGCGTCGAGCGTGTCGACGCGGCAGACCGCGATCAGCGACGCGCAGACGCTCGCGAACCAGATCAACGCGGCGGGCCAGCAGTACGACCAGTTGCGCTCGAGCGTCAACACGCAGCTGAGCAACTCTGTTACGCAGATCAACACCTACACCGCGCAGATCGCGTCGCTGAATACGCAGATCACGCAGGCGAGCAACCAGGGCCAGCCGCCGAACCAGCTGCTCGACGAACGCGACCAGGCGGTGTCGAACCTGTCCCAGCTGATCGGCGTGTCGGTCGTGCAGGACAACGGCAGCTATAGCCTGTTCATGTCGAGCGGACAGCCGCTCGTGCTGGCCGGCAACAGCTTCAATCTCGGCACGGCGACTTCGTCGGGTGATCCGAGCGAGTTGTCGGTCCAGTATCTCGGCCAGGCCGGGGCAAAGCCGACACCGACGCCGCAGACGCTGTCCGACACGAGCGTGTCCGGCGGCACGCTGGGCGGACTGCTGCAATTCCGCTCGCAAACGCTCGATCCGGCCGAGGCGCAACTCGGCGCGATCGCGACCAGCTTCGCCGCGCAGGTCAATGCGCAGAACGAACTCGGCCTGACGCTGAACGGCACCGCGGGCGGCCCGCTGTTCACGGTTGGCTCGCCGACCGTGTACGCGAACTCGCAGAACACCGGCAACGCTACGCTCGGCGTCTCGTTCGCCGACGCGACCCAGCCGACCACGGGCGACTACACGCTGTCGTACGACGGCAGCAGCTACACGCTGACCGACAACCAGACCGGCAGCATCGTCGGTTCGGCGGCGAACCTGACCAATCCGATCGGCGGCCTGCAGTTCTCGGTCGCGAGCGGCACGATGAAGGCCGGCGACTCGTTCTCGGTCGAACCGACCCGCGGCGCGCTCGACGGCTTCGCGCTGACCACCACGTCGGCGTCGGCAATCGCGGCCGCGGCGCCGGTGCTCGCGTCGGCGTCGACGTCGAACACCGGCACCGGGACGATCACGCAAGGCACGGTATCTGCCGGCTACAGCGCGCCGACCGGCACCTCGACGATCACTTACACCGCGGGCACCGGCCTGACCGGCTTCCCGGTCGGCACGGTGGTGACAGTCGCCGGCTCGCCGTCCACGCAGTACACGATCAGCTCGGCGACGACCGCGGTGCCATACTCGCCGAGCTCGGGCGCGACGCTGACGATCACCAACCCGAGCAATTCGGCGAGCGCGGGCGTGATGAACAACGTGACGGTCACGATTAGCGGCACGCCCGCCAACGGCGACTCGTTCACGATCGGACCGAACACCGGCGCGACCAACGACGGCCGCAACGCGCAACTGCTGTCGAACCTGACTTCGGCGCAGGCGCTCGACGGCGGCACCTCGACGCTGACGGGCGCGTACGCGAGCTACGTCAACAACATCGGCAACCAGACCACGCAGATCCAGACCTCGGCGACCGCGCAAAGCACGCTCGTCACGCAGATCACGTCGGCGCAGCAGTCGGTGTCGGGCGTCAATATCAATGAGGAAGCGGCCAACCTGCTTCAGTACCAGCAGCTCTATCAGGCCAACAGCAAGGTCATCCAGACGGCGCAGACGCTGTTCCAGACTTTGCTTGGCATCTTCTCGTAAGGCGGAACCATGCGAATTTCGACCCAGCAGTACTTCAGCATGAACGTCGCGAACATGAGCAATCAGCAGGCTCAGTTGTCGCAGATCTATCAGGAAATCTCGAGCGGCCAGAGCCTGACCACGCCCGCCGACAATCCTCTCGGCGCCGCGCAGGCCGTGCAGCTCAGCTCGACGGCGTCCGCGCTGTCGCAGTACGCGACGAACCAGAACGCGGCGCTCACGTCGTTGCAGGCCGAGGACTCGACGCTCTCCAACGTCATCACGACGTTGCAAAGCGCGAACACGTTAGGCCTGCGCGCCGGCGACGGCAGTTTGAACGACGCCGACCGCACGGCGATCGCCGCGCAGCTGACCGCCCTGCGCGACCAGCTCGTCACCTCCGCGAATGCGACCGACAGCTCGGGCAATGCGCTGTTCGCCGGTTTCCAGAATTCGACCCAGGCATTCACGACCGATGCGGCCGGCAACGTCACCTATACGGGCGACACGGGCACGCGCACCGTGCAGGTCACCGGCAGCAACGCGGTCTCGACCGGTGACAATGGGCTGTCGGTGTTCATGAGCGTCGGCGCGACCAACGCGCAGCCGATCGCCTCGGGCGACCCGGCCAATACCGGCAGCGGCGTGATCGGCGCGGTGTCGGTCAAGGATCCGACCAACGCGGGGAACGCGGACTCGTACCAGATCCAGTTCAGCGGCAGCGGCAGCTCGCTCACCTACACGGTCACTGACACGACGACCAACGTCGCGGGTACGGCGCAGCCGTACACGGCGGGCTCGGACATCACGATCGCGGGCCAGACCGTCGAAATCACAGGCACGCCGGCGGCCAACGACAAATTCACGGTGCAGCCGGCCAACCAGGCGGGCACCAACGTGTTCGCGAACCTGAACGCGATGATCGCCGCGCTCCAGCAGCCGGTGAGCGGCAACCCCGCGGCCTCGGCGAAGCTGCAGAACGCGTTGAATATGGGCCTGTCGCAGCTTGGCAACACGCTGAACAACGTCACCGCGGTGCAGGCATCGGTCGGCGGCCGCGAGCAGGAAGTCAAGGCGCTGCAAACGGTTACGGAGACCAACTCACTGCAAACGCAAAGCGATCTCGCGGACCTGACCCAGACCGACATGGTCTCGACGATCAGCAAGTACACGATGGAGCAGGCGGCCTTGCAGGCTTCGCAGCAAGCGTTCGTGCAGATCCAGAACATGTCGCTGTTCCAGTACATCAACAGCTGATGCCGCTCCCGGCGGGGCAATAAAGAAACCGGCGCGAGCCGGTTTTTTTATGTCCGCGATTTTCGGCGTTATCTCAGCGCCGCCGCGACCCGTCCCATCTCATCGATGCCGTTATCGAACAAGCGCACGAAGAACGGGATCATGTTCGGCAGCATCAGTTGCACGAGCAGCAGGCCGACCAGCATCGTCAGCGGAAAGCCGATCTGGAACACGCCGATCTGCGGCGCCGCGCGATTGAGAATGCCGAGCGCGAGGTTCGCGATCAGCAGTG
The DNA here is from genome assembly GCF_014201025.1 of Paraburkholderia sp. MM5384-R2. NCBI lineage: Bacteria > Pseudomonadati > Pseudomonadota > Betaproteobacteria > Burkholderiales > Burkholderiaceae > Paraburkholderia > Paraburkholderia sp. MM5384-R2. The sequence goes on from NZ_JACHDI010000016.1 coordinate 137,989, forward strand.
CGACGACGACCGGCAACGCGAGCAGCAGCCCCGCCGAGAAGATCGAGCCGCCCCAGTTCGCGAGCGTTTGCCAACCGTGCGGCGCGAGCAGGTTAGCCGACACCGGCACCGACTGGAACGTCGTCACGAGTGCGGCGATCATCTGCAGATGACCGTCGACGGCGAGAAACACCAGCGTCGCGATCGTCGTCATGTAGCGTGAGATCACGACGCCCGAGCCGGTCGCCTGCTGGTCGAAGAAGGTCGCGAAGCCAAGGCCCATGCCGAGGCCGATGAAGTAGCCGGTCGCGTCGATCGCCTGGAACACGACCTGCATCGTCACGCCGAGCGCGATGCCGATCAGGAACTGGTTGACGAGAATCCACACGCCGGCCGCGGAAAACACGGTGACCTGCGGCAGCGCGCCGATCGTCGGGGCGACGATGATCGTCGCGAACGCGGCGAGACCGATTTTCACGCGCGAGGGCAGCGACATGTTGCCGAGCACCGGCGCGGTCGCGATCAGCGCGGCGATGCGCGCGAAGGGCCACAGGAACGCGGTCAGCCAGACGTTCAGTTGCGCGTAGGTGACCGTGAACATGGAGTGGGGAGGGCAGGCGTGCCAGCGGCGCTCAGTTGACGAGCGTCGGAATGCTGGTGATCGTGTGGCGCAGATAGTCGAGCATCGTGGTCAGCATCCATGGTCCGGCGATCACCAGCGTGAGCGCGATCGCGAGCAGCTTCGGGATGAACGACAGCGTGCTTTCGTTGATCTGCGTGGCCGCCTGGAACAGGCTCACGACCAGACCGACGACGAGCGCGACGAGCAGCAGCGGGGCGGCCAGCACGAGGCCGACGTACATGGCCTGGTGGGCCAGCGTCATGACTGCTTCGGGTGTCATCGTGAGTGCCTGAGGAACAAGGAGTCAAAAAATATCAGACGAAGCTCTGCGCGAGCGAGCCGAGCAGCAACTGCCAGCCGTCGACGAGCACGAACAGCATCAGCTTGAACGGCAGCGAAATCGTCGCCGGCGACACCATCATCATGCCCATCGACATCAGCACGCTCGCGACCACCATGTCGATGATCAGGAACGGAATGAAGATCGTGAAGCCGATCGTGAAGCCGGTCTTCAACTCGCTCGTCACGAACGACGGCACCAGCAGCGACAGCGGCACGTCTTCGGGCCCCTGCATCGGCGCCGCGTGCGAGATGCGCGCGAACAGCGCAAGGTCGCTTTCGCGGGTCTGACGCAGCATGAAGGTCTTGAACGGCGCGACGCCGCGCGCCACCGCCTGATCCATCGACATCGTGCCTTCGGAGAACGGCTTGTAACCTTCGTTATAGGCTTTATCGAGCACCGGCGACATCACGAACAGCGTCAGAAACAGCGCGAGACCGACGACCACCTGGTTCGGCGGCGTCGTGGTCGTGCCGAGCGCCTGGCGCAGCAGCGACAACACGATCACGATGCGCGTGAAGCTCGTCATCATCAGCACCATCGCGGGCAGGAACGACAGCATCGTGAGCAGCAGCATCGTCTGCACGCTCAGCGAGTAGGTCGTGCCGCCGTTGGGGCCGGGGCTCGTCGTGAACGCCGGCAGGCCGGCGGTTTGCGCGCAAGACAGCGTCGGCAGCGCGAACAGCAGTGCCGGCAGCGCGAGTTGAAGCGCTGCGGGGAGCACCCGCCCCGCACGGCGCGTAAGCGTGAAGAACCAAGCTGACTGCCTGAAACTGACCTGCATTACCGATCCCCGCCGCGGTGCGCGTTGAAACGTTTGCCCACTTCGCCTTTCAGGGCGTCGCGAAAGCGTTGACCAAAAGTGCCGGAAAGCGGTGCCGGCGAAGCGGCAACCGTATCGGCCGCGACGGAACCCGCCGGCATCGTATGCAGCAGCCGCACGTTGCCGGGCGCGGCGCCGAGCACGAGCCACGTATCGCCGATCTCGACGACCGCGACGCGTTCCTTGCCACCGAGCGAAGCGCCGCCGACCGTCTTCACAAGACCGCCGCGCTGGCCCGGTTGCAGGCCGAAGCGTCGCGCGAGCCACGCGCAGCCGAACACGAGGCCGATCACGACCGCGAGCCCCACGAAGGTTTGCAGGACCGCGCCGACGCCGAGCGCCGGCACCGCGCTACCCGCGCCGACACCGGAGGCGATCTTCGCGGCGTTGTTGACCGCGTTCATGTCGGCGGCGTGCGCGACGGTGGACGCGAAAAACGACGCGAGCAGCACCCCGCGCGCTGCCAAACGTTTCATCGATTGAGTTTCCGGATGCGTTCGGACGGCGTGATGATGTCGGTCAGCCGGATACCGAACTTGTCGTTGACGACCACCACCTCGCCCTGCGCGATCAGGCAGCCGTTGACGAGCACGTCCATCGGCTCGCCGGCCATGCCGTCGAGTTCGACGACCGAGCCCTGCGCGAGCTGCAGCAGATTGCGGATCGCGATCTTGGTGCGGCCGAGTTCGACCGTCATCTGGACGGGAATGTCCAGGATCATGTCGATGTCGTTGTGCGTCGAGGTCGGCGCGGCCTTCGACAGCGGCTGGAACACGGCGCCCGCGGCCGGGTTGATTTCGTCGTTGCCGTTCTGCTCGGCGAGCGCGCTTGCCCAGTCGGCCATCGCCGCGTCGTCTTCCGCGGCGGACAGCTCGCCGGCGGCGAGTTGCTCGGCCGCCGCGAGATCGGTCTCGGGCTTTGCGTTCAGGTCACTCATATCCACCTTCCTTCATCGTGTCGGCTGCGCTGATCATCTTCTGGACCCGCAACGCGTACTGACCATTGAAAATTCCGTAGCCGCATTCCATCACCGGCACGCCGTCTACTTTCGCGGTGATGTGCTCGGGGATGTTGATCGGCAGAACATCGCCTTTGCGCATGTTCAGGATCTGTTCGAACGTGACCGGCACCTGCGCGAGATCGGCGCTCAGCTGCACTTCGGCGGCCTGCACCTGCTGCGACAGCACGCGCACCCAGCGTCGGTCGACGTCCATCGCCTCGCCCTGGATCGGCGACGAGAGAATGTCGCGGATCGGCTCGATCATCGAGTAGGGCATGCAGATGTGCAGCGTGCCGCCCGTCGAGCCGAACTCGATCGAGAACTGCGTGACGATGACGATTTCGTTCGGCGTCGCGACGTTGGCGAACTGCGTGTGCATTTCCGAGCGCACGTATTCGAACTGCAGCGGACGCACGCTCTTCCATGACGCCGCGTAGTGCTCGAACGTCAGATTGAGCAGCTTCGTGATGATGCGCTGCTCGGTCTGCGTGAAATCGCGTCCTTCGACGCGCGTATGGAAACGGCCGTCGCCGCCGAACAGGTTGTCGACCACGAAGAACACGAGATTCGGATCGAACACGAACAGCGACGTGCCGCGCAGCGGCTTCACGTGGACCAGGTTCAGGTTGGTCGGGATCGGCAGGTTGCGCGTGAACTCGCTGTACTTCTGCACCTTCACCGGGCCGACGGAAATTTCCGCCGAGCGCCGCATGAAGTTGAAAATGCCGACGCGCAACAGGCGCGCGAAGCGGTCGTTGATGATTTCGAGGCCCGGCATCCGGCCACGGACGATACGTTCCTGCGTCGCGATGTTGTACGGGCGCACGCCCGTGCGGTCGTGTTGCTCGGATTCCGTGTCGGATTCGCCGGTGACGCCCTTCAGAAGGGCATCGACCTCCTCCTGGGACATGAACTCTTCGTGGCCCATTGCTTATTCCTCGTGCGTCCCTTGGCGATTGATGATGGCAGCGCTTGACAACGTCACGTCACTGCACGACGAATTCGGTGAACAGCACGTCCTGCACGCGGATCGGTGCGACGCCCTTGTCGATCGGCTCGGTGATCAGCGTCTTCAGCTCTTCGGCGAGCGCGCGCTTGCCTTCGAGCGGCGCGAGTTCTTCGGGGTGCTTGTTCGACAGGGCGAGCAGGATGCGGCTGCGCACTTCCGGCATGTGATCGGTGAGCGCCTGCTGGGTGGCGGCATCGCCGAGCTTGAGCGTGAGGCCGATGCGCAGGAAGTGTTGCTGGCCGTCGTCCGATTGCAGGTTGACGGTCATCGATTCGAGCGGGAAGAACAGCGGCACGGCGGATTGCGCCGGCGCGGCTTCGGCCGATACGGCGACGGGTGCGCGCTTCGACATGAAGAACCACACGCCGGCACCGGCAGCGCCCGCGGCGATCAGCGCAATGAGGACGATCAGGATGATGCGCTTCATGGGGCCCGGCGAGGCGGGCGCGGCTTGTTGCGGGGCGGTCGTGGTTGCCATTTGGTTTGCCAGCTTGTTGCTGGCCTAGTAAGGGTTAGGGTGATTGTTGTTGATTTGCCTGCGGCGCTATGGGTCGAAAAGAAGGGCTATTTCTGGCTATTTCTGGCTGTTTCTGGTTTTTGGGTTTTTTTTTGTCGTTGTTCTGGCTTTTTTGGCCTTTCCTTGCTTTGTTATCGGTCTATTAGCGTTGCCCCTGTGCGGGGCGGGGCTTTTTTCGTTGTTCTGGCTTTGTTGGCCTTTCCTTGTTGTCTTATCGGTCTATTAGCGTTGCCCCTGTGCGGGGCGGCACCTACTTTCTTTGCTGCTGCAAAGAAAGTAGGCAAAGAAGACAGCTCAAACCGCCAACTCTTAAGCGGGTCCCTCGGTCCGCATGAGGTAGTGGTGCATCTGGAATCCGTGCCCTCGCACATTCGGCGCCAGTGACAAGGCAGTCATTCTTCCGGCGGCGCTACGCGCGCCGAAACCCCGTTCAAAACCCACTGGTGGTTTCGGCGCATCGCCGAGGCGCCGCCGACGGCCCCCGCTGCGCGGGCAAAACCATTGGTTTTCCTGGCAGACCCGTCCGCGACGCACGTAGTGCGGAGTGGGAGGGATGACGGCTTTGTCACGAACGGGGAATGTGCGGCGGCCCGGATTCCAGATGCACCACTACCCCTTCCAAGCCAGGGGACCCGCTTAAGAGTTTGCGGTTTGAGCTGTCTTCTTTGCCTACTTTCTTTGCAGCAGCAAAGAAAGTAGGTGCCGCCCCGCACAGGGGCAACGCTAATAGACCGATAACAAAGCAAGGAAAGGCCAACAAAGCCAGAACAACGACAAAAAAGCGCCCCGCCTCGCTTCAGGCAAACGTATCGACCAATCCAACCTGCTGCCGCACGGCAACACTACCGATGGCATCGCTGGAGCTGTCCCCTGCAAGGGCACCACCCCCACCACTACCCCTCTTCCCATTCCCCCCACCCGCGCCAGCGCTCTGCTGTTGTTGCCCGCTCTGCCGCGCAAACCCATCACTCACACTTGCACTGCCGAGCCCAATCCCATTCGACTCCATCGCCTCGCGAAGCTTCGGCAACGCCGCCTCGACCGCCTCCCGCACCGACTGGTGCTGCGAAACGAACAGCGCATGCGCATGGTTTTCCGCCACCTGCAACACGACCTGCAACGGCCCCAGATCCTTCGGATTGAGCGTCAGCTCAGCACTCTGCGAATGCGCATTCGACAAAAACACCACCTTCTGGCTCAGCGCGTCTTCCCAGTCGCTCGTGCCGACCTGCGGCGTCAACGCATTCGCGGCGGCGGCCGCGCTCGCATTGCCCGTACTCTGCGCTGCCGCCGTCGTGCTCGCGGCGTTCGCTGCCGCCTGCGTCGCGGCCAGCGCGGCGTTCGCCGAGTCGGACGCGCTGCGCGCCGAGGCGAGGTTGTCCGCCTGGCCGCTCGTCGCAGCCGCGGCGCTCAACGCATCGGCGGCCGACTTCGCTGCCGACGGATCGGCCAGCGCGGTCGCGGCGGCCGTCGCCGTCGACGTCGTGTGGGTCGTCGAGGCACCCTTGCCGTTGCCGAACAGGCCGCTCGCGAGCGTCTTGTCGGCCGACGTGCCGTTCAGGCCGTTTTTCGTGCTGCCCAAGCCGCCCGCCGTGCTCGACACGCTCGCGGCTTTTGCGGCCGCGCCGGCAGCAAGCGCGGCCGCGGGCACCGCGCCCTGGCCGCTCGACAGCGCGGACAGCGCACTCTGCAACGCATCCTGCAGCGACTTCGGATCGAGCGCGCCTTTCCTGCTTGCCGCGGTGGCCGCGAGCGCGCTCGTGGCCGTACCGGCCAGCGCGCTCACCGCATCGGCGGCGGAACTCGCGGCATCGGTCGTGGTGCTGGCGTTCGAGTCGGCGTTGTTGGCGACGGCCTGTGCCTGCGCTTGCGCCTGAGCCTGGGCGGCAGCCGCAGCGGCGGCGAGCGCGCCAGCGTCGGTTTGCGCCTTGGTGTCTTTCTGCCTGGCTTGCGTCGCGGTCGTCTGGCTGTTCGATGTCTGCTGCGTCGGTGTCGTCGACGCCGTGGACGACGGCGATGACGCGCTGCTGCTGGCCGCGTTGCTCGTTGTGCCGTTGCCGTTCTGGCTGCCGCTCGCGCTCTGCTGCGAGGAAGCGGGCGGCGGCGCACTGGGCGCGCTCGGCGCCGAGGCATGCGACGCCGTCGCTGAACTGGTCTGCTGTTGATTCGCGCTGTTCTGCTGGTCGATGCTTTGCTGCAAGGTCTGCGCGAACGGGCTCGAGCCCGCGGCGTTCGCGGACGCGCTGCTCGACCCATTGCCGCTCGTCTCGAGCAGCGTGCTCAGTTGGGAGCCGATCTGTGAAAGAAGCGACATAAAGAATCCTGTGAATCGGTCGAACGGGTGTGCCGTCAGGCTTTGGCCGCGAGGCAAGGCCTCACGCGCCGTCGGCTCGCATGCGCAGACTCCGCGCCGCATATTCGTCGGCGTCGCGCTGTTCGCGCCGCGCCGCAACCTTCGCCTCGGCCGCCTCGCCGCGCGCCTGCAGCACTTCGTACGAGCCGAGCTTCTGCTTGTGGCGCTGCCAGTCGGGCTTCGCCGCCTCGAGGCGCGCGCTCGCCGCCGCCAGCAGGCTGCGCTGCTGCTCGATCGCGGCATCGAGCGTGTCGATGAACGCCTGGAAGTTGCGCATGTTGCCGGCCGGCATGCCCGACTGCGCGCTCTCCATGAAGCGTGCGTAGTATTCGTCGCGGTACTGCACGAGCGCATCGAGTTGCGCCTGTACGTCGTTGCGCTCGCGCTGCGCGCGGCCGAGCCGCTGCGCGGCGGCGTCCACGTCGTCCTGCGCGAGACCGATCAGCGTCTTGATCGGAAAATGTTTCGACATCGTCAGCCTCCTCGGCCCCAGGGTCTGTTTACATATGGAACGCACGTGCGTTGCCGCGAGAAGGGCCGCTCGCAAGGACTGCGACGCCGCGAATACTCGACGTATTCGCAAGGAGCATGACGCAGCGAGCGGCCCTTCTCGCGGCAACCCCAGTTCTGAATTTCATTCCAGGGGAATGCCCGCTATCGGCCGCATGGCGGCGTCGTGCGTCGCTCACGTGGCGCGGCCACGCAGCGCTCCTTACTCCTTGCCCTGCGGCCGATAGCGGGCATTCGCACGTGCGTTCCATATGTAAACAGACCCTAGGCAAACAGCGCGTTCAGCATGTCGATGCTCGGCTGGAAGTTCGCGCACTCGCGAAAGCCTTGCTGCAGGAACGCTTCCATCCGCGGATACAGCGCGATCGCGCGATCGAGCACCGCGTCGCGCCCGCTCGAATACGCGCCGACGTTGATCAGATCGCGGTTACGCTGATAGCGCGACAGCATCTGCTTGAACATACGCGTTTTATTCAGATGGTTATCGTCGATCAGCGCGGTCATTGCCCGGCTAATCGACGCTTCGATATCGATCGCAGGGTAGTGGCCGGCTTCGGCGAGCGAGCGCGACAGCACGATGTGGCCGTCGAGAATCGCGCGCGCCGAGTCGGCGATCGGGTCCTGCTGGTCGTCGCCTTCGGTGAGCACCGTGTAGAACGCGGTGATCGAGCCGCCGCCCGCCGGTCCGTTGCCGGTGCGCTCGACGAGCGCCGGCAGCTTCGCGAACACCGACGGCGGATACCCCTTGGTCGCGGGCGGCTCGCCGATCGCGAGCGCGATCTCGCGCTGCGCCATCGCGTAACGGGTCAGCGAATCCATTAGCAGCAGCACGTGCTTGCCCTGGTCGCGGAAGTATTCGGCGAGCGAGGTCGAGTACGCGGCGGCCTGCATCCGTAACAGCGGCGACACGTCGGCCGGCGCGGCGATCACGACCGAGCGCGCCAAACCTTCCTCGCCGAGAATCTGTTCGATGAACTCCTTCACTTCGCGGCCACGTTCGCCGATCAGGCCGATCACGATCACCTCGGCGCTGGTGTAGCGCGCCATCGTGCCGAGCAGCACCGATTTACCGACGCCCGAACCCGCGAACAGCCCCATCCGTTGACCACGACCGACGGTCAACAGCGAGTTGATCGCGCGCACGCCGACGTCGAGCACCTTGTGAATCGGCTCGCGATTGAGCGGATTGATGACCGGCGCGGACAGCGGCGCGTCCCTTTGCGTGCCGAGCGGGCCGAGCCCGTCGAGCGGACGGCCCGATGCGTCGAGCACGCGGCCGAGCAATTCCCAGCCGACCGGCAGACGCTTCGCGCCCGCGAGCGGGTCGGCGATCGGCGCGCTTTCGAGCGGAAAGACCCGCGCGCCGGGCAACAGGCCGATCACTTCGGTGGTCGGCATCAGGAACAGCTTGTCGCCGGAGAAGCCGACCACTTCGGCTTCGGCCATCGGCAGCGAACTGCCGGGCGGCAACTCGATCATCACTTCGGCGCCGACCGACAGGCGCAGGCCGACCGCTTCGAGCACGAGGCCGGCCGCGCGTGTGAGACGCCCGCACGCGCGCAGCGGCTTCGCGATCGCGTTGCGCGCGCGCAGCGCGTCGAGCTGGCCGCGCCATGCCTGCATGTGGGGATTGATGTCGAGCGCGGGATCGTAGGACGGCGCGTGCGCAGCGTGAGCGGCGCAAGCACTGCGCGCGGCGTGGTCCGTCGCGGCGGACTCGCGGCTCGCCGCCGCGCCTGTCGCCGGATGTGCGCTCGCAGGAGCGTGCCATGCCGCATCCGGGGGCTCCGGAATACCGGCCGACTCGACATCGGCCAGCGCCTCGGCGCCGAACGACGCCAAGGCGAGCTCGCGTTCGAGCGGCGTCAGATCGCTCGCGCGGATCTCGTCGAGCGTCGGCTTCACCACGTGCTCACCTTGCCGAGCGCGGCGGCGACGCGCTGCCAGCGCGTGTCGATGCCCGCGTCGACCTCGCCGGTGCCGGCCTGCGCGCGGCAACCGCCACGCTCCACCGATGCGTCGGTGCGCACGGTCCAGCCGCGCGTTTGCAATTCATCGAGCAGATACGCCTCGACGACCGGCAGATCGGCGGGACTCACGATCAGCGCCGGTGCGCCGGCGAGCGCGGGCTCGGCCGCGAGTACCTCGCGCGCGGCCGCGATCAGTGCGGTCGGGTCGTGCTGCACGTGCTGGCGCACGACCTGCTGCGCGATGTCGAGCGCGAGTGCGATCAGCGTTTCGGAGATCGCGTGCTGCGCGCCATCGAGCGCGCTCTTGAAGGTTTCGGCGAGCGCGGCAAGCCGCATCGCTTCCTCGCGCGCCTCGGTCTGGCCTTGCGCGAAACCCTGCGCGTGCCCCTGGTCATAGCCCGCCTGATAGCCGAGCGCCTGGCCGGCCACATGACCGGACGCGACGCCTTGTGCATGCGCGGCTTCGCGGCGGTGCTCGAGTTCGGCTTCGAACGCGCGCTCGTCGAACTCGGGTTCGGCCGGCGGCGGCGCCGGTGGAGCCGGGTCGAACGACGCCATCTCCCAGCGCTGGTAGGCCGAGAGGCTTTCCTTTGCCGGGGCGTTCGGATCAGACATAGGCATCTTCCGCCTTGCCGCCTAGAACGATCTGTCCGCTCTCGGCCAGGTTGCGCACGATCTGCAGGATGCGGCGCTGCTGCGTCTCGACTTCGGACACGCGTACCGGGCCGCGCGCGTCGAGGTCTTCGGCGAGCAACTCGGCCGCGCGCTGCGACATGTTCGACAGGAACTTCTGACGCAGCGCGGGCGCCGCGCCCTTCAGCGAGATGATCAGCGCTTCGGATTCGACTTCCTTCAGCAGCAGCTGGATCGCGCGGTCTTCGAGGTCGAGCAGGTTCTCGAACACGAACATCTGGTCGATGATCTTCTGCGCGAGCTCGGCGTCGTACTGGCGCACGTTTTCGATGACGCCTTCCTCGTGGTTGCTCGACATGAAGTTCAGAATCTCGGCGGCCGTGCGGATACCGCCCATCGGGCTGCGCTTCAGGTTGTCGCTGCCGGACAGGAGGCCGGTCAGCACGTCGTCGAGCTCGCGCAGCGCGGCCGGCTGGATGCCGTCGAGCGTCGCGATCCGCAGCAGCACGTCGTTGCGCAGCCGGTCCGTGAAACAGCCGACGATCTCCGAAGCCTGATCGCGGTCCAGATGCACGAGGATCGTCGCGATGATCTGCGGATGCTCGTTCTTGATCAGTTCCGCGACCGCCGCCGAGTCCATCCACTTCAGGCCTTCGATGCCGCTCGTGTCGCTGCCCTGCAGGATCCGGTCGATGATCGCGCCGGCCTTGTCGTCGCCGAGCGCCTTGGTCAGCACCGAGCGGATGTAATCGCTCGAATCGAGCGACATGCCGGTGTGCTGCTCGGCCTCGCGCACGAACTCCTGCAGCACCTCGTCGACCTGCTCGCGGGTGACGTTCTTCAGCGCGGCCATCGCGACGCCGATTTTCTGAACCTCGCGGGGGCCCAGAAACTTGAATACCTGCGCCGCCTCTTCCTCGCCGATCGACATCAGCAGCAGCGCGCTCTTCACTACGCCTTCAGCGCTCATCGGACACCCAGTTCTTGACGACGGTTGCTACGATCTTCGGATCCTGACGCGCGATGCTGCGCGCGAACTCCAGGTTCCGCTCGTATTTGTGCTTCGCGTTTTCGAGCGCGAGCTGCTCGCTATCCGCTTCGATTTCGACCACCGCGCCATCGCGCTCCTCGGCCGGGATGCCGTCGAGCAGCATCGGTTCGTCGGGCGCCATCAGCGCGGCAACCGGCTCGGGCGGCGGCGGGAAGGCGCGGCGCAACGCCGGCTTCACCATCACGAAGTAGAGGAACAGGGCCACCGCGCCGATGCCGAGGTACGTCGCGATCTGCTTGTACAGCGCGAGCATGTCGGGCGTGCGCCACCACGGCAGGTCGGCGTTCGGGTCGAGCTCGGTGGTAAACGCGCTGTTGACCACGTTGACCGAGTCGCCGCGCGACGCGTCGAAGCCCATCGCGTCCTTCACGAGCTGGGTGATCTGCGCGAGCTTGTCGGCGCTGACCGGCTGCATCGTCACGTGACCCTTCGGATCGACGACCCGCAGATAATTGACGACCACCGCGACCGACAGCCGGCGGATGCCGCCCATCGGCTGGTCGACGTGGCGCACGGTCTTGTCGAGCTCGTAGTTGGTGGTCGAATCCTTGTGATCGCTGACCGGCGTCGTGGTGACCGAGCTCGCGCCGTTGCCGGCCACGATCGGCGCGGAGGCCGGCTGCGGCGGCTGGTTCGACAGCGCGCCCGGCACCCCCGAGGCGCCGCCTTGCGACATTTCGGTGGCGCTGCTCTGCTGCTGGCTGCGGATCGCGGCCTGCTGCGGATTGCCGTTCGGGCCGTACTTTTCCGAGGTCTGCTCGCTGTGCGAGAAGTCGATGTCGGCGCTGACCTGCGAGCGCGCGTTGCCGGCGCCGAACAGCGGCGCGAGGATCGTGTCGATGCGCTGCTGGGTGTTGCGCTCGATCTGCTGGCGGAACTTCAGCTGGGTCGCATCGAGTCCGCTGCCATTGGTTGGCTGCGTGAGCAGGTTGCCGTCCTGGTCGAGGATCGTCACGCCGCGCACCGGCATTTCCGGCACCGCCGAGGCCACCATGTGCGTAATCGCGACGACCTGCCCTTCGTCGAGCACGCGGCCCGGGTACAGGTTCAGGAGCACCGCCGCCGACGGCGCTTCCTTGTCGCGCACGAACACGCTCGGCTTCGGAATCGCGAGATGCACGCGCGCCGATTTGACGCTCGAGATCGCTTCGATCGTGCGTTCGAGTTCGCCTTCGAGCGCGCGCTGATAGTTGATCTGCTCGTCGAACTGGCTAATGCCGAATTTCTGGTTGTCCATCAGCTCGAAGCCGACCGAGCCACTCTTCGGCAGCCCCTGCGATGCGAGGCGCAGGCGCATCTCGTGGACCTGCTCGGCCGGCACGAGGATCGCGCTGCCGCTTTCGGACAGCTTGTACGGAATGTTGGCCTGCTGCAGCGCGGTGATGATCGAGCCGCCGTCGCGGTCGGACAGATTGCTGTAGAGCACCTTGTAGCTGGGCGCGCGCGACCACAGGAACAGGCCGGCGACGACCGCCACCAGCAGCGCGACCGCGAACACGAGCGGCGCGCGCGGGTTGCCGCGCATCTGCGCGAGTCCGGACAGACGCTGGCCGAAATTGCCGCCGATACCTCCCAGGCCGCCGAGGCCACCGAGGTCGGCAGTGCCGCCGGCCTGGCCGCTACCGGCCTGACCGGCAGCGGGCTGCGCGCCGGCGAGCCCCATACGGGCATCGGGGTTGATCAACGAGTTGGCTGACGAATCCATGCGTCGGGTTTCTCCGGGGAATGCCTTGGCGTTCTGTCGTGATGCCGCGCCGGGGCTGGGCGGACGGACAGAGACTTTCACTTTTGAAATTATCCGCAGCGCCGCTCAACCCGATTGCTTGAATAGAGCCGGGTTTCCCCTCTAGTTTCGGGACTTTCCGCGAGGAGCCGCTGCTATGCTTTCGTCCAGATCGGTACACCGTCCGGCGGTCCGATCGCACATCCAACGGAGAAAACATGACCATGCCCGTGAACGCGCTATCGTCGGCGCTGCAACAGATGCAGGCGATGGCGGCGCAGGCGGCTGGCGACGCGACCCCAGCGGCGGAGCAATCCGGCGCGGCGACGCCCACCAACTTCGCGGCGGCGCTGAAGGCTTCGCTCGACAAGATCAGCGGCGACCAGCAGAAGGCGATCGGCGAGTCGCAGGCGTTCGAGCTGGGCGCGTCGAACGTGTCGCTGAACGACGTGATGGTCGACATGCAGAAGGCCAACATCGGCTTCCAGTTCGGCCTGCAGGTGCGCAACAAGCTGGTCGCCGCGTACAACGACATCGCGCAGATGTCGATCTGAGCGGGATCGCGCGTGTCCGCCTGAAGGACTGCCTGAAGGACTGCCTGAAGGACCGCCTGAAGGTCCACACGAGTCCCGTCCGACGATCCGGCATGCCGCTGCCGGCGCTTGCGCCGGCGGCTTCGTGCCGTGTTTCCGGTGCCCGCCCAGCGGCGCTTTCGATCCTCCTTACGCCGGACTAAAGCTTTGTCGTCGCGCATCCGATAACCCAATTACAGGTCAGCGAGCGGCGCGTCGACGCGCCGCGCGGCCACGCCACGACTTAACCGCAGCCAGTATAAGAGGAGGAGCGCCGATGTTTTCCCAAGGGCACGCTGGAGCCAACGCGTATGCGCGTGTCGGTATCGAGACATCCGTGATGGGCGCAAGTCCGCATCGTCTGATCGTGTTGCTGTACCAGGGCGCACGCCAGGCGATCGCGCAAAGCCGCATGCATTTGCAACAGGGCAACGTGGCCGAGCGTGGCATGGCGATCAGCAAGGCGATCCGGATCATCGAAAGCGGGCTGCAGCAGTCGCTCAACCTCGAGGTGGGCGGCGAAATCGCCGAACGGCTCAATGCTTTGTACGACTATATGGCGCGTCGACTGTTGCAAGCCAATATCAATCAGAGCGAGGCGATGCTCGTGGAGGTGGACCGTCTGCTCGCGACGCTCGAAGAGGCATGGATCGGGATAGCCCCGGAGATCGCGCGGATGGCAGCACAGCCAGCCGCGGAAAGCCTGAGATGACATCGAACACAGAATATTTTGCCCGCTACGAGGCGATCGCGGCGCTGTCCTGCCGCATGCTGATGGCGGCCCGTCGTGCACTGTGGAACGACCTGGTGCACTTGCAGGAAGAGTATCGGCAACTGGTCGAAGCGCTGCGCGAAGCCGACGTGGGCGTCAAGCTCGACGAGGCCGAACGCCTGCGCAAGTACACGCTGATCCGCCAGATCCTCGCCGACGACGCCGCGATCCGCGACCTCGCGAATCCGTGCATGGCGCATCTGTCGGCGCTGTTCGCCGGCCGGTCGACGCGCGTGCTGAAGGAGTTGTACGGGGCGCGCTGAGCGCGAGCGGGCGCGCGCGTGAGCTGGCGGCACGCCGCACGCGTCTGAAGGATCGGAGCAATCAGAGCATCGCGCGCGTTGCCGCCGATGCGACCAAGGAACCGGCATGAACGGAATCGATTCGGCCCTCGCTTCGGTGCTGTCGAGCCGGATCGACAGCCTGCTCAGCATCGCGCCGGGAACCGCGACCACCTCGCAGACCGGCGCGGCCGGCGTCGATGCCGCGGTTCCTGCCGCGCCTGCGAACGTGACGCCCGCGCCCCAGTCGTCCGCGCAAACCGCGCTCTCGGCCGTCGCGCTGACGCTGAATGCGATTGCGCACTCAGGCGGCGAGGCCACACCGGCGGTGCTCGGCCGCGCGCCGATCTGGGCGGCCGCGCCGGCGCTCGACGTCGCCATCGAAAGCTTGCCGCTGACCGATGCGGCGGGTGCCGCGACAGTCAATTTCGCTGCCGGCGATGCCGCCGCTGCTGCCAGCACCAATACCAATCCCAACGCTGCCGCCAACGCAACCGCGGCCGCCACCGCGAGCGTGGCGGCGACCGAAGTGCCGGTCGCGGCGCTCGCGGCCGCGCTGCAACAGACGGTCGCCGACAGCGGCCTGTTCTACGAGGCGCATCTCGCGGCGTGGCTGGTCGGCCAGCGTTCGCCGGCCCAACTGGCGAACGAGGCGCAGAACCAGCTCGTCGCAGATTCTCAATTGCCTCCCGACTGGAGCGCCGACGCTGGCGACGCGAGCGCGCGGTCCGCTGCGGCGAACGGAGCCCCCGAGGCAACGCCACGCGGCACGCCGAACGTTGCCGAGAACAACCCTGCCATCCACGCGATGCCGTCGATCCTGACCGCGCAGGCCGCGCGACTCGTCGCGGGCGAGCTGCTGGCCAGCTCGGTGTCCGACCTGAATGGCCAGTCCACACACGCGGGGCTGCACAGCGCGGTGTCTCAGGCGGCCGATGCCGGCTCGTCGCAGGGCGCGCAGGCGATGGCGGCGGCGGTGCATCCGGCGACGGTGCCGCTCGTGCGCCAGCAGCTCGATCTGCTTGCGACCGGACAGTTCCGCTGGACCGGCGAGGCGTGGCCCGGCGCGCGTCTGGACTGGACGATCGAGCAGGATGGCGACGAATGGGACCGCAGCGGCGGCGGCCTCGCGAGCGAGGACGACCAGCCGTGGCGCACGCGCCTGACGCTGTCGCTGCCGACGCTCGGCACCGTCGATGCCGAACTGACGCTGACCGGCACGCGGCTGACCGCGCGCGTGCAGGCGAGCCCGCGGGGCGCCGCGCGGCTCGCGATGCAGGGGGACGGTTTCCGTCAGCGGCTCACGGCGGCGGGGCTCGAGTTACAGGGATTGACGATTCGCGAGATCGGCGGCGGTGTGCCTGGTACCACCGCGGCGGGCGCCTCGGCGGCGGGTGCGCAGGCCGCGGGCGCGTATGCACGGTCGGCGTCGGCGGCTGTGGCCGCGTCGACGGCGTCGGGCGCCGCATCGCGCGACGACCTCGATTGGGATATCTGATGAGCCGCACCCAACGTCGCAGCGCGGCTGCGCTTGTTTATGACGCTCATGGAGGCGAGCCCGCTCCGCGTGTGGTCGCCAAGGGGTATGGGCTGCTCGCTGAGATGATCGTGCAGCGCGCGAAGGAGGCTGGGCTCTATGTGCATGAGGCGCCCGAGATGGTGTCGCTGCTGATGCAAGTCGATCTGGATGCGCGGATTCCACCGCAGCTTTATCAGGCTGTCGCCGAGTTGCTGGCCTGGTTGCATCGGCTCGAGAGTGGGGTTGATGCTGAGACGGGCAATGGCGCTGGCGCGCCGGATGTGGTTGATGTTGTTGCTACGGATGTGCCTGGCGGCGCTAGTACTGTGGATCACTGAAGGGGTGTGTTTGCCCTTTGGCAGGGCGGGGCGCTTTTTTGTCGTTGTTCTTTGCGGTGTTGGCCTTTCCTTGCTTTGTTATCGGTCTATTAGCGTTGCCCCTGTGCGGGGCGGCACCTACTTTCTTTGCTGCTGCAAAGAAAGTAGGCAAAGAAGACAGCTAAAACCGCCAACTCTTAAGCGGGTCCCTCGGTCTGCATGAGGTAGTGGTGCATCTGGAATCCGTGCTCCCGCACATTCCGCGCTTGTGACAAGGCTGTCATTTTTCCGGCGGCGCTACGCGCGCCGAAACCCCGTTCAAAAACCACCGGTTATTTCGGCGCATCGCCGAGGCGCAGCCGAATTGGTTTCCCTGGCAGACCCGTCCGCGACGCACGTAGTGCGGAGTGGGAGGGATGACGGCTTTGTCACGAACGGCGGAATGTGCGAGAGCACGGATTCCAGATGCACCACTACCCCCTCCAAGCCAGGGGACCCGCTTAAGAGTTTGCGGTTTGAGCTGTCTTCTTTGCCTACTTTCTTTGCAGCAGCAAAGAAAGTAGGTGCCGCCCCGCACAGGGGCAACGCTAATAGACCGATAAGTCAGCAAGGAAAGGCCAACAAAGCCAGAACAACGGAAAAAGGTGCCGCCCCGCACAGGGGCAACGCTAATAGACCGACAAGAAAGCAAGGAAAGGCCAAAAAAGCCAGAACAACGACAAAAAAGGCCTCACCCCGCCCAGGGGCAAAATCAAAACCTCATCATCAACTTCAACACCGCGTTCACGCGTCTCCCGTACGGTGGCGAAATCAACCCGCGCGCATTCAAGCGCGCCTGCACGAGCACGGGCTTCATCTTGGAAAAAGTAACGAACCCCTCGTACCCGTGGTACGCCCCCATCCCACTCGCCCCGACCCCGCCGAACGGCAAACTCTCACATGCCAGATGCATCAGCGTCTCGTTAACCGCCATGCCGCCGGCGATCGTTTCATGCGTGACACGCTCAATCGTCCGCGCATCGTCGGCATAGAGATAAAGCGCCAGCGGCCGCGGCCGCGCATTGATACACGCGATCGCGTCGTCGAGCGTGTCGTACGGCACGAGCGGCAACAGCGGCCCGAAAATCTCCTCCTGCATCAGCGCGCATTCGTCCGGCGCGCCAGTCACGGCGATCAGCGGAAAGCGCCGGCTCCCCGCGTCGGGCGTCGCGTTGGTCAGCGCATGCAATTGCGCGCCCGCAGCCCGCGCTTCGTCGGCGAGACGTTCGAGCCGCTCGAAGTGCCGCGAAGAAATGATCGACGTGTAATCCGGGTTCTGCGCGAAGTCCGGATACATCCTCGCCATCCGCACGCGCGCCCGTTCGATGAACGCCTGCTCCTTGCCGCGCGGCACCAGCACGTAGTCGGGCGCCACACAGGTCTGCCCCGCGTTCAGTGTCTTGCCGGCGATCAGATTGTCGACCGCGTTGTCGAAACGCGCATGCGCGCCGATCAGCGCCGGCGACTTGCCGCCGAGTTCGAGCGTGACCGGCGTCAGATGCTCGGCCGCCGCGCGCATCACTTCGTGACCGACCTTCGTCGAGCCGGTAAACAGCAGATGATCGAACGGCAGCGCGCTGAACGCGGCCGCGAGCGCCGCATCGCCGTTGACGACCGCGACGTGAGTGCGCGCGAACGTCTGACCGATCAGCAGCTCGAATAGCGCCGAGGTGCGCGGCGTCAGCTCGGACATCTTGATGATCGCGCGATTGCCGGCCGTCAGCGCGCTGATCAACGGCCCGACCGCGAGCAGCACCGGATAATTCCACGGCACGATGATGCCGACCACGCCGAGCGGCTGCGGCACCACCTTCGCGCGCGCCGGCAGCAGCCACTTGTTGGTGCGGCGGCGCTGCGCTTTCATCCAGCGCTTGCCGTGACGCAACGCGGCGTCGATCTCTTCCTTCACGAGCAGGAATTCGGCGAGCAGCACTTCTTCCTTCGCGCGATTGCCGAAGTCCGCGTGCATCGCGTCGGCGAGCGCGTCGCGATTGTCGAGCATCAGCTTGCGCAGCGCACGCAGATGCGTCGCGCGCGTGTCCCACGACGGATAGGGCGCGCGCAGATACGCATGACGTTGATCGCGCAACAGCGCTTCGAGCGCGGCGACCTCCGGCACATCGTTCTTCATGTGAGTCCACTCCCAGATGGATGACCGTGCGCGTCGAGCGCACTTATATTGGTTTGAGGTTGAGTCGGAGTTGCGAGCGGTGCGCTCGGGGTTTGCGTGCCCGCCGCGTTTACGCGGGAAAGGCGCGCTCGACGATCGCCGCGTGATCGAACGTGGCCGGCAGCGTGCCGTACACGCGGCCGCTTTCGCCGCAGCCGTCGGCGAGACGCGTCGCGATGAACGCGTCGGCGACCCCGGCGGGCGCGTGCTGCGCGAGCAGCGTCGCCTGCGCGATCAGCACGATCTGCTGCGCGATACGTCGCGCCGACGCCTCGCGCGGTTCGGCCGGTCCGTTCAGCGTCGCGGCGAGGCGCGCGAGTGCCGCGCCCAACGCCGGATGCGCGCGCGCGACGTCCTGCCAGGCGGCGAACAGCGCTTGCGCGGCCTGCGGCTCGCGCTCCATCGCGCGCAGCACGTCGAGGCACATCACGTTGCCCGAGCCCTCCCAGATCGAGTTGACCGGCGCCTCGCGATAGAAGCGCGCCATCGGCCCGGTTTCGACGTAGCCGTTGCCGCCCCAGACTTCCATCGCCTCGCCGGTGAATTCGAGCGCGCGCTTGCAGACCCAGTACTTCGCGGCAGGCGTAACGATGCGCCGCCAGGCGCGTTCGGCCGATGAAGCCGACGACGCGTCGGCGGATTCCTCGAACGCGCGCGCGAGACGCATGAACAGCACCGTAGCCGCTTCGGATTCGAGCGCGAGATCGGCGAGCACGTTGCGCATCAGCGGCTGCTCGGCAAGGTGCCGGCCGAACGCGCTGCGATGCCGCGCATGATGGACCGCCTGCACGAGCGCGGCACGCATCAGCGCGGCGCTGCCGATCACGCAGTCGAGCCGCGTGTAGCTCGCCATTTCGATGATGGTCGGCACGCCGCGTCCTTCGTCGCCGATCATCACACCGTACGCGTCGAGAAATTCGACTTCGCTGCTTGCGTTGGAGCGATTGCCGAGCTTGTCCTTCAGACGCTGGATCTGCACCGCGTTCTTGCTGCCGTCCGGCGCGAAGCGCGGCACGAAAAAGCACGACAGCCCCTCGTGCGTGTCGGTGCGCGCGAGCACCAGATGCGCGTCGCACTGCGGCGCCGAGAAGAACCATTTATGACCGACGAGCCGGTAGGCGCCGCCGCGTCCGCCGGCACCGTCGAACGCATGGGCGCGCGTCCGGTTGCTGCGCACGTCGGAGCCGCCCTGTTTCTCGGTCATGCCCATGCCGATCATCGCCGAGCGCTTTTGCGTGAGCGGCACGTCGCGCGGATCGTGCTCGCGTGTGTACAACTGGTCGCGCAGCGTGCCGAATAACGTGGATTCGCGCTGCAACACCGGAATGCTCGCGAATGTCATCGTCAGTGGGCACAGCGAGCCGGATTCGATCTGCGCATGCATGAAGTAGCCGGCGCAGCGCGCGACCATCGCGCCGCTTCGCGGCTCGGCGAACGGCAGCGCGTGTAGCCCTTCGCGGCGCAGCAGCGCGAGCAGTTCATGCCACGCGGGATGGAACTCGAGCGCGTCGATGCGCTCGCCGCGCGGACTATGCGTGACCAGCTCCGGCGGATGGCGGTTGGCGAGCTCCGCGAGCGCGAGCGTGTCGGGTGTCGTCAGCGTCGCGCCGTGTCGCAGCAGCGCCTCGCGATGCCAGCTCGCGCCGTCGCGATCGACGGCCGCGCTCAAAGCGGCGTCGCTCGCGAACAGGTTGTAGTCCGCGAGCGGCGGTGCCTGATTCGTCACCTCGTGAGTCTGGCCGAAGCCGTGCCGTTCCATCTGCTGTCTCCGTGCTTTCGCTATTGTGCGCCGCTTTGCCGACGGCATCCGCGATGCGCTTCGTCGCATCTGTTCGAGCGCCGCGCGTGATGCCGCATGCCGGAAGGAGGGCGCGCGTCGCGCCATGTCTGGAAGCCGCGCGCGGGCCGTGCGCGCCTTTCATCATAGGGGCGCGCTGCCGCCGGCGTTTAGAGGAATCGTTCTGTCAGGGACCCGCCGCAGCCCCAATACGCTCCCTACAATGCGCAGAAAACACACGTAGACAAGTGTGCACGAGACAGGGTCCGCGAGCCACGCGGCCCATCAGGAGGAGCGCATGCAATACGACTACATCGTCGTCGGTGCAGGCTCGGGCGGCTGCACGCTCGCGAGCCGTCTGGCGGATAGCTGTCCCGACGCGACCATCGCGCTGATCGAGGCCGGTCCGCATACCGCGCGCAATCTGTTGGTGAACATGCCGGTCGGCGTCGCGGCCGTGGTGCCGAATAGACTGAAGACCAACTACGGCTACCTGACCACGCCGCAGCCGGGGCTCGCCGGTCGCCAGGGCTATCAGCCGCGCGGACGCGGTTTCGGCGGATCGAGCGCGATCAACGCGATGATCTACACGCGCGGCCATCCGCTCGATTACGACGAATGGGCGCGGCTCGGCTGCGAGGGCTGGTCGTGGGCCGAGGTGCTGCCGTATTTCCGCCGCGCCGAAGACAACGAGCGCGGCGCCGATGCGTGGCATGGCGAGGCCGGTCCGCTGACCGTGTCCGATCTGCGCTTCAGGAATCCGTTTTCCAGGCGCTTCGTGCAGGCCGCGCTCGAAGCGGGCTACCAAGCGAACGACGACTTCAACGGCGCGGACCAGGAAGGCATCGGCTTCTATCAGGTCACGCAACGTGACGGGCGCCGTTGCAGCGTCGCGCGCGCGTACATCTACGACCGGCCGCGCGCGAACCTGCACACGATGGCCGACGCGACCGTGCTGCGCGTCGTGTTCGACGGCAAGCGCGCGAGCGGCGTCGAAATCGTGCGCGCCGGCCGCACCGAAACGCTCGCGGCGCGCGCCGAGGTCGTGCTCGCCGCTGGGGCGTTCAACTCGCCGCAACTGTTGATGTGCTCGGGCATCGGGCCGGCCGCGCATCTGCGCTCGCTCGGCATCGAGGTGCTGCACGATGCGTCCGAGGTCGGCCAGAACCTGATCGATCACATCGATTTCACGATCAACAAGCGCGTGAGGTCGATCGAGCCCACCGGTTTCTCGGTGCGCGGCATCGCGCGGATGCTGCCGCAATTCGTGACCTTCATGCGACACGGGCGCGGCATGCTGTCGAGCAACGTCGCCGAGGCGGGCGGTTTCCTGAAGAGCCGGCCGACGCTCGCGCGGCCCGATCTGCAACTGCATTTCTGCGCGGCGATCGTCGACGATCACAACCGCCATATGCACTGGGGCCACGGCTATTCGCTGCATGTATGCGTGCTGCGTCCGCATAGCCGCGGCACCGTGACGCTCGCAAGCGCCGATGCGCGTGCCGCGCCGCTGATCGATCCGCGCTTTCTGAGCGATGCGCGCGATCTCGATCTGCTCGTCGAGGGCGCGAAGATGGCGCGGCGCATTCTCGGCGCGCCGTCGCTCGCGCTGCATGGCGGCGAGGAGTTGTACACGCGGCCAGGGCAATCGGATGCGGAACTGCGCCAGACGATCGCCGAGCGCGCGGACACGATCTATCACCCGGTCGCGACCTGCCGGATGGGCGGCGACGCGCGCTCGGTCGTCGATCCGCAATTGCGCGTGCGCGGCGTGACGGGGTTGAGGATCGTCGATGCGTCGGTCATGCCGACCCTGATCGGCGGCAACACCAATTCGCCGACGGTGATGATCGGCGAACGGGCGGCGGAGTTGATCGCGACGAGCCGGCGAGACGGAGCGGGGAGGTCGGCGACGGTGACGCCCCCGAACCCAGGTGGCACGCCGGCGCAGGCGGTTTGATCGCCGTTTGCGAGGAGGTCGGCAAACGCGAGCGGCGTAACGCGGCCGGCGGCCGGCCGCCGCCCGTCACTCGCCCGAGGGTGGCAGAGCTCCTTGCGGCGCTGTGATTCCGTTAAAGCCGATCCCCGGTCCGAGTATGAAATCGTCGCTGGCGTGTGTCGGCAGCGTTTCGCGCGCGACGTCGAGCCACGCGCGCGCCGCGTGCGACAGATAGCCGTTGCGGCGCCAGCCGATCGCCATCTCCCAAGGGATCTCCGGTTCGACGACCGGGCGGCAGGTGAACTGCGCGGGATCGAGCCGCCGGCAATAGGGCGCGGGCAGCAGCGCGATGCCGACGCCAGCCAGCACCAGCGCCGCCATGAAGTCCCAATGCGCGCTGCGTCCGACGATCGCGGGCGCAAATCCCGCCGCGCGACATGCGTTCAACACGACGTCGTTCAGCGCGAGGCTTTCGCCGTAAAACACGAACGGCTCATCGGCGAGTTGGGCGAGCGGCACCTCGTTCAACGCATCCCAGCGCGAGCCGGCGCGCGCGACGAGCCACAACAGCTCGCGCGACATCGGCAGCACGTCGATGTTGTCGGGGTCGACCGGCTGCAGCACACCGCCAAGTTCCAGCTCACCGTTGATCAGCGCGGCTTCGATCGCGCGCGAGCCCTGCTCGAACAGCTTCAGCTCGATCTTCGGATAGCGCTGGCGGAACGCGGCGATTGCGGGGGTGAAGAGCGCACCGCCCATCGGCGGAATGCCGATTGCCAGTTCACCGCGCCCGAGCGTGTCGAGATCGTTCAGCTCGGCCTGCAGTTGTGCGTGCGCGGCGAGCACGTCCTGGCCGCGCTGATAGACGATCCGGCCCACGTCGGTGAGAACCATCTGGCGGCCGTCGCGCAGCAGCAGCGGCGAGCCGATTTCGTCTTCCAGCGACTTGACCATCTTGCTGATGGTCGGCTGCGTGACGAACATCTGCTCAGCGGCGACGGTGAAGCTTTGCTGACGGACCACTTCGACGAAATAGCGCAGCGCGCGGAGTTCCATGAGCGTGGTCTCCAGAATTCCAGTTTGGAATGATTTCGATGATTGTAAGTCATTTTGTTTATGGCGCGGCGGGCCCCATACTAAGTACCTTCCACGCCAGCCAGGGGATGTCATGTCCGCGCCAGTTTTCGCCCGTTCCGTGCGTCCCGCCGGTGGCGGCTCGAGTGGGGACGCGGGTGGCTTCGGCCGTGTCGCACGCATCGCCGTGCAAAGCGCCGCGATCGCGGCGCTGTGGATTGGCGCCGATTTCATCGTGCGGCGGCTGCATCTGCCGGTGCCGGGCGGCGTGGTCGGCCTCGCCGTACTGCTCGCGCTGCTGTTCTGTGGCGGTATCGCGCCGCGCTGGGTCAAGGCCGGTGCGGACTGGCTGCTGTCCGACATGCTGCTGTTCTTCATTCCGGCGGCGGTCGCCGCCGTGCAATACGGCGGCCTGTTCCGCGCGGACGGCTGGCGCCTCGCGCTGGTGGTGATCGCCGGCACCCTGATGGTGATGGTCGCGGTGGCGTTCGCTGTCGATCAGGCCGCGCGCGTCGAACGGCGTTTCGCGCTGCGCCGCGTGCAGGTTGCGCGTAAGGCAGGCAGTCTGTCGCGCGAGCGCCGATGAACCCGCTCCCGTTTGCTTCGCTGTTGGCCGACGACGCCTCGCGCCTGATCGCGGCCGGCTGCCTCGTACTGACGATCGCGCTGTACTTCGCGTCGACGGCGCTGTATGCGCGCGTGCGCTCGCCGTGGCTCACGCCGATGCTGACGGTGCCGGCCGCGCTCGTCGCGCTCGTCGTATTCGCGCACATTCCGTATTCGCTTTACTTCGAGGACACGCGCTGGCTGATGTGGCTGCTCGGCCCCGCGACGGTCGCGTTCGCCG
Source organism: Paraburkholderia sp. MM5384-R2 (assembly GCF_014201025.1). NCBI lineage: Bacteria > Pseudomonadati > Pseudomonadota > Betaproteobacteria > Burkholderiales > Burkholderiaceae > Paraburkholderia > Paraburkholderia sp. MM5384-R2. Next base: position 161,826 of record NZ_JACHDI010000016.1, read on the forward strand.
TGCCGATCTACGAGTACCGCGCACTGTTGAAGCGCCACTGGATCTCGCTGTCCGTCGGCGTGACGGTGGGCATTCTGGTCGGCGTCGGCGGCTCGCTGATGCTCGCGAAGCTGCTGCACCTGTCGCCGGACTTGCAGCGCAGCCTGATGACGCGTTCGGTGTCGACGCCATTCGCGCTCGCGGTGTCCGACAGGATTCACGCGCCGAAGGACCTGACCGCGCTGTTCGTGATCGCGACCGGCGTCTGCGGCATGCTGTTCGGCGAAATCGTGCTCGCGTTCGTGCCGCTGCGCACGCGGCTCGCGCGCGGCGCGCTGTTCGGTGCGGCCGCGCACGGCGTCGGCACCGCGAAGGCACGCGAGCTCGGCAGCGAGGAGGGCGTAGTGTCCAGCCTGACGATGATGATCGCCGGTGTCGCCATGGTGCTGCTCGCGCCGATGCTGGGGCTGCTGCCGATCTGAACCAGCGCGCTGCCGCACCATCCGGCGCGCGCCGAAGTCACCTCGATTTGCTACAATCGCCGTTCGTCTTCGAGGAGCGTTGCGACGGGTACCGCGAATCCGCATTCGCCGGCCGCCCGCCAGGCTCGAAGGCTTCAATTGGCAGCATGGAATGCGCATCGCGCGAATCCGAACGCTGCCTCAAACCGCGCTCACGTCACATTTCTAGTCAATTTCTTAGAAAGGAGGGCGTGATGAACGCCGCAGTCATCGATTCCCAGAAGCTGGATTACGTTGTCGCCGACATGTCGCTCGCCGCTTGGGGCCGCAAGGAACTCACGATCGCCGAGACCGAAATGCCCGGCCTCATGCAAACCCGTGATGAGTACAAGGCGCAGCAGCCGCTGAAGGGCGCGCGCGTCGCCGGTTCGCTGCACATGACGATCCAGACCGGCGTGCTGATCGAGACGCTGACCGCGCTCGGCGCGGACGTACGCTGGGCCTCGTGCAACATCTTCTCGACTCAGGACCATGCCGCCGCCGCGATCGCGCAGGCCGGCACGCCGGTGTTCGCGTTCAAGGGCGAATCGCTCGATGAATACTGGGAGTTCTCGCACCGCATTTTCGAATGGCCGAACGGCGAGTTCGCCAACATGATCCTCGACGACGGCGGCGACGCGACGCTGCTTCTGATCCTCGGTTCGAAGGCCGAAAAAGACCGCTCGGTGATCGCCAGGCCGACCAACGAAGAAGAAGTCGCGCTGTACAAGTCGATCGCCGCGCACCTCGAGATCGACCCGACGTGGTACTCGAAGCGCCTCGCGGCAATCAAGGGCGTCACCGAAGAAACCACCACCGGCGTGCACCGTCTGTACCAGATGGAAAAGGAAGGCCGCCTGCCGTTCCCGGCCATCAATGTCAACGACTCGGTCACGAAGTCGAAGTTCGACAACCTGTATGGCTGCCGCGAGTCGCTCGTCGACGGCATCAAGCGCGCGACCGACGTGATGATCGCGGGCAAGATCGCGGTCGTGGCCGGTTACGGCGACGTCGGCAAGGGCTGCGCGCAATCGCTGCGCGGTCTGGGCGCGACCGTGTGGGTCACCGAAATCGATCCGATCTGCGCGCTGCAAGCGGCGATGGAAGGCTACCGCGTCGTGACGATGGAATACGCGGCCGACAAGGCCGACATCTTCGTGACCGCGACCGGCAACTACCACGTGATCAACCACGATCACATGAAGGCGATGCGTCATAACGCGATCGTCTGCAACATCGGCCACTTCGACTCGGAAATCGACGTCGCGTCGACCCGTCAGTACCAGTGGGAAAACATCAAGCCGCAAGTCGACCACATCATTTTCCCGGACGGCAAGCGCGTGATCCTGCTGGCCGAAGGCCGCCTCGTGAACCTCGGCTGCGCGACGGGCCACCCGTCGTTCGTGATGTCGAACTCGTTCACGAACCAGACGCTCGCGCAGATCGAACTGTTCACGCAGGGCGCGAAGTACGAAAACAAGGTGTACGTGCTGCCGAAGCATCTCGACGAGAAGGTCGCGCGTCTGCATCTGGCGCGCATCGGCGCGAACCTGACCGTGCTGTCCGACGCGCAGGCCGGCTACATCGGCGTCGACAGGAACGGTCCGTTCAAGCCGAACCACTACCGCTATTAAGCACGCGGCCGTCCGCGGCTCGATGCGCGCGTTCGCGCGCCCGGCCACGCGGGCGGCGGTAAAAGCTTGACGGTCCGATCCCGGGGCGGCGCGCAATGCGCCGCTTTGTTCGCCAGCGCGGCTTTTCGTTTGCTGGACATCTTCTCCGCACAGGTGCTTACAAGGAGTTCTACATGACCGTGCTGCTGACCTGGCTCATCAACGCGCTCGCGCTGCTGATCATCACCTACATCGTTCCGTCGATCCATATCCGTAGTTTCGGTACCGCGCTGATCGTCGCGATCGTGCTCGGCCTCATCAATACGCTGCTGCGGCCGCTGCTGATCCTGCTGACGCTGCCCGTCACGATCCTCACGCTCGGACTCTTCATTCTGGTCGTCAATGCGCTGTGCTTCTGGCTGTGCGCGTCGCTGCTGAAGGGCTTCGAGGTGTCGGGTTTCTGGTCGGCGTTCTTCGGCTCGATCCTGTACAGCATCGTGTCGTGGCTACTGTCCGCGCTCATTTTCGGCAACCGCAGTCTCGGTTGACCTTTTTGACTATGAATCCGATCGAACTCTCATTCGAATTCTTCCCGCCGAAAACGCAGGAAGGCATCGACAAACTGCGCGCGACGCGCGCGGAACTCGTGCCGCTCAAACCGAAGTTCGTGTCCGTCACGTTCGGCGCCGGCGGCTCGACCCAGCAAGGCACGCTCGATACCGTCGTCGACATGGCGAAGGAAGGGCTCGAGGCGGCGCCGCATCTGTCGTGCATCGGCTCGTCGAAGGACAGCCTGCGCGCGATCCTCAACGAGTACCGCTCGCACGGCATCCGCCATATCGTCGCGCTGCGCGGCGATCTGCCCTCGGGCATGGGCGCGGTCGGCGAGCTGCGCTATGCGTCGGAGCTCGTCAGCTTCATCCGTGCCGAGTTCGGCGACTGGTTCTGGATCGAGGTGGCGGGTTATCCGGAATACCATCCGCAGTCGCGCTCGCCGCGTCACGATCTCGAAAACTTCGCGCGCAAGGTGAAAGCCGGCGCGAACTCGGCGATCACGCAGTACTTCTTCAACGCGGACGCGTACTTCCGTTTCGTCGACGATGCGCGCCAGCTCGGCGTCGACGTGCCGATCGTGCCCGGCATCATGCCGATCACGAACTTTTCGCAGCTGATGCGCTTCTCCGAAATGTGCGGCGCCGAAGTGCCGCGCTGGATCGCGCGCCGGCTGGAGAGCTTCGGCGACGACCGCGAGTCGATCCGCGCGTTCGGGCTCGACGTGGTGACGGCTCTGTGTCAACGGCTCGTCGATGCGAAGGTGCCCGGTCTGCACTTCTATACGCTGAACGCGGCCACGTCGACCAAGGCGATCTGCGAACGGCTCGCGGTGTAATTGCGATGCCCGCGCGGCCGCAACGGCCGCGCGGTCCCCGCCAGTCTGGCATGGGTCGCAAATTTGTCCCAAATAGCGTGGTAAGTCCCTGTTGAAGCTCATTTTTGGGCTGTCTATCATCGAAACGCAGCTAACCCGGCTGCTGTGCGGAGGACGATATGACAGTGACAAGAAAGACTGCGACACACCGGCTGTTCGCGCTTCACCAGTTCTGCCTGCCGGCTCTCGCCGCGCTCGCGGTCGCCACGAGCGGCCTCGCGCCCGCCGCGTCGCAGGCGGCCACGCTGCCCGACAAGACGCTGGTGTTCTGCTCCGAAGGCAGCCCGGCGGGCTTCGATACCGCGCAATACACGACCAGCGTCGAATTCAGCGCCGGCTCGTACACGGTCTATAACCGGCTCGTCGAATTTGCGCACGGCAGCACGGACATCGAGCCAGGACTCGCCGAAAAGTGGGACGTGTCGCCCGACGGCCTCACCTATACGTTCCATCTGCGCCACGGCGTCAAATTCCAGACCACGTCGTACTTCAAGCCGACCCGCGAATTCAACGCGGACGACGTCGTGTTCACCTACGAACGCATGCTCGATCTCGAGAACCCGTTCCGCAAGGCGTATCCGGTCAATTTCCCGTATTTCAACGACCTCGGTCTCGCGAAGAACATCGCCAAAATCGAGGAGGTCGATCCGTACACGGTGCGCTTCACGCTGAAGGAAGTCGACGCGCCGTTCCTGCAGCAGATCGCGATGCCGTTCGCGTCGATCCTGTCGGCTGAATACACGGATCAGTTGCTCAAGGCGGGCAAGGCGTCCGACATCAACCAGTACCCGGTCGGCACCGGTCCGTTCATCTTCCGCAGCTATACGAAGGACGACACGATCCGCTTCGACGGCAATCCCGACTACTGGAAGCCGGGCGTCGCGAAGCTCGGCAAGCTGATCTTCGCGATCACGGTCGATCCGGCCGTGCGCCTGCAAAAGTTGAAGCGCGGCGAATGCCAGGTGATGTCCTATCCGCGCCCGGCCGACATCCCCACCGTGAAGGCCGATGCGTCGCTCGCGATGCCAAGCGAAGTGGGCTTCAACCTCGGCTATATCGCGTACAACACGACCAAAAAGCCGCTCGACAACGTGCTCGTGCGCCGCGCGCTCGACATGTCGGTCAACAAGAAGGCGATCATCGAAGCGGTCTACCAGGGCGCGGGCCAGCTCGCGACGAACCCGATGCCGCCGACGCAATGGGGTTACGACAAGAACCTGAAGGACGCGCCCTACGACGTCGACAAAGCGAAAGCGCTGCTGAAGCAGGCGGGCTACCCCGACGGCTTCGAGCTGACGCTGTGGGCGATGCCGGTACAGCGCCCGTATAACCCGAATGCACGCCTGATGGCCGAAATGCTGCAGGCGGACTGGGCGAAGATCGGCGTCAAGGTGAATATCGTCACGTACGAATGGGGCGAGTACATTCGCCGCGCGCACGCCGGCGAGCATCAGGCGATGCTGATCGGCTGGACGGGGGACTACGGCGACCCTGACAACTGGCTCGGCGTGTTGCTCGGTTGCGACGCGGTCAACGGCAGCAACTTCTCGAAGTGGTGCTACAAGCCTTACGACGATCTGATCAAGCAGGGCCGCAGCACCACCAACATGGCCGATCGCACCAAGGCCTATACCCAGGCGCAGGAGATCTTCAAGGACCAGGTGCCGTTCACGCCGATCGCGCATTCGACCGTCTATCAGCCGATCAGCAAGAACGTGACAGGCTTCAAGATCGATCCGTTCGGGCCGACGCAATTCCTGGGGGTTGGGGTGAAATAAGCGGGCGCGGCGCGCTTTTTTGCGCCGCATTCGTCGCCGGGCGGCTCGAAGGGGCCCGCCCGGCCCGTGACACAACCGTGGCAAAACGTTTGCACGAAGTGTTTCCTGTCGTCAACAGAGGGATTTTGCTCCGCTTGGTAGCCGGCCCAAGCTCAAGTAATATCCCGCTACGCTGGCGCAAGCCGGCCCCGAACCTGGAGGAAACATGAAGCAAAACAATCTGTTGCGCGTCGCGCGTATATCCACGCTCGTCGCTGCCGCAGCGGCATCCCTGCTTGGCGTCACGAGCGCGCAGGCCGCTGGGATCCCGAACAAAACCCTCGTTTACTGCTCGGAAGGCAGTCCCGCGGGTTTCGATCCGGCCCAATACACGACGGGCGTCGACTTCACGGCCAACACGTTCACCGTCTATAACCGCCTCGTCGAGTTCGAACGCGGCGGCACCAAGGTCGAGCCTGGCCTCGCGGAGAAGTGGGACGTGTCGCCCGATGGCAAGACCTACACGTTCCATCTGCGTCATGGCGTGAAGTTCCAGACCACCTCGTTCTTCAAGCCGACGCGCGAATTCAACGCGGACGACGTGGTCTTCTCGTTCCAGCGCATGCTCGACCCGAACCAGCCGTTCCGCAAGGCGTATCCGGTGCAGTTCCCGTACTTCACCGACATGGGCCTCGACAAGCTGATCACGAGCGTCGAGAAAGTCGACCCGTACACGGTCAAGTTCACGCTGAAGGAAGTCAACGCGCCGTTCATCCAGAATCTGGCGATGGAATACGCGTCGATCCTGTCGGCTGAATATGCGGATCAGCTGCTCAAGGCAGGCAAGGCCGCCGACATCAATCAGTACCCGGTGGGCACCGGTCCGTTCATCTTCCGCAGCTACACGAAGGACGCGACGATCCGCTTCGACGGCAATCCCGACTACTGGAAGCCGGGCGCGGTGAAGATCTCGAAGCTGATCTTCTCGATCACGCCGGATGCCGGCGTGCGCGTGCAGAAGATCAAGCGCGACGAATGCCAGGTGATGAGCTATCCGCGCCCGGCCGACATCGCGCCGCTGAAGGCCGAGCCGAATATCGACATGCCGTCGCAACCGGGCTTCAACCTCGGCTATCTCGCGTACAACGTGACGCACAAGCCGGTCGACAAGCTCGAAGTGCGCCAGGCGCTCGACATGGCGATCAACAAGAAGGCGATCATCGAATCGGTCTACCAGGGCGCGGGCCAGCTCGCGACGAACCCGATGCCGCCGACGCAATGGTCGTTCGTCAAGAATCTGCCGGCCGCCTCGTACGATCCGGCCAAGGCGAAGGATCTGCTCGCGAAGGCGGGCTACCCGAACGGCTTCGACCTTACGCTGTGGGCGATGCCGGTGCAGCGCGCGTACAACCCGAACGCGCGACTGATGGCGGAAATGATCCAGGCGGACTGGGCGAAGATCGGCGTGAAGGCGAAGATCGTCACGTACGAATGGGGTGAGTACATCAAGCGCGCGCACGCGGGCGAAGACGACACGATGCTGATCGGCTGGACCGGCGACAACGGCGATCCGGACAACTGGCTCGGCACGCTGCTCGGCTGCGAGGCGATCAACGGCAACAACTTCTCGAAGTGGTGCTACAAGCCGTTCGACGATCTGATCCAGAAGGGCCGCACGACTTCGGATGTGGCGACGCGCACGAAGATCTACGGCGACGCGCAGCGTATTTTCGCGCAGCAACTGCCGTTCTCGCCGATCGCGCACTCGACCGTCTATCAGCCGGTCAGCAAGAAGGTGGTCGACATGCGCATCGAACCGCTCGGCTACGCGCGCTTCGACGGCGTCAGCGTCAAGTAATCGTAAAGTTCGCGCAGTAGGCCGCAATACAGTACGTCGCAACACAGTACACTTTTCGCACGGTTAGAAAACTGGTCGAAATGGTCCGGCGACCGGGGTCACGAGCCCTCGTCGCCGGTTGCGTTTTTTCATCACCAGTACCATGGGAGCGAACCATGTTCCGCTTCGTTTTGCGCCGCATCGGCATGGTGATACCGACGTTCATCGGCATCACGATCCTCGCGTTCGCGCTGATTCACCTGATCCCGGGCGACCCCATCGAAGTGATGATGGGCGAGCGCGGCGTCGATCCGGCCATGCATGCGGCCGCGATGCACCGCCTCGGGCTCGACGAGCCCTTGCCAATGCAGTACTTCCACTACATCGTGCGCGCCGTGCACGGCGACCTCGGCACTTCGATCATCACCAACACGAGCGTGATGGGCGAATTCCTCGCGCGCTTTCCCGCCACCGTCGAACTATCGTTCTGCGCGATGCTGTTCGCGCTGATCGTCGGCCTGCCGGCGGGCGTGTTCGCGGCGCTGAGGCGCGGCACGGTGGTCGATCACGGCGTGATGGGCACCGCCCTGACCGGCTACTCGATGCCGATCTTCTGGTGGGGCTTGATCCTCATCATGGTGTTCTCGGTCAAGCTCGGCTTGACGCCGGTGTCGGGCCGCATCGCGGTCGAATACGACATTCCGCACGTGACCGGCTTCATGCTCATCGACTCGCTGATGTCCACCGACGAAGGCGCGTTCAAATCCGCGCTCAGTCACCTGATCCTGCCGGCGATCGTGCTCGGCACGATTCCGCTCGCGGTCGTCGCGCGCATGACGCGCTCGTCGATGCTCGAAGTGCTGCGCGAGGACTACATCCGCACCGCGCGCGCGAAGGGGCTGTCGCCGGGACGCGTGATCGTCGTGCATGCGCTGCGCAATGCGCTGATTCCGGTCGTCACCGTGATCGGCCTGCAGGTCGGCACACTGCTTGCGGGCGCGGTGCTGACCGAAACGCTGTTTTCATGGCCGGGCATCGGCAAGTGGCTGATCGACGCGATCGGCCGGCGCGATTATCCGGTCGTGCAGGGCGGTATCCTGTTGATCGCCACGCTGGTGATCGTCGTGAACCTCGTCGTCGATCTGCTGTACGGCGTGCTCAACCCGCGCATTCGCCATACGAGGTAAATCACGATGGCTGATATCCAAAACACCGTCCCCCAAGCGGTTACCCCGCCGAGCGGCCGCGGCATCGCGGCACGCGAATTCTGGGCGAACTTCTCGCGCAACCGCGGTGCGGTCGGCGCGGGCATCATCGTGCTGGTGCTGGTCTTCATCGCGATCTTCGCGCCGCTGATCGCGCCGCACAGCCCGATCGAGCAATACCGCGACTCCGTGAAGATCCCGCCGGCGTGGCTCGACGGCGGCAACTGGAAGTTCATTCTCGGCACCGACGAAGCGGGCCGCGACATCCTTTCGCGTCTGATGTACGGCGCGCGGCTGTCGTTCTGGATCGGTTTCGTCTCGGTGGTCCTCGCGCTGATTCCGGGCGTCGTGCTCGGCCTCGTCGCCGCGTTCTTCGAGAAATGGGCCGACACGCCGATCATGCGCATCATGGACGTGCTGCTCGCGCTGCCGTCGCTGCTGCTCGCGGTCGCGGTGGTCGCGATCATCGGTCCGGGTCTCGTCAACACGATGCTCGCGATCGCGATCGTCGCGCTGCCGGGCTATGTGCGTCTGACGCGCGCGTCCGCCCAGGGCGAGTTGCAGAAGGAGTATGTGACCGCTTCACGCGTCGCGGGTGCGAGCACGTTGCGGCTGATGTTCTCGCAGGTGCTGCCGAACTGCACGGCGCCGCTGATCGTGCAGGCAACCCTTGGCTTTTCGTCGGCGATTCTCGATGCCGCCGCGCTCGGCTTCCTCGGCCTCGGCGTGCAGCCGCCGTCGGCGGAGTGGGGCGCGATGCTCGCGTCGGCGCGCGATTACATCGACAGCGCATGGTGGATCGTCACGATGCCCGGCCTGTCCATCCTGATCTCGGTGCTTGCGATCAACCTGCTCGGCGACGGGCTGCGTGACGCGCTCGACCCCAAACTGAAACGGATGGCCTGATCATGAGCAATCTATTGACCATCCGCAATCTCGCGGTCAACTTCGGCGGCCTGCCGGCGGTCGACCGCATCAATCTCGACGTGGCGGCCGGTGAAGTGGTCGGCGTGGTCGGCGAATCGGGCTCGGGCAAGAGCGTGACGATGATGGCGCTGATGGGCCTGATCGACGCGCCCGGCAAGGTCTCCGCCGACGAAATCACGTTCGACGGCAAGAACCTGCTGAAGGCCTCCGCGAGGGAACGCCGCAAGATCATCGGCAAGGACATCGCGATGGTGTTCCAGGACGCGCTGACGAGCCTGAACCCGAGCTACACGGTCGGCTATCAGATCAAGGAAGTGCTGAAGCTGCACGAGGGCCTGCGCGGCGGCGCGCTAGACAAACGCGCGCTCGAACTGCTCGATCAGGTCGGCATTCCGGACGCGAAGAACCGTATCGGCTCGTTTCCGCATCAGATGTCGGGCGGCATGAACCAGCGCGTGATGATCGCGATGGCGATCGCCTGCAACCCGAAGCTGCTGATCGCCGACGAGCCGACCACCGCGCTCGACGTGACGATCCAGGCGCAGATCATGGAATTGCTGATGCGCCTGCAGAAGGAACGCGGCATGGCGCTCGTGCTGATTTCGCACGATCTGGCCGTGGTGTCCGAGGTCGCGCAGCGCGTCGCCGTGATGTACGCGGGCGAGGTGATCGAGACGAACAAGGTGCCGGACATCTTCGCCGCGCCTCATCATCCGTACACGGAAGCGCTGTTGGCTGCGATTCCCGAGCACAACGTCGGCGCGGTGCGGCTCGCGGCGCTGCCGGGCATGGTGCCGGGGCGCGACGACCGGCCCAAGGGGTGTCTGTTCGCGCCGCGCTGCAAGTACGTGGTCGACGACTGCATGAAGGCCCGCCCCGCGCTCGCGCCGCTGCCCGCGCACGCCGAGCTCACGCGCGTGCGCTGCATCAAGCCGCTGAACCTCGAGAAGGACGCCAACGTTCACACGCAAGGAGGCGCCCGATGAGCGCAGTACCCGAAACCCGTCGCCAGTCGGATCGTACTGGCGATCACGTGCTCGTCGCCGACCAGCTCGCGCGCTACTACACGGTCAAGCGCGGCATGTTCGCGCACGGCACGGTGAAGGCGCTGAACGGCGTGTCGTTCGCGCTCGAGCGCGGCAAGACGCTGGCGGTAGTCGGCGAGTCCGGCTGCGGCAAGTCGACGCTCGCGCGTCAGCTGACGATGATCGAAACGCCGAGCGCGGGCCGCCTGCTGATCGACGGCGAGGACGTGGCCGGCGCGAATCACGAGAAGATCGCGGCGCTCAGGCGCCGCGTGCAGATGGTGTTCCAGAACCCGTTTGCGTCGCTCAATCCGCGCAAGACCGTCGAGCAGACGCTCGGCGAACCGCTCGCGATCAACACGCAGATGAGCGCGACCGAGCGCGCCGAGCGCATCGCGCAGATGATGCGCACGGTCGGCCTGCGGCCCGAGCACGCGAAGCGCTATCCGCACATGTTCTCCGGCGGCCAGCGTCAGCGTGTGGCGATCGCGCGCGCGATGATCCTCGATCCGCAGATCGTGGTCGCCGACGAACCGGTCTCGGCGCTCGACGTCTCGATCCAGGCGCAGATCCTGAACCTGTTCATGGACCTGCAGGACGAGTTCAAGACGAGCTACGTGTTCATCTCGCACAACCTGTCGGTGGTCGAGCATATCGCCGACGACGTGATGGTCATGTACTTCGGCGGCGTCGCTGAACTCGGCGACAAGCAGCGCATCTTCTCGAAGCCGCGCCATCCGTACACGCGCGCGCTGATGTCGGCGACCCCGTCGATCTTCGAGGCCGACCGCACGATCAAGATCAAGCTGCAAGGCGAAATGCCGTCGCCGCTGAATCCGCCGTCGGGCTGCACGTTCCATCAGCGCTGCCCGTACGTGATCGACCGCTGCCGCAGCGAGGAGCCGAAGCTGCGAGAAGTGGATGGCCGCCTGGTCTCCTGTCACCGCGCTGAAGAGGTGGGGGACGTGGATGCCTGATGTGATGGCGGCGCGTCGTCTTGCGCGCCGCTTGTGTGAGGGCGGCTGGATAGCCGCCTTCGTGCGGCGCCGCGGGGCGCGTGCGCTGGGAGGCGCCGCGCCCTGCGGCGCATTTGCTGGAAGGTTCGCCGGCAAGTTTTTTCGCACGTTTCTCTGCGCGTTTGTTCATGCGCTCGCGCGCGCCTTTTTCTCCGTATTTCTTCCCGCGTCGCTGTCCGCTTTATTTCGCGTAGGCTGCGCGCTGTCGGTCGGCGCGGCCGTACCCTGCATCGCTCACGCGGCCGGCGCGGCGGCCAAGGCGCCAGCCCAGGCGGCCCGTCCTGCCGTCACGGTGCCAGCCACGCCACCGCCGTCGATTGCGCCGCCTCCGGTCCCCGGCACCACCGCGAGCGGACCGGTGCGTCTGCAACCGGCGCGCATGCCGTTCTATGTCGCGACGCGCGGCAGTACGACGATCTACGTGCTCGGCACGCTGCACGTCGGCGATCCCGCCGACTATCCGGCGGGGCAGCCGTTCCGCGCGCCGATCCTCGCGGCGCTCGCCGCGTCGCCGACGCTCGCGCTCGAACTGTCGCCCGACGAGCTGCTGGTGTCGCAGGACGACGTGTCGAAGTACGGCGTATGCAAGCACGACTGCCTGCCGCGTCTGCTGCCCGAGCCGCTGTGGCACAAGCTCGCGTTGCGGCTGCGCGGCAACCCGGCCGCGCTCGATGCGATCAAAAAAATGCGGCCGTGGCTCGCGTCGCTGGTGGTCGAGACCTACGACTCGCTGTCTGCGGGTCTGCAAACGGAATACGGCACCGAAGCGCAATTGCAGAACGTCTATCTGAAGACGCGCGGCAAGATCGTCGGACTCGAAACGCTCGCGCAACAGATGCGCGCGTTCACCGGACTGTCGGCCGCGCAGCAGCGGGAGATGCTCGCGCAGGATCTGGTGCAGACGCCCGCGCAGAACGTCGAGGACGTGCGCACGCTGCACCGGCTGTGGCGGGTCGGCGATGCCGATGCGATCGCCGCGTGGCAGGCTGCTAAATCGGAGAAGCTCGCGCGCGACCCGCGCGTCTCCAATTCGATCGACAACCGGATCGTCTACGAGCGCAATCGCCGCTTCGTCGCGAGAATGCTGCAGCTCGCCGCGCCGAACAAGCCGCTGTTCGTCGCGATCGGCGCGCTGCATCTGGGTGGGCCGAAGGGCGTGCTGCAGTTGTTGCGGCAGCACGGCTTCGTGGTTGAGGCGGGTTGAGTCGGTTCGAGACTGCGGCCGTAGCGGCGGGATCGATCAGAAGGTTTGCCAGTCGGCGTCGGACGACGTCGAGACCGCCGGTTCGAGCTTCGCGGCCGGCGTTTTGGCGGGGGCGTTTCTATTGACAGCTGGCAGCGGCGCCGATTTCGGCTGCGCATTGTCGCGCGCAGCGGGCAGGGCGGAGGGCGGCGCGGTGCGCGTTGCCGGCGAAGCAGGCGCGCGCTTCTTCGGCATCTGCGGCGTGACGCCACGCGCCGTCGACGGCTCACCGTTACCGACCTTGAACGCCGACACCACGCCGGCCAGCTTCGCCGCCTGCTCTTCGAGCGACTGCGCCGCGGCGGCCGCCTGTTCGACGAGCGCCGCGTTCTGTTGGGTCACTTCGTCCATCTGGTTGACGGCCTGGTTGACCTGCTCGATGCCGCGGCTCTGCTCTTCGGACGCGGCCGCGATTTCGCCGACGATGTCCGACACCTGGCGAATCACCGTCGTGACGTGGCCCATTACGGTGCTGACTTCGACGGCCTGCGTCGAGCCGTCGCGGATCATCGAAACCGACGAGCCGATCAGTTCCTTGATCTCCTTCGCCGCCGCCGCCGAACGTTGCGCGAGGCTGCGCACCTCGCTCGCGACGACCGCGAAGCCGCGTCCCTGCTCGCCGGCGCGCGCGGCTTCGACCGCCGCGTTCAACGCGAGGATGTTGGTCTGGAACGCGATGCCCTCGATCACGCCGGTGATCTCCGAGATCTTGCTCGAGCTGCCGCTGATCCGGCCGATCGTCGCGGCCATCGCCTGGACCGCGTCGTTGCCGCTCGAGGCCATGCTCGCGGCGTTGGTGGCGAGCGTATTCGCCTGACGCGCGTTGTCGGCGTTGTGCTTCACGGTTTCCGTGAGCTGCGTCATGCTCGCCGCGGTTTGTTCGAGCGACGCGGCCTGCTCCTCGGTGCGCGCGGACAGATCGAGATTGCCGGCCGCGATCTCGCGCGTCGCGGTGCTGACCGAATCGGTGGAGGCACGCACGACTACGATGCTTTCCTCGATACGACGCAACAGCGCGTCGAACGCGACGGCGCCGCGGCCGAATTCGTCCATGCGCGGGCTCGCCGCGCGCCTCGACACGTCGAGCGTCTCGGTGATCTCCTCGAATTTTCTGCGCTGCCGGATCAGGCCGCCGCACACGATCCGATGCAACTGCAGACCACCGTATAGCGCGATCGCCGTGCTGAGCCAGGCCATCGCGATCAGCGCCGTGAACCACGTGCGGCTGGCCGACGCCGCGTCCCCGCTCAACTGGGACAGCCCGATGAGGCCCGCGAGGCCGGCGAGGAAGGTCAGCGCGACGCAACTGCCGAAGATCAGCAGGATCCGAATCCTGATCGTGAGGTGGGGCTTCTGCACTTTGTCTCCTTTTACTGGTTATGCATGACCTGCGCGCTGAAATAGGGGGGTCATGCAGGCTCAGCACTGGAGTACGGCAGATCGGGGAGCATTCTGAAGGGGAGCGCGGTTGCCTCTTGGAGGCCTTGTTGCGCTTTCGGGCTGTCAGACAGAGGCCGGGGAGGCGATCCTCTCGCGCATTTCTCGGAGGAGTCCGACTCGTGCTGGATCCAGTGCCTGTTAGCTTCGTCAGAAATATTCCGCAAGCGACTGACAGGAAGGCGATCATCGCCGTGGGCGTCAGTTTTTTTGTCTCGCTGATGTTGGCCGTTTCTCTTTTAGCGATCGTTGGTTATTTGCGTCATATGCACCGCCGTTGATTCAACATCAACAGCTTTCGGGCGGCGAGGTACTGCGTCAGATGGGCAGCACCTCGTCGATATAAACGCCGCTACAGAAACATCAAGAAATTCAACAGAAAGATATTGATCACCAGCAGCGTCAACGCCGTCGGAATCTGCGCCTTGATCACCGCATTCTTGTCGGGTAATTCGAGCAGCGCAGCCGGCACCATGTTGAAGTTCGCGGCCATCGGCGTCATCAGCGTGCCGCAGTAGCCGGAGAACATGCCGATCGCGACCATCACGGCCGGGTTGCCGTGGAACACGCCGACGAGGATCGGCACGCCGACGCCGCCCGTCATCACCGGAAACGCGGCGAAGCCGTTGCCCATCACCATCGTGAACAGCGCCATGCCGACGCAGTACACGGCCACCGCGACGAAGCGGTACTCGAGGCTGATATACGACGTGGTCACGTGCGCGACCGCCTTGCCGACGCCCGCGTCCGAAAACACCAGACCGAGCATGCCGAGCATCTGCGGCAGCACCGCGGCCCACGACAGCGCATCGACGAGGCGGCGCGCTTCCTTCATCGACTGACCAACCGTGTCGCGCGTGATCACACAGGCGATCGCGAGCGCGATCACGCAACCGAGACCGAAGCCGATCAGCGTGACGTTGGCCTTCTGGATCAACGGCACACCGCCGAACACGAGATGGCTTGCCGCGAGCGTGATGATCACGGTGACGACCGGAATCGTCAGCGCGGGCACGAACAGCTTGTTGCGCAGTCGCGCGGCGCTCGCCTGACGTGCTTCGAGCGACAGCGTCTTCGGCTTGCCCGCGGTGACGCCGCCGAAGCCCGCGATCAGCGCCATCGCGACCACCGCGACGCCGACCACGGCCGGCGGCAGCCGGTCGCCGATCAGGAAGATCAGCGCGTAAAGAATCCAGAAGCCGCCCGCGGTGAGGCGGCGCGGATGCTCGCGGTCCGTGACGATCATGCCGCCGACGATCAGCAGCACGATGCCGAGCAACCAGAACAGATAGGTGATCGTGAAGGTCATGCTTCGTCTCCGGTAGCACGCGTGGCCGACGACGGCGTCGATGCGGCGGTCGCCTTCGCGGTCGAAGTGCCGCCCGGCGCCTTGCCGCGCAATTCACGCTCGAGCCGGCGGTCGAGCAGCCAGAGCCGGAAACCATGCACGATGAACGCGCTGATCGCGGTCGGAATGCCCCACACGGCGACGTGAATCGGCTCGACGACGATGCCCGCTTCCTTCAGGAAAGTCGTCATCAGCACGATCGCGCCGAACGCGACGAAGATGTCCTCGCCGAAAAAGAGGCCGACGTTGTCGGTTGCGGCCGAGAACGCGCGCAGCCGGAAGCGCACCGCGTCGCTGATCTTGCCGAAGCGGTTCTCGGTCGCGCCCTCGGCCATCGGCGCGATCAGCGGACGCACCATCTGCGGATGGCCGCCGAGCCCGGTCAAGCCGACCGCGGCGGTCAGCTCGCGCACGAGCAGATAGACGATCAACAGACGTCCGGCGGTCGCCGCCTTGATGCTGCTGATCCACGCCTGCGCGCGTTCGCGCAGGCCATGCCGTTCGAGCAGGCCGATCACCGCGAGCGGCAGCAGGATGATCAGCGGGATGTTGCGCGTCTTGATGAAGCCGGTGCCGATCAGCGCGAGGATTTTTTCCGGCGGGAATTGCGCGGCGAAACCGGTGACGATCGCCGCGACGGCCACGATCAGCATCGGATTGAAGCGCAACAGAAAGCCGACGATGATGACGGCCACACCGATGAGCGGCCATAGACTGACAGTTGTCTGCATCAGGATCTCCAGGAGGTCATTCAATTTCGCCGCGGGTAGCGGCCGTTATGAACCGGCGCGTGCGGCTTCATGCGCCGGCTTGCTGCCGCGGCTCTGCGGCCGCGTCGAACTCTCTTTACCTGCCCCGCGGATCCGCGTGTGTCGGCACCCGTGGGTTTGCAGCGGGCATCGCAATCGATGCCCCAGCTGGCGAACGCCCCGCGGGGAAGCGGGGCGCTGGATCGGTCACGCGCGCTGGATCGGCTAGACGCGCGCGGTGTGGACGGCGGTGTTGCGAACGCTCAAACGCGCGCGGCGCTCGCCGCATGCACTTCGATGCCTGCGTCGGCGAGCGCGCCGCGAATGCGTCGCGCGAACGCCAGCGCATGCGGGCCGTCGCCGTGCAGGCAGATGGTCTGCGCGTTCAACGGCACCCACTGTCCGTCGACGGCCTTCACGCGTTGCTCGCGGATCATCACGAGCGTGCGCGCGAGCACTTCGTCCTCGTCGTCGAGCAGCGCGCCCGGCTCCTTGCGCGGCACGAGCGAGCCGTCGGCGCGATAGCCGCGGTCGGCGAACACTTCCTCGATCGCGGTCAGGCCCGCGTTGCGCGCGGCGCTCACGAGCCCGCTGTTGGCGAGTGCGAACACCGCGACAGACGGATCGAAATCGTGCACCGCGGAGACGATCGCGTCAGCGATCTTCGCGTCGCGCGCGGCCTGGTTGTACAGTGCGCCGTGCGGCTTCACATGCGCGATGCGCCCGCCCTCGGCCTGCGCGATCGCCGACAGCGCGCCGAGCTGATACAGCACGCCCGCGTAGATCTCGCCCGCCGGCAGCTCCATTTCCTTGCGGCCGAAATTCTCGGGATCGTTGAAGCTCGGATGCGCGCCGATCGACACGCCTTTCTGCACGGCCCAGCGCACGCAGTCGCGCATCGCGTTGGGGCTGCCCGCATGCCAGCCGCATGCGATGTTGGCCGAGCTCACGAGGTCGAGCAGCGCCTCGTCGGAGCCGCAGCCTTCGCCGAGATCGGCGTTCAGATCGATTTCCATGGGGATTCCTTTACTCAGTGTCACAGCGCCGCGAGCGCCACCCGGCGCGCGCAACGCTCTTCATGCATCGCGATCGCGGCATCGATCTGCCGCAGATACGTGCGTTCTTCCAGCAAAGCCTGGCGCGCTTCGTAGGGCGTCGTCGGGATGAAACGGACAGCACCGTTCAGGCGCACCTGCGCGAGCTTCCACAGATCGGCCTGAATCACCGCGCCGATCTTCGGATAGCCGCCGGTGGTCTGCGCGTCGCTCATCAGCACGATCGGCTGACCGTTCGGGGGCACCTGGATCGTGCCGGGCAGTACCGCGTGCGACAGCAGGTCAGTCTTGTGCGTGCGCTTCAGCTCGGTGCCGGCAAGGCGATAGCCCATGCGGTTGCTGTTCGGCGTCACGAGCCACTCGTCGGACCAGAACGACTGCTGTGCATCCGCGGTGAAGCTGTCGTATTCGGGGCCGCGCAGCACGCGGATCGGTATGGCCCACGGCACGCCCGTCGGATGACGACCGCGCCGCAGCGGCTCGTTGACCAGCACGAACTTGCACCAGGCGGGCGCCTTCACGCCGAACTCGGGCGCCTCGGGCGTGAAGCCGAGGTGGCCGCGCTGCTGCGGCGCGCCGACCGGCAGACGGTCGCCGTCGTTGAGCGCGCGGCCGCCGAGTCCGCCGAAATGGCCGGCAAGGTCGGTGCTGCGCGAGCCGAGCATCGGCAGCACGTCGATGCCGCCCGCCACGCAGACATAGCCGCGCATGCCGCGCTTCGCCGCGTGCAGCACGAGCTCCTGGCCGGCCTGCACGGGCAGACTCCAATACGAATAGACGGGTTTGCCGTCGAGCGTCGCGCCGAACTCGGTGCCGGTGATCGCGACGCGCGTCGCGCGCAAAAAGCGCAGCGCGGTCGGGCCGAAGGTGATTTCGAGGCCGGCCGCGTCGGGGCGGTTGCCGACCAGCCGGTTGCCGACTTCGAGCGACAGCCGGTCGAGCGCCCCCCCCATCGCGACGCCGAGATGCCGATAGCCGTGGCGGCCGAGGTCCTGGATCGTGGTCTGGAGACCCGCGCGGATCACGTCGATCATGCGTGCATCCCCGCGATCGTGAAGCGCACCCGGTCGCCGGGTTGCAGCAGCGTGGGCGGACGGCGCGCCGGATCGAACAGCGGCACCTCGGTGCGGCCGATCAGCTGCCAGCCGCCCGGCGACACCGCCGGATAGATGCCAGTCTGCTCGCCGCCGATGCCGACCGAGCCCGCCGGCACCTCGAGCCGCGGCGACGCGCGGCGCGGCGTGTGCAGCGCGGTGTCGAGCCCACCCATATAGGCGAAGCCGGGCTGGAAGCCGAGAAAGAACACCACGTAGACGCCGCCCGCATGACGTTCGACGACCTCGCGCGCGCTCAAGCCCGTATATTCGGCGACCGCCTGCAGATCGGGGCCGAATGCGCCGCCGTACTGCACTGCAATCTCGACGTCGCGCCCGGGCGCGACGGCTTCGGCCGCTGCGTTCCAGGCCGTCAGCAACTGCTCGCCGAGCGAGTCGGCGTCGGTCGAGAGCGGGTCGAACACGAGCGTCAGATTGTTCATGCCGGGCACGACTTCGAGCACCTGCGGCCAGTCGCGCGCGGCTTCGGCCGCAGCCCACACGCGCTGCTGGCACTCCAGCGTGGCGGGCGGCGGTGCTTCGCAGACGAGCGCGGCATCGCCGAGGGGAAAAATTCGTGGTTGGCTCATGACTGGGCGGCCCGGATCGAGTCGGAGGATGAGGCGGACAGCGCGGCACGGAGTCGGCGACGTTTGGAGCGTACATTATCAATAAAATATTGACGATTTACCAATAAGCGTTTTTGCCAGGCTCGTCGGCGGCGAGCATCGTCGTACACTTGCGACACTTTTCCAGCCCATTTTCGTCACGGGAACCTCGTATGACGCGTCATCCCACCAAGATCGTTTCGTCGGAACATCTCGTCTCCGAGAGCAGCGCGGAACTCTCGGAACTCGAATACGCGCTGATCATGGCGGGCAATGCGTTCAACCGCTGGATGGTGCGCTGCATGTCGGCGGCCGGCGACAAGGACATGACCGCGATCGAGGTGTCGCTGCTGCATCACGTGAGCCATCGCGAACGCCGCAAGAAGCTCGCGGACATCTGCTTCGTGCTGAACATCGAGGACACGCACGTCGCGACGTACGCGTTGAAAAAGCTCGTAGCTAGAGGGTACGTAAAAAGCGAAAAGACCGGCAAGGAAGTGTTCTTTTCCGCAACCGACGCGGGGCGCGAACTATGCCTGAAGTATCGCGAGGTGCGCGAAAACTGCCTGATATCGACGCTCAAGGAAAGCGGCCTGACCAACCAGCAGATCGGCGAGGCCGCGCAGTTGATGCGCAATGCGTCGGGCCTGTACGACACGGCGGCGCGCGCGGCGGCTTCGCTGTAACGAGGAGACACCGCGCAAGCGCCGGCGCGTCGCACGCCGCGCATCCGCGTTCAGCCCGGCAGCGCCGGATGAAACCCCGCCTCCGTGACGATCAGATCGAGCGCAATGTCATGCGCCTCGCGTTCCAGCGTGTCGGTGCGGCACGCTTCGTAGGCGATGCCGACCGTGATCGGCTTGTGCGCCGCCGGCCAGCCGGCCAGCGTGCGGTCGTAATAGCCGCCGCCGTAGCCGAGGCGGTAGCCGTCCGAGTCGAAACCCACGCAGGGCACGAACAGCAGCTCGGGCAGCACCACGCGCCCCGAGGTGGGCTCGGCAATCTTGTGATGGCCGATTTTCATCGACGTCGCGGGCGTCCAGGCATGGAATTCGAGCGCCACGCCACGTTCTTTAATGATTGGCAGACTGGCTTCGTGGTGCGAGTCCGCGGCAAGCCAGAGCGCAATCGCGCCGCGCGCGTCGAACTCGCCGGCAAGCGGCCAGTAGAATCCCGCGCTGCGTACCGCGTAGTGCTTCAGCGCGTCGAGCATCCGACGCCCGAGCGCGGCATTCTTCGCCGGCTCGGAAGCCGCTTGCAGACGGCTTTCCAGCAACATCCGGCGCAGCGCCTTTTTCGTTGCCGGGACAGGGTTGCATGCTATGCTTGGGTCCAATTCGCGCTCCAGAAACAACGATGTCAAAACGCCTTTTTCGAGTATATCGCGCGACCAGTGTCGCGCTTGCCGCAGCGGCACTCGTGGCCTGCAGCACTGCCTCGGCCGTCAAGCCCCTTCCGATCTCGCAACTCACGAACGACGACCAGATTTTCGTCCAGCTTCGCGAAGCCTCGCGTACTAACGACGCGGCGCGCGCAGCCCAGCTCGCGAGCATGATCCCGAATTATCCGGCGCCCTCGTATCTGGAGTACTTCCAGATCAAGCCGCAGCTGTTCGATTCGACCGGCCATGCGCGCATCGACGCACCGGACGCGCCCGTGCTCGCGTTCCTGCAGAAGTACGACGGCCAGGCGATCGCCGATCGCATGCGCAACGACTACCTGACGGTGCTCGGCACGCGTCACGACTGGCGCAACTTCGACCAGCAGTACGCGAAGTTCGTGCTCGACGACGACACTCAGGTCAAGTGCTACGCGCTCGAATCGCGCGCGTCGCGCGGCGAGAACGTCGCGGACGCGGCGCGCGCGCTGCTCGTCGAGCCGAAGTGGTACGGCGACGGCTGCGTCGATCTGATCACGGTGCTCGGCGTGAACCACCAGTTCAGCGCCGACGACATCTGGGCGCAAATCCGTCTCGCGTACGAGCAGAACTACACGAGCACCGGCAGCAAGCTCGTCGACGCGCTCGGCGACCAGCCGCCCGACCCGGTGCTGTTCAGCCAGGCGACCAATACGCCGCCGCTATTGCTCGCGCGCGGCGTCGGACCGGATGCGCAATCGCACCAGCTGGCGCTGCTCGCCATCACGCGCATGGCGCGCAACGATCCGGCCATGGCCGCGGCCACGTTCGCGTCGGTCGCGCCGTCGCTGAATTCGCCGGAGCGCGCGATCGGCTGGGGCACGATCGGCTATCAGGGCGCGCTCAAGCAGATGCCTGGCGCGGTCGACTGGTTCCGGCTGTCGGCCAACGCGCCGCTGTCGAATCCCGCGTATGAATGGCGCACACGCAGCGCGCTGCTCGCAGGCGACTGGAACATGGTGCGCTGGTCGATCGAGCAGATGCCCGAGTCGCTGCGCAAGCAACCGTCGTGGGTGTACTGGCACGCGCGCGCGCTGAAGGAGGCCGGCGACACGGCCACGGCCAGTCAGGAATTCCAGTCGATCGCGTCGAACTTCAACTTCTACGGCCAGCTCGCGCTCGAAGAGCTCGGCCAGAAGATCACCGTGCCGCCGAAAACCACCGTGACCGACGCCGAAGTGCAGCAAGCCGGCACCACGCCGGGCTTCGGTCTCGCGCAGCGCTTCTATGGTCTGAACCTGCGGCTCGAAGGCAATCGCGAGTGGAACTGGCCGTTGCGCAACATGTCCGACCGGCAACTGCTCGCCGCCGCCGAGTACGCGCGCCGCATCGAGCTGTACGACCGCACCGTCAACACCGCGGACCGCACGAAGAGCGAGCACGATTTTTCGCTGCGCTATCTATCGCCGTTCCGCAACATCGTCGAGCAGGACGCGCAGTCGAGCGGGCTCGACGTCGAGTGGGCGTACGGGCTGATTCGCCAGGAGTCGCGCTTTATCATCAACGCGCGCTCCGGCGTCGGCGCGGGCGGACTGATGCAGCTCATGCCCGCCACCGCGCAACTGGTCGCGAAGAAGATCGGTCTGGGACCGGTGTCGCGCGAGCAGATGAACGACATCGACACCAACATCCTGCTCGGCACGAACTACCTGGCGATGATCTACAATCAGTTCGACGGGTCCGCCGTGCTGGCCACCGCCGGCTACAACGCAGGTCCGGGCCGTCCGCGCAACTGGCGGCAGTCGCTGCAGCGCCCGGTCGAAGGCGCGGTCTTCGCCGAGGCGATTCCGTTTCAGGAAACTCGCGACTACGTGAAAAATGTGTTGTCCAACACGGTCTACTACGCGGCATTGTTCGAAGGCCGTCCGCAATCGCTGAAGGCGCGCCTGGGTTACATCGCACCGTAAGCGCCTTGGCGCCGCAATCTCGCTTCGAGGTTGCGGCGCGCTTCGCCAGCCGTTGCCGCGGCTTCCATCAGGGAGTCGAAAAATGCGACATCAAGCCATCGCGGTCATCGGCGGTTCAGGGTTTATCGGCAGCTACCTCGTCAACGCGCTCGTCGAGACGGGCAAGGACGTGCGCGTCGCCACACGGCGACGCTACAACGCGCGACATCTGACCATGCTGCCGATCGACGTGCTCGAAACCGATGTGTTCGATCCGGTGCAACTCGCGCGCTTCGTCGAGGGCGCCGATTGCGTAATCAATCTCGTCGGTATCCTGAACGGCAAACGCGGCAAGCCCTATGGGCGGGAGTTCGCGCATGCGCACGTCGAGCTGCCGACGCGCATCGTCGCCGCCTGCGAAGGCAAGGGCGTGCATCGGCTGATTCATCTGAGCGCGCTAGGCGCCAATCCGAACGGCCCGAGCATGTATTCGCGCTCGAAGGCCGACGGCGAGAAAGCCGTGCATGCGGCGAACGTCGGGTGGACGATCTTCCGGCCGTCCGTCGTGTTCGGACCCGAGGACGCGTTTCTGAACAAGTTCGCGTTCCTGCAGCGCGTGTTTCCGGCCATTCCGCTCGCGATGCCGGACGCGCAGTTCCAACCGGTCTATGTCGGCGACGTCGCGAAGGCGATCGTCAACGTGCTGGATCTCGATGGCGCGAGCGGCCGCACCTACGAGCTCGGCGGTCCGACCGTCTACACGCTCGAAGACCTGGTTTCGTACTGCGGCGACGTGATCGGCAAGCATGCGCGCATCATCCGTCTGCCCGAGCCGCTCGCGCGCCTGCAGGCGTTGAGCTTCGAAATGGCGCCGGGCGAACCGGTGATTTCGCGCGACAATCTCGATTCGATGAAGGTCGCCAACATTCTGAGCGGGCCGCTCGCGCCCGAGCTCGGACTCGAACCGGTCAGCATCGAAGCGATCGTGCCGACGTACCTGACCGGTGCTGCCTCGGGTTCGCGACTCGACACGTTCCGCGCCAACGCCGGACGCTGAAGCCTTTCCCTCTACCTGATAACCAGTATGAAACTGCTGATTGGTGACAAGAACTATTCGTCGTGGTCGATGCGTCCGTGGCTGCTGCTCACGCACTTCGGCATTCCGTTCGACGAGGAATTGATCCTGCTGTACGAAGCGGACACGAATGCGAAGATCCGCGCTCAGGCGCCGCGCGGACCGGGCAAGGTGCCGTGCCTGATCGACGACGCCGGGCAGGCCGTGTGGGATTCGCTGGCGATCGCCGAAACGCTCGCCGAGCGCTTCCCGCAACACGCGCTGTGGCCGCGAGACGCGGCGGCGCGCGCACATGCGCGCAGCGTCAGCGCCGAGATGCATGCGGGGTTCGGCGAGTTGCGCTCGAAGATGTGGATGAACATCCGTGCGTCGTTCCCGGGCAAGAACGCGACGCCGGGCGCGCTCGCCGATATCGCGCGGATCGAGACGATCTGGCGCGACTGCCTCGAGACCTACGGCGGTCCGTTCCTGTTCGGCGAATTCGGCATTGCCGACGCGATGTTCGCGCCGGTCGCGATGCGCTTCAACACGTGGAAGCCGGCGTTGTCGGAGACCGCAGCCGCCTATGTCGAGCGGCTCACCGAGCTGCCCGCGGTCAATGCATGGATCGACGCCTCGCGCCGCGAAACGCACGCGATCGCCTATCAAGACGAATGCCCATGAATATCTATGCAGTAGGTGGCGCGGTCCGCGACGAACTGCTCGGCGTGCCGGTGCAGGACCGCGACTACGTGGTGGTGGGAGCGACACCCGAGCAGATGGTCGCGCAGGGCTATCGGCCGGTGGGCAAGGACTTTCCGGTATTCCTGCATCCGCAGACGCACGAGGAGTACGCGCTCGCGCGCACCGAGCGCAAGACGGCGGCCGGCTATCACGGCTTCCAGTTTTTCTATGCGCCCGACGTGACGCTCGAAGAAGACCTCGCGCGCCGCGATCTGACGATCAACGCGATGGCGCGCGAGGTGCGCCCGGACGGCGAGCTGACCGGCCCCGTCATCGATCCGTTCAACGGCCAGGCTGACTTGCAGGCGCGGCTTTTTCGCCATGTCAGCGCAGCGTTCCTCGAAGATCCGGTGCGGATTCTGCGCATCGCGCGTTTCGCGGCGCGTTTCGTCGATTTCACGGTCGCGCCGGAAACGCTGGCGCTGATGCGCGAGATGGTCGCCGAGGGCGAAGCCGATGCGCTGGTGGCCGAGCGCGTGTGGCAGGAGGTGTCGCGCGGCTTGATGGAGAAGAAGCCGTCGCGGATGTTCGGCGTGCTGCGCGACTGCGGCGCGCTCGCGCGGATTCTGCCGGAGATCGACGCGCTGTTCGGCGTGCCGCAGCGCGCCGACTATCATCCCGAGGTCGATACCGGTGTCCACGTGATGATGGTGCTAGACCATGCCGCGCAGCAGGGCTACGCGCTGCCGGTGCGCTTCGCGGCGCTGACGCACGACCTCGGCAAGGCGACCACGCCGGAGGATCTGCTGCCGCGGCACATCGGCCACGAGGGCCGCAGCGTCGATCTGCTGAAGCCGCTGTGCGAGCGGCTGCGCGTGCCGAACGAGTGCCGCGATCTGGCGCTGCTGGTCGCGCGCGAACACGGCAATATTCATCGCGTGATGGAGATGGGGGCGGCGGCTCTGGTGCGCCTGCTCGAGCGCAGCGACGCGATCAGGAAGCCGGCGCGCTTCGCCGAGGCGCTGCAGGCCTGCGAGTCGGATGCACGCGGGCGGCTCGGCCTCGAGATGAGCGAGTACCCGCAGGCCGAGCGGCTGAGGCTCGCACTGGTGGCCGCGCGAGGCGTGGATGCAGGGGCAGTGGCGCAGCGGCTCGCCGATGCGCCGGCCGGCATCAAGGACGCCGTGCATGAGGAGCGCGTGCGTGCGGTAGAGGCTGCGCTGGCTTGAAGTCGCGCGGGCGTAAAGTAGCGCGCGACGGCGCCTACAACACCCGCGCCAACAGCGACAACAGCATCGACAGCACCAGCGTCGACATGAACGGAAACGGATACTCGCGGCCGAACAGCCGCAAGGTCACGTCGCCGGGCATCCGGCCGATGCCGAGCTTCCTCAGCCACGGCCAGCACGACGACAGCACCGCGACGGCAACGAAGGTCGTCAAAAGCCAGCGAATCATCGCGAGTCCTCGAGCCAGAGCGGATTCACAGTCACAGCGTATGCGAACGATCGCCGCTCGAAAAGGCGCGCAGCGTATCGTCGAGTCCACGCGAAAACGCGATCACCTTGAAGAGCTCGCCCATCTCCGCCTCGGACAGCAGCTTCTGTACCGCGTTGGCGGCGGGAAGAAAGCGCGCGGCGTCGGCGGGATCGATTTCGCTGAGCACCTCGGTGACGCCCGCGTTCAGCAGGAAGCGCGCTTGCGATGTGAAGCCGAGCAGGTCCGCGCCGGTCTCGACGCCCGCCTCGGCGATGCCGGTGAATTCGACGTGCGCGGTGATGTCCTGCAGACCGGGGTACAGGAACGGGTCGCCGTGCGCGCGGTGCCGGTAGTGGCACATCAGCGTGCCCTGCGCGCGCTGGTCGTGGTAGTACTCGTGGCGCGGAAAACCGTAG
This sequence comes from Paraburkholderia sp. MM5384-R2, assembly GCF_014201025.1. Classification (NCBI taxonomy): domain Bacteria; kingdom Pseudomonadati; phylum Pseudomonadota; class Betaproteobacteria; order Burkholderiales; family Burkholderiaceae; genus Paraburkholderia; species Paraburkholderia sp. MM5384-R2. Next base: position 187,584 of record NZ_JACHDI010000016.1, read on the forward strand.
TCGATCAGCAAGATCGCGCCGCGCGCGAGCATCGTGCAGATGGTGCGCGTGAAGGCGCGCGCGGCTTCGTGCGTTTCTGTCACGTAGTCGTCGCCGGCCGGTTCGCGGGTCGCATCGATTTCGGTCAGCAGCGCGAGGTCCGCGGCGGCCGCGACGGGCCGGTCGTCGAACGCGAATGCGCCGTCGCGCCACACCACGCCGCGCTCGCGCCAGACACCGCCGTTTTGCGCGAAGAGCCGCACCGGCATCGCATCGAGCACCTCGTTGCCGATCACCACGCCTTCGAAGCGCTGCGGCAACGCGTCGAGCCAGCGCACTTTCGCGAGCAGCGCGGGCGCGGCCGCCGCGATCGTTTCGCGCTGCCGCTCGCGCAGCTCACCCGATAGATCGATGATCGAATAGCTGTCGAACCCGGCGCCGAGCGTGTCGAGCGCATTGAGCAAGCCCGCGGCGAGCTTGCCGGTGCCGGCGCCGAACTCCATCACATCGCGCGTGCCACTCGCCTCCAGCGCTTCGGCGAGCGGGCGCGCGAGCGTCGCGGCGAACAGCGGCGACAATTCCGGCGCGGTGACGAAGTCGCTGCCGTCGTCGGCGCGCAGGCCGAATTTACGCGCACCGCCGCTGTAGTAGCCAAGACCCGGCGCGTACAACGCGCGCTCCATGTAGCGGTCGAACGGCAGCCAGCCGCCGACCGCGTCGAGCTGCGCGCGGATCTCGGCGACGAGCGCGTCGGACTGCGCGAGCGCGCTCGGGCCGGGAGCAGGTAAACTATCGGGCTGGTGAGCTTTGGGATTCATCCCCGCATTGTAAATGACCGTTTCTCCGGACATCGCTGCCCGCGCGGCTGAACTGCCGCCCGAAACGCCCCGCGTCGTGCTGATTACGGGCGCCGCGCGCCGCATCGGGCGCGCGCTCGCCCTCGGCTTCGCCGCGCGCGGCTGGGACGTGGCCGTGCACTACGGTGCCTCGCGTGAGGACGCCGACGAAGTGGTCGCGCAGATCGTCGCGCTGGGCCGCCGCGCGGTCGCGCTGCACGCCGATCTCGGCGTCGAGACGCAGGTCGCCCGGCTGCTGCCGGACTGCGCCGCTGCGCTCGGGCGGCCGTCGTGCATCGTCAATAACGCGTCGCGCTTCGAGGAAGACACGGCGCGCGACGTCGGCTACGAGCTGCTGCTGAAGCTGACCGCGATGAACGTCGGCGCGCCGCTCGTGCTCGCGCGCATGCTCTACGACGCGACGCCCGATGCGGCGTTGCGCGACGAAAGCCAGCGCGGCGTCGTCATCAATGTGCTGGATCAGAAGCTGTACAACATGAACCCGGACTATCTGTCGTACACGCTGTCGAAGGCGGCGCTGCAGACCGCGACGGTCGCGCTCGCTCAGGCGCTCGCGCCGAAGCTCCGGGTGGTCGGGCTCGCGCCCGGGCTGACCATGCAATCGGGCGACCAGACCCAGCACGGGTTCGAGGCCGCTCACCGTATGACGCCTCTTGGCCGTGCGTCGCGGCCCGAGGATATCGTCGCCGCCGCGCTGTATCTCGCGGATGCAGCCGGCGTTACCGGAACGACGCTGGTGGTCGACGGCGGGCAGCATCTCGTGCCGCTGCCGCGCGACGTGATGTTTTTGACGGGCGCCTGACACGCGCGCGTGGCCGGCCTTCGCGGCGGCCATCGCGTGTGGCGAAGCGCCCCTTTGCGTGCCCCGCACGCTTTTTTGGACTGGAACGAACATGTTTGCCGCTCTTTCGCACCCCCGGCTCGCCGATTGCCGCCGGCTTTTTCTGCGCAATTACGAAGTGCACATCAATATCGGCGTGCACGACTTCGAAAAGCGCGGCGAGCAGCGCGTCGTGATCAACGTCGAACTGTTCGTGCCGCTCGCGATGTCCACGCCGGTGCACGACAAGCTCACCGAAGTCGTCGACTACGACTTCATGCGCTCGACGATCGCCAGGCGCGTCTCGCAAGGCCATATTCATCTGCAGGAAACGCTGTGCGACGACCTCGTGCGCGCGATGCTCGAACATCCGCAGGTGCGCGGCGCGCGCGTGTCGACCGAAAAGCCGGACGTGTATCCGGACTGCGATGCGGTCGGCGTCGAAGTCTTCCGCATCAAGGAGGACTGAGCGATGAACGCACCGGAAATCCTGAGCGCAGACAACGAAGCCGCTGACGCCACCGCGGCACCGAGCGCCGCCCGCGCCCCGAAATCGCCGCTCACCCGCCGCGAGCAGAAGGAAGCGTACGAGAACAACAAGCTCTTCAAGCGTCTCGCGCGCCAGGTCGGCCAGGCGATCGGCGACTACAACATGATCGAGGACGGCGACAAGGTGATGGTGTGCCTGTCGGGCGGCAAGGACAGTTACGCGATGCTCGAAATCCTGATGCGGCTGCGCGAGCGCGCGCCGATCAATTTCGACATCGTCGCGGTAAACCTCGACCAGAAGCAGCCGGGCTTCCCCGAGCACGTGCTGCCCGAGTATCTGACCCAGCTCGACATTCCGTTTCACATCGAGAATCAGGACACCTACAGCATCGTCAAGCGGCTCGTGCCGGAGGGCAAGACCACCTGTTCGCTGTGCTCGCGGCTGCGGCGCGGCATCCTGTATCGCGTCGCCGGCGAGCTCGGCGCGACCAAGATCGCGCTCGGCCATCATCGCGACGACATCCTGCAAACGCTGCTGCTGAACCTGTTCTACGGCGGCAAGTTGAAGGGCATGCCGCCCAAGCTGCAATCGGACGACGGCAAGAACATCGTGATCCGGCCGCTCGCCTACGTGAAGGAAACCGATCTGGAGAAGTACGCCGAGCTGCGTGAATTCCCGATCATTCCGTGCAATCTGTGCGGTAGCCAACCAAACCTTAAGCGCGCGGAAATGAAGGCGCTGGTCCGCGACTGGGAAAAGCGTTTCCCGGGCCGCATCGAGAACATGTTCAATGCGTTGTCGAACGTGGTGCCGTCGCATCTGATGGATCACCAGCTGTTTGCGTTCGCGGGGCTGCGCGCGAGCGGCGAAGCCGACCCGCAAGGCGACATCGCGTTCGACGAAGAACCATGCTCGAGCGGCGGCGAAGGCGCGCCGCTCACCAGTGCGAAGACCATTTCGCTGGTCCAGTTCGACGACCTGTAACGAGCGAAAAGTGCCTGTTCCGGCGGCATTCCGGCGCTTTTCCACTGGCTTGCAAGCCCTGCCGAGGCCGCGTCTGCGGCCTTTTTTGCAGGTGCAGCATGATAGAATCGTCCGCTCCAAACTCGTCTATTTGCCGACGCCATGAACATCGTCATTTTGGCGGCAGGTACCGGCAAGCGCATGCGGTCCGCGCTTCCCAAGGTGCTCCATCCTCTGGCCGGCCGGCCGCTCCTCGCTCATGTCATCGACACCGCCCGCGCGCTGAAGCCCGCCCGCCTGATCGTCGTGATCGGCCACGGCGCCGAAGCCGTGCGCGAAGCCGTCGCCGCGCCCGATATCCAGTTCGCGGTGCAGGAGCAACAGCTCGGCACCGGCCACGCGGTGCAGCAGGCGCTGCCGCTGCTCGATCCTTCGTTGCCCACGCTGGTGCTTTATGGCGACGTGCCGCTCACGCGTGCGCAAACGCTGCGCGCACTGACCGGGCGTGCCGGCCAGGACGGCTACGGCGTGCTCACCGTCACGCTCGACGACCCGACCGGTTACGGCCGCATCGTGCGCGATCTGCACGGCAACGTGCAACGCATCGTCGAGCAGAAGGACGCGAGTCCCGAGCAGATGAAGATCGCCGAAATCAACACCGGCATCATCGTCGCGCCGACCGCGCGCCTTGCCGGCTGGCTCGCGGCGCTCAAAAACGACAACGCGCAAGGCGAGTTCTATCTGACCGACGCGGTCGAAATGGCGATCGAAGCCGGCCTCGAAGTCGTCACCACGCAGCCCGACGACGAGTGGGAAACGCTCGGTGTCAACAGCAAGCAGCAACTCGCCGAGCTCGAGCGGATTCATCAGCGCAATGTCGCCGACGCACTACTCGTCGCGGGCGTGACGCTCGCCGACCCGGCGCGCATCGACGTGCGCGGCACGCTCGAATGCGGCCGCGACGTGTCGATCGACGTCAACTGCGTGTTCGAAGGCCGTGTGACGCTGGCCGACAACGTCAGCATCGGGCCGAACTGCGTGATTCGCAACGCGAGTATCGGCGCCGGTACGCGCGTCGATGCGTTCACGCACATCGAAGGCGCGCAAGTCGGCGCGAAGGCCGTTGTCGGTCCGTATGCGCGCTTGCGCACAGGCGCGGCGCTGCAAGACGAGTCTCATGTAGGGAACTTCGTCGAGATCAAGAACGCGGTGCTCGGTCATGGCTCGAAGGCCAACCACCTCACCTACATCGGCGATGCGGATGTCGGCGCGCGCGTGAATATCGGCGCGGGCACGATCACCTGCAACTACGACGGCGCCAACAAATTCCGCACCGTGATCGAGGACGACGTGTTCGTCGGCTCGGACACGCAACTGGTCGCACCGGTGCGCGTGCAGCGCGGCGCGACGATCGCGGCCGGCACCACAGTGTGGAAGGACGTCGCCGCCGACGCGCTGGTGTTGAACGATAAAACCCAGACGAGCAAGACGGGCTACGTGCGCCCTGTCAAAAAGAAAAGCTGATCGATACGGCGTGCCCACGCGGCGCGCTCACTGAATCCGGCACTGAAAAGGAATACACCATGTGCGGCATTGTCGGCGCGGTTGCGCAACGTAATATCGTTCCCGTCCTGATCGAAGGACTGCGACGCCTCGAATATCGCGGCTACGATTCGTGCGGCGTCGCCGTGCTCGGCGCTCGCGGGCCGAGCCGCGCGCGCAGCGTCGCGCGCGTGGCCGACCTCGAAGGCCAGGTGCGCGACGGTCACCTCGAAGGCGTGACGGGCATCGCGCATACACGCTGGGCCACGCATGGCGCACCGGTCACCGACAACGCGCACCCGATCTTCTCGCGGGATGCGCTGGCGTTGGTACACAACGGCATCATCGAAAACTACGAGACCTTGCGCGAAATGCTGCGCGGCAAGGGTTACGAGTTCGTCTCGCAGACCGACACCGAGGTTATCGCGCACCTGGTCCATAGCCTGTATCGCGGCGATCTGTTCGCCGCGGTGCGCGAGGCGATCGCGCAACTGCACGGCGCGTATGCGATCGCGGTGCTGCACGAGGATCAGCCGCATACGGTGGTCGGCGCGCGCCAGGGCTCGCCGCTCGTGGTCGGACTCGGGGACGGCGAAAACTTCCTCGCATCGGACGCGCTCGCGCTCGCAGGCAGCACCGAGCGCTTCATCTTCCTCGAGGAAGGCGACGTCTGCGAACTGTCGCTCGATGGCGTGCGCATCGCCGATCGCCAGGGCGAGGCCGCGCAACGCGAGGTGCGCCAGGTGGCCGCCTATGGCGGCGCGGTCGAACTCGGCCCGTATCGCCACTTCATGCAGAAGGAAATCTTCGAGCAGCCGCGCGCGATCACCGACACGATTCCGCAGGCCGACGCGTTCGATGCATCGATCTTCGGCGAGGGCGCGCGCCAGGTGTTCGCGGACATCGACAGCCTGCTGATTCTCGCGTGCGGCACCAGCTACTACTCGGGGCTCACCGCCAAGTACTGGCTCGAATCGCTCGCGAAGATTCCGACTCAGGTCGAGATCGCGAGCGAGTATCGCTATCGCGAGTCGGTGCCGAATCCGAAGTCGCTGGTGGTGGTGATTTCGCAGTCGGGCGAAACCGCCGACACGCTCGCTGCGCTCAAGCACGCGCAGGGGCTCGGCCACAAGCACACGCTCGCGATCTGCAACGTCGGCACGAGCGCGATGGTGCGGCAGACCGGGTTGTCGTTCCTCACGCACGCGGGCCGCGAGATCGGCGTCGCGTCGACCAAGGCATTCACGACGCAGCTGGTTGCGCTGTTCATGCTGGCGGCAACGCTCGCGAAGCTGCGCGGACGTTTGAACGACGAGCAGGAAGCGAGTTATCTGAAGCAGTTGCGCCACCTGCCGGCGGCGCTCAACAGCGTGCTCGCGCTGGAGCCGCAGATCATCGCGTGGTCGGAGGAGTTTTCGCGCAAGGAACATGCGTTGTTCCTCGGACGCGGCATGCACTATCCGATCGCGCTCGAAGGCGCGCTGAAGCTCAAGGAGATTTCGTATATCCACGCCGAGGCGTATCCGGCTGGCGAGCTGAAGCACGGGCCGCTGGCGCTCGTGACCGAAGCGATGCCGGTGGTGACGGTCGCGCCGAACGACGCGCTGCTCGAAAAGCTGAAGTCGAACATCCAGGAAGTGCGCGCGCGCGGCGGCGAGCTTTATGTGTTCGCCGATGCCGATACGAAGATCGTCAACGGCGAAGGGCTGCATGTGATCCGGATGCCAGAGCACTATGGCTTGCTGTCGCCGATCCTGCACGTCGTGCCGCTGCAGTTGCTCGCGTATCACACCGCTTGTGCGCGTGGCACGGATGTGGATAAGCCGCGGAACCTGGCGAAGTCGGTGACGGTGGAGTGACGAAGACGTAGCGGCAAACCGGGCCGCAAGCTCACGCAATCAGCCGCGCCGGCATGCGCTCCGGCGGACGAAACACCATCGGCATCTGTCTTGCCACGATGCCTCGACGTGACGACGCCACATCGACTACCCTCTGTCGACATCCCACGTGGCCTCGTCATCATGAAGACCTCATCTCCCAACACGCTAACCGAAAAGCTGAAGTCACGCGTCGTGCTGATCGCGCTGTTCGTCGGTTCGATGTGGGCGGTGTTCTTTCTGTCGGTTGCGTTGCCGTTCCTGCATCTGAACGAACACGGCGTCGTGCCGCGTTCGCTCGACGGCTTGCAGGGCATCCTGTTCGCGCCGTGGCTGCATGCGAGCGTCGGACACATCGCCGCCAACACGAGCGGGCTCGTCGTACTCGGCTGGCTGTGTACGTGGCCGAACATCGCCGGCTTCTGGCGCGCGACCATCGGCGCGATGCTCGGCGCCGGTCTTTGCGCGTGGCTATTCGGCGCGCCGTATTCGGTGCATATCGGCGCGAGCGGGCTGGTGTTCGGCTATGCGGGTCACCTGGTTGCGCGTGGTTACTACACGCGCAATCTCGTGTCGATCCTCGTGGCCCTGGTCGTCGTCAGCAGCTACGGTCTGAGCCTGCTGTTCGGCGTACTGCCGATCTATCCGGATGTGTCGTGGCAGAGCCATGTCGGCGGCGTGCTCGGTGGTGTGCTCGCCGCGCGTGCGGGGGCCGGCGCGGCAAACCGGGTACGCGTGCGCTGACCCACCCGTATTTTTTCGCGTATCGGCATATCGCCGGGTGATCGACGAATCCTACAACTCCGGCCGCGCCAGATCGCTCGCGACGATGTGTTCGCCATACACCTGCGCGGCCGCGAGCGCTTCGAGTCGGCTCGCGTGTGGGCCCAGTTCGGGCGCGCCATCGAATGGAAACAGCACGCGGCCGTCGGTCGTGCGCACCACCTTCAATACGCCGAAGAAGCGCCGGTAGCCGGCCATTTTCGCGCTCGCCGAAATCTCGAAGTCGTCCTCCGAGGTGCCCGGGACGCTGGGAATAAACGCGGTCTTGCTCATAGCTGAAAACATCGGTTGTTCGTTGAGGCGGTGTGCAACGATGCGCGCGGCCGACGCGCATTGTCTCAAATCGGCGCGAAGCGTGAATCGAGTCGGCAACCCGCTGGTTCGCCAATGGTTTTATCGGTGAACTAACGTCAACTTTCACGGCAATGTCATAGGCGCTCCATAAAGTCTGCCCACAAATAAAACCGCATTCCCGACAGGGCAACAAAAAGACAGCAACGGAGGGCAACGAACATGTCACACCGCATTGGGCTACGCGCACTCGTCATGGCCACTTGCGCGGCTTTAATCGCTTTGATCGTGGCCGCCTGCGGCTCGTCTTCTTCGTCCGGCGGGCTGCAACTGACCGGACAGCAGCAGATTCGCCACGTCTTCGTGATCACGCTCGAAAACGAAAACTACGCGACCAGACCGGCGCCGTGATGATCTCGAAGTTCATCAAGCCGGGCACGGTGTCCACGGTGCCGTACAACCACTATTCGATGCTGAAGAGCATCGAGGACATCTTCCAGCTCGACCACCTTGGTTATGCGGGACAGGCCGGTCTGGTGGGGTTCGGCAGCGACATCTTCACGAACCTGTAAAAGACTCGATGCTGTCTGCTGTCATGCGATTCACGGCGCGCGCGAGCGCGCGTCGGATAGCGCTCGCCGCCCTGATGGGCGGCGCGTTACTGGGGGGCGCCGGTGCGGCGCCCGCTGTTGCGTCGAATGCGACACCGGCTTCCGCCGATGCGAAGCCCGTCTATAGCGACGCCGCCGCGCTCGGCAAACTGATGTTCTTCGATCCGGCGCTGTCGGCCTCGGGCAAGATGTCGTGCGCGAGCTGCCACAGTCCCGAGCACGCGTACGGGCCGCCCAACGGTCTCGCCGCGCAACTGGGCGGCGCGGACTTGCATCAGCAGGGCAGACGCGCGGTGCCGAGCCTGCGCTACGTGCTGAACCGTACGCCGATCTGGACGCATGCGCAGGCGGCGAGCCTGTCCGAGCGGCTCAGCGAAACGGACCACGCGCCGGTCGGCGGCTTCGGCTGGGACGGGCGCTTCAACTATCTGCACGATCAGGCGAACTTCCCGCTCGCGTCAGAATACTTGTCGCCCCGATAGAATCGATGAACCGGGGGCGATTATGAGAAAACGAATTGGCAAAATACGGACAAGCATTCAAGGACAGAGCGGTTGCGCGGTTGTTGCCACCGGAGAGCGCGGCGTTGGAAGACGTTGCACGTGAGGTTGGCGTGGGAGTGGGGACGCTGGAGCGCTGGCGCAATGATGCGCTGTCCAGGCCCGCTCGCGAGCGGGCCTGGACAGCGGCGGCCCGATTCGACGCCGTGCTGACGACCGCTGCGATGGACGAGGCTGGCAGGAGCGCATGGTGCCGCGCCAACGGTGTGTACCCGCACGAGCTGGCTTGCTGGCGGCAAAGCGCCACGCAGGCGCTGGCCGAGCCCGAGGAGG
>NZ_JACHDI010000017.1:0-185468 GCF_014201025.1 Paraburkholderia sp. MM5384-R2
GCGCCATCAGCTTCACGGTGTGGCCATATTGCTGGAACAGGCGGGCCCAGTGATGGGCGCCGGAACATGCTTCCATGCCGATGAGGCAAGGCGGCAGCTGGGCGATGAGCAAGATGAGTTGGTCCCGCATGACGCGCGGCCTAACCAGCACAACCTTGCCGGACTCGTCCACTCCGTGAATCGCAAACACGTTCTTGGCCAGATCGATTCCCACGGTGACAATTGGCATGGACTTCCCCTCTTGTTGGTGTTGATGAAGGTTCGAGACTCCATCATGGCACTGTGATACCAATTCGCGGCTTCCACCGCACCCTCGGGACGGGGGAAGTCCCTTTCATTCGCTAAGGGTAAGAGGAAGACGGCGCGCAGGCAAGGACGGGAGGGCGGCCGGCAGTCTCGAGCGCCCCCGGAGTTCGCAAAGCATGCAATCCGCAATCGACGTAATTCATTGCCCCGTCAAGCAACGATTCCATCCCTGATTTGGCAGTTAACCCGTAGGTGAAAATGCCCATCGTCCCAGCCATTGGCCGCTGCCAATAATAGGTCCATCCTCCAATCAAACTTGCTCAACTCACCCAAACAAGAAGGAGGACTTATGGCAAACCGTGTTGCATACGTAACCGGCGGCATGGGCGGTATCGGAACCGCCATTTGCCAGCGCTTGCACAAAGAGAACTACACCGTCATCGCGGGCTGCGGCCCGAACTCGGCGCGCAAAGCCCGATGGCTGGAAGATCAGAAAGCGCTCGGCTATAACTTCGTCGCATCGGAAGGCAACGTCGCGGATTGGGAGTCCAGCGCGAAAGCGTTCGAGAAGGTCAGGAACGAAGTTGGTGAAGTCGACGTGCTCGTCAACAACGCGGGCATCACGCGCGACGGCATGTTCCGCAAGATGACGTTCGAAGACTGGGAAGCGGTGATCGACACCAATCTCACGAGCCTGTTCAACGTGACCAAACAGGTCATCGAGGGCATGGTCGGCCGAGGCTTTGGGCGCATCATCAACATCTCGTCGGTCAACGGCCAGAAAGGCCAGTTCGGGCAAACCAACTACTCTACGGCCAAGGCCGGCATTCATGGCTTTACGATGTCGCTCGCGCAGGAAGTGGCGACCAAGGGCGTGACGGTCAACACCGTGTCGCCGGGCTACATCGGCACCGACATGGTCAAGGCCATCCGTCCGGAAGTACTGGAAAAAATCGTCGCGACAATTCCGGTACGGCGTCTCGGCACGCCGGAAGAGATTGCGTCGATCGTCGCGTGGATCGCGTCGGATCAAGCGGGCTTTGCGACCGGGGCGGATTTCTCGCTGAACGGCGGTCTGCATATGGGCTAACGGGAACGGCGCCGCGTCGCGCGCGGCGCAGCCGTTTTCCGTTATGGACGTTGTCAGGTTCCGTGATGGTGTAGCGGCCGGCGCGAGCCGGCCGCCTCAGTGAGCATATGACCAGAAAAGCGAGCCCTGCTCGCGCTGCACCCGCGAAGTCGCCGCGCACGCACCCGAAGGCTATGCTGCGCCCGATCGTACCTGCCAAAGCAGGCGAAATTTCGCTCGACTATCACATGACGCTCGAGGCATTACGCAGCGGCGTCGCCAATCAATATCACGTCGGCAGCATGGCGCAGGCCATTTACATGGCGATGCTGCTGCATCAGCGCGGCTATGGTTCGGCCGTACCCGAGCTGTTTCGCGACGCGGAGGGCGCGATTCTGCGCTGCCGGCAGGCGGGACTCGAAACGGGCATCTGCGTGGTCGATCACGACGCCTACGCGCTACTCGGTCAGGTTCTCACGCTCTTCGATCAGCAACTCGCGGCGGCGCCAGTACGGGAGTTGATCGCGGTCAATGCGAAGCTGAAGACGCTGTTCAGCGCCGCCAATGGCCACTGCGACGGTAACGAGAACACCGGATGACGAGGCGCGTTGGCATTTACTTGCGCAATGCGCCGCGCACGCTCGATACATCGTTTCGCGTGACCGGTCCGGCCGCATTTCCCCATGTGGTCCGAACAAACGTGAGCACGCGCGCCATTTCGGTGTCCGTCAGCTTGCCGGCGAAAGACGGCATCTTGCGCGGCTCCGGTCCCGACTCGGTATGCGGACTGCCCCCGCCTTCGACCAGCAAGCGCACCAATGACGCGCTCGACGCCGACAACACCGCGGGGTTGCCCGCGAGGCGCGGATACTTGTTCGGCACCCCCGCCCCATCCATCTGATGACAGCGCGCGCAATACGATGCGTAAATGCCCGCGCCGGGTCTTTCCACATCCCCGGTTTTCAGCGCACGTACGGTTTGCTGCGCGGCGGCGGAGCGGGCGTTGAAATAGCCGCTTGGCGCGCGCGGCGGCAGGCTCTTCAAATACGCGGCGATCGCCGCGAGATCGTCGTCGTTCAGGTACTGCGTGCTGTCTTCGACGACCTGAACCATGCTGCCGAACGGGATGAGTCCGCCGCCGTGGCCGTTTCGAAGGAACTCGACGATGTCGGTCGCGGAACTGCGGCCGAGCCCCGAGCCCGGGTCGGCGCTCAGGTTCGGCGCGAACCAGTGATCGTTGGTGCCTCCCGTCAGATAGGCCGATGCCGACTCGTCATAGCCGCGCTCTTCGTACGCCGGTCCGCGCGGCGTGTGGCAGGCGCCGCAATGGCCGAGCGATTGCACCAGATACGCGCCGCGATTCCATTGCGCATCGCGTTTCGCATCGGCTTTGAACTGGCTTTTCGGCGCGAATGCCCAGTCCCAGAACATCAATACCCAGCGCTGATTGAATGGAAACGGCAAGCGCGTTTGCGGGGCAGGCGCCGCGACCGGTTGCACGCCGTGCATGAAGTATGCGTAGAGCGCGTGCATGTCGTCATCGGTGATCTTCGCGAACGACGGATACGGCATCGCCGGATAAAGCCGCTTGCCCCCGGGCGCGATGCCCTCGCGCACCGCGCGCGCGAAGTCGTCATAGCTATAGCGGCCGATGCCGTATTGCGGATCCGGCGTGATGTTCGACGTATAGATCGTGCCGAACGGCGAACCCATGCCGAGGCCGCCGGCAAACGGCGGTGTAGCCTCAGGCGCCGCCCCCGGATGCGGCACGCGCGGCGCGGCGGTATGGCAACCGGCGCAATCGGCGGCTTTGGCGAGATACGCGCCGCGCGCGACCTGCGCGGCGTCGGTGGAGGCGCTGGCGGCGTTTGCGGTCGCTGCTATCGTCAGCGGGCATGCGGCCGCGATGGCGAACCTGACCGCGTTGAGAACGGCGCGCTTCATCACCACCACCTGCACGGCGACACGATCGCGACCGCGGCATCCGTTGCGATCAATGCGAACAGAAACAGCGTGCTGCACATCACCGCGACGCGCGTCAGAAACCAGTCGAGTTCGGCACGCGTGCGGCGCTCGCCGTTCAGCGCACCGAACTTCAGTGGCGCGACGCGTCGCAAATTGCGCCACGCGACCCACGTGCCGAACGCGCCCGCGATCAGACACACGGCGCCGAGCGCGACGAGCGCCGGACGCATCCACGACACGAGCGGCGCGCCGAGCGGATGGTTGTACGGATAGCAGGCCTGCGCCGCGAGCGCTTCCGCGAGCATCATCTGCAACAGCCACGCGAACGGCGCCGCGAGCAGACCGATCAGCACGTAGGGCATCGAGATGTGCGAGTCTCTGGGCGCTGTCGTCATGACCACTCCCGGAACAGATACGGCGTCAGATACAGCGTGCTGAAAATGAACAGCCAGACGACATCGACGAAGTGCCAATACAGCCCACCGACCGACAGCGCCGCGCAGCGTTTGTCGTCGAAATAGCCGAGCGCGGTCCAGATCGCCACCAGCGTCAGCACGACGATCCCGACCAGTACGTGCGCCATGTGAAAGCCGGTAATCGTGAAGTACAGCGAACCATAGAGATGCGAGGTCAGCCCATAGGGGTGGTTGTGCCATTCGCGCAACTGAATGCCCAGGAAGATGCAGCCCAGCACGATGCCCACCGCCATCGACGCGACACCGAGCCGCAATCGCCGCCGCCGCACGCAGCGCTCGCAGAACCAGACGAACACGCTGCTCGATAGCAGAATGACCGTATTGGCGCTGCCGAGCCCGAGCTTCGGCAATCCTTCCGGCGGCCAATGCTGCTGGCTTTGCGAGGCCAGATACAGATACGAGAAGATCAGATAGCCGAACAGCGCGCCTTCGGTCGTGATCAGCGTGAAGCAGCCCCACCAGCCGCTCGATCGCTCGCCCGCGCTGCCAACCGGCAACGCACGCGCGGTCTCGTCCGGTTCGCTCGACGAGCGATTGAGATCCAGTGCATCGCTCATGTCAGCCTCCCGCATCCTCGACCGCGACCGGCTCGCGCTGGATCAGCGCGCGCTCGGGCCACAGCCACGTGATGATCGAGACCGCGCAGCCGGCCAGCATCGCCCCCACGAACACCCAGGCGGTCAACGCGAGCCCTGCGAACAATAGCGCGGCAAAGACCGCGAGCCAGAACGGCGCGTACGAATCTTCGGGCATCTTCAGGATCACGTCGGGACTCGCCTCGAGCGCGGTCGTGCCCAACGCTTCGCGACCTTGCGCGAGCAGATAGCCTTCGTCGAGTTGCGAGCGTGTTTGAACCGCGTCGCCCGGCTCCTCGATCCGGCCTTCCCACAACGGATGCCGGCTCGCGAGCGTCGGCACCACCGCGAAGTTGTACGGCGGCGGCGGCGAGCTGATCGACCATTCGAGCGTCGGCGCGTCCCACGGATTGTTGCCGGCGAGCTTGCCGCGCTTCAGGCTCACCGCGATATCGATCAGAAACAGCAGCACGCCGGCCGCAAACAGGAACGAACCGAGCGACGTGACGAGGTTCACCGTGTTCCAGCCCATGTCGGCGGGATACGTGTACATGCGGCGCGGCATGCCGAGCAGTCCCGCGATATGCATCGGAAAGAACGCGACGTTGAAACCGATGAAGAGCACCCAGAACGCGAGCTTGCCGAGACGCTCGTTCGTCATCCTGCCGGTGAATTTTGGAAACCAGAAGTAGATGCCGCCGATCACCGGAAATACGTTGATGCCAAGCAGCACGTAGTGCAGATGCGCGACGACGAAGTACGTGTCGGTGAGTTGCCAGTCGAACGGCACCGCGGCCGTCATCACGCCGGAGACGCCGCCGATCACGAACAGCAGCACGAAACCCGCGAAAAACAGAAACGGCACGCGATACACGGGGCGGCCGGTCCAGATCGTCGCGACCCAGGCGAACGTCGCGACCGCGCTCGGCACCGCGATGACCATGCTGGCCGAGCCGAAGAACGACAGCGCGAGCGCGGGGATACCGGTCGCGAACATATGGTGAATCCATACGGCAAAGCCAACCACCATCGTCGCGACCGTCGCCAACGCGACCGGCCCATAACCGACCAGCGGCCGGCGGCAAAAGACCGGCAACGCATCCGACACGATACCCATGGCCGGCAACACGACCACGTAGACCCACGGGTGCGCGAAAATCCAGAACAGGTGCTGCCAGAGCAGCGGCCGCCCGCTATTGAGCACGTCGAAGAAATGCGTGCCGATGCGGCGGTCCATCCACAGCATCAGAAACGCGAGGCTCACCGACGGCACCGCCAACAGATTGCCGGCCGACGCGGTCAGCGTGCCCCACACGAGCACCGGCACGCGATCGAGCGACATGCCCGGCGCGCGCATCCTCAGCAGCGTGACGACGAAGTTCATCGCGCCGACCGTCGTCGAAATGCCGAGCAGCACCATGCCCAGCGCGTACACGTCGATATTCGGGCCGTTGCTGTACTCGAGGCCGGACAGCGGCACGTAGTTGAACCAGCCGGCGTCGGGCGCCTGTCCCGTCGGAAAACTCGCATACAGGAAGATGCCGGCGAACAGGAACACCCAATACGACAGCGCGTTCAGGCGCGGAAAGGCCATGTCGCGCGCGCCGAGCACGAGCGGCCATAGATAGTTCGAGAAGCCGGACAGAACGGGCAGCGCGTATAGAAAGATCATCGTCAGTCCGTGCATCGTGAACAGCTGGTTGTACTGTTCGGGCGTCAGCACCGTTGCGTTGGGGCGCGCCAGTTGAACGCGCATGATCAGCGCTTCGACGCCGCCCATCAGCAGAAAGATGAACGCGGTCACCAGGTAGCGCAAGCCGATGGTCTTGTGATCGACCGTCGAGAACCAGCCGCGCCAGCCGGGCCGCGACTCCCAGATTTCGCGCAGCCGCTTTTCCTGCTCGCTGCCGGGCTCGACACGGCCGCGCCGCGGCGTGCGGGTCAGCGCGGGTAGCGAAGCGGAAGCGGGATGATCGGACATTGAACGGGCTCCTCGGGTGCGATGCGCTTCAATGCAGCGTCGCGAGATACGCCGACAACGCGGCGGCCTCGCTGGTGGTCAGGGCGATACTGGGCATCAATGCATCGGGTTTGATCCGCTGGGCGTGCTCGATCCAGTCGAGCAGATGGTCGGGCGTGTTGCTGAGCGCGCCTGCCGCGATCGTGCGACGCGAACCGAGATGGGTCAGATCGGGCGCCTGCACGCCAGTCGCCTTGGTGCCGCGAATCGTGTGGCAACCCGCGCAGCGCTCCTCGAACAGATGCTGGCCGGCCGCGACGGCCGCGTCGCCCGTGGGCACGGTGGCCGCGCGTCCCTGCGCGTCGCGCCACGCGTTGAACGCCGCGGCGTCCTGCGCGATCACTTCGAACGCCATATGCGCGTGCTGCGCGCCGCAGAATTGCGAGCACTGCCCACGATAAATACCGGGACGGTCCGCCTGCAGC
Organism: Paraburkholderia sp. MM5384-R2; assembly: GCF_014201025.1. Taxonomy (NCBI): domain Bacteria; kingdom Pseudomonadati; phylum Pseudomonadota; class Betaproteobacteria; order Burkholderiales; family Burkholderiaceae; genus Paraburkholderia; species Paraburkholderia sp. MM5384-R2. The sequence continues at coordinate 6,777 of NZ_JACHDI010000017.1, forward strand.
CACTGCTCGTTGGTTTGGCCTGGAATCGTCTCCGTCTTGCCTGCCAGTTGCGGTACCCAGAATGCGTGCACGACGTCCGCGCTTTTGAGTTCGATCTTCACCGGCTCACCGACCGGAATATGAATCTCGTTCGCCGTGCTGAAGTTGCGGGCGGGGTTCGGATCGTCGCGGTAATCGGCTTTCCACCACCAGTCGTAAGCGGTCACGGTGATCGTCAATTGCGGATCCGACGCGGGCGACGCCACCGATTCGAGCGTGATCAATGCATAGACCAGCATCGCCAACAGCACGACCGACGACACCGCGGTACCGATGAACACCCAGCGGATGCCGCCGGGCTCGGCGCTCAGCGCATCCGGTTGCGCCGCGGGACGCTTGCGGACCATCGCGCCGATCAACAGGCCAGCGACGATCAGCGTGACCAGCGTCACGATCGCGGTGAAAACCCAGCCGAGGTACAGCGTCGGACGAGCCGCCGGGCCAGCCGCGTGCAGGAAGTAGTTCAGCGGCGCCACCGTGTTCGCGTGTGCGGAGTTGGCGAAACCGATAGCCAACGCCGGAAACAACGTGACGCTGCCGCGCGTGACGCGTCGGCCTGACGTTCTGGATGCTTCCGCTGCTGCCACTGAGAACCCCGCTGACAGTGATGACCTTTCGACACGCGCCGTCCCTTGCGAACGAGGCGACGTCCGAGCACATCAGCAAAAATCAGGCCGCGTCTGCCGAGGGTGCGGGCGTGAGGTTCGCGCTGACTCGAACAGGTCAGCAGAAGGGTGCATTCGCTCGGTTATGCGAATGCGTAGGCGAGCCGCTGCGTAGGCAGGAATTGTCGGTGCGGAAAATTTTTTAATATTGGATTTCTCAATATAAATCGCCTTTAAAATGGCCGCGCGGTATAACTGAACTATTTTTTATTTCACTCTTATCGGTCGATATGGAGGACTGATGCTTCAATGTTCACTCAAACTGAATAATAAACCGATGAGCGAATTTCGGATTGGCGCACTATCGTTTCCCGCATACTCTGGGCAGGAAGGTTATATCAATAGGGCGGCTGGAATGTGCACGCCGAAGTATGGCGCCATTCCCATCGGCAGGTATTATATTTTTGACCGAAGGTCCGGAGGCATTCTTGGACCATGGAAAGATCAGCTTAACCTGAATGGCAATAACAAGAGCGAATGGTTCGCGCTCCACGCTATCGATGGCGATATTGATGACGACAAACTCTTATTCGACGGAATCATTCGCGGCCGATTCCGATTGCATCCAAAAGGAAGATTGGGGAAAAGCGAGGGCTGCATAACTATCGATCAACTCGCGGACTGGCGTCATATCCGTTCAATACTAACCGATACGCCGAAAGTTTCAGTTCCCGGTTCGGAACTTAAAGCGTACGGTGAAGTGATGGTGAGATGAGAAAGCTCCTAATCTGCCTCGCGGGCGGTTTCGGCTTACTGCTCGCAATCTTTGCCAATGCGCTGTGGTGGATGATGAATCCCGAAGCGCCTTTGAACTTTTCGAACCCGATATGGAAATTGGCGGTTCGAATGTATGGGGTCAAGACGGCATATCAAGAATCCGACTTGGCCTTCCTCATGTCGTCGGCCGCAATCGTGCTAGGGTTCGCCGCAGCTGTGCTGGTTTTCCGGCGGAGCAGGAAGCGTGATCAGCGAAAGCTTGACGACTAGCCATCTCCCGGTGGAAATAATTGCTGTTGGCGCGGAAATTTTTTAATAATGGTTTTCTCAAAATAGTATGGAGGACTGGTGCTTCAATGCTCATTCAAACTGAATAATAAACCAATGAGCGAATTTCGGATTGGCGCACTATCGTTTTCCGCTTACTCTGGGCAGCAAGGTTATATCAATAAGGTGGCTCTAACGTGCACGCCGGTCTTCGGCGCCATACCGGTCGGCAGATACTATCTCTTTGATCGAAGATCTGGCGGGAAGCTCGGCCCGTGGAAAGATGCGCTCAACCTGAACGGCAATAACAAGAGCGAATGGTTTGCGCTCCATGCAATCGACGGGAATATCGACGATGACTCGGTCCTTTGCGATAGCATCGTTCGCGGCCAGTTTCGTTTGCATCCAAAGGGGAGATTCGATAGGAGCGAGGGGTGCATAACGATCGACCAGCAAAGTGATTGGCAGCGTATCCGCTCGATACTCACCGATACACCGAAAGTATCAGTACCCGGGTCTGAACTTAAAGCGTACGGCGTAGTGACGGTGGCATGAAAACAATCCTGCTCTGTCTAGCTGTCGGCATAGCTTTCGTGCTCGCAATCTCTGCTAATGCAGTCTGGTGGATTTGGCATCCGGATACGCCCTTGAACTTTTCGAACCCGATATGGAAATGGGCGGTTCGTATGTATGGGGTCACGACGGCATATCAAAAATCCGACCTGGCCTTCCTCATGTCGTCGGCCGCAATCGCGGTAGGGTTCGCCGCAGCTGTGCTGGTTTTCCGGCGGAGCAGGAAGCGTGGTCGGCGAAAGCTTGACGACTAGCCGTCTCCCGGTGGAAATAATCGCTGTCTCAGCACCAAATGTTGCGCCTGAAGCCCGCCGCCCAGCGGGTTTCGCGCGGCTAGCTCCGCTCGCACGTCCGGTCGCGCAGCCTTGAAAACCGTGTCATGCCATTGACGGCGCCCAGCGCTTTCGGCAAGGCTTCTTGCACTCGTGGACTGAGAACATTCTTCAAGGCAGTTTTGCCTTGGCACGGTCCCACCATGACGGCGGTAGCTCGATTTCTCCGTCGTCGCCTTCCGCCGATGTGTCGTATATCAGATAGTCCTCTGTCCAGAACAGCCGGATTCGCTCCGGATATCGATAAACTCGCTCGGCGAGCAATTCCGCCGTAGTTGCGCGGTACAGCCTCAAGGCGATCCGGTTACGGGGCAGATATGCATACCGCGCGATGTATTTCCCGTCATCTGATTTCTGATCGTGAAATGTGGCTCCTTTCATTTGCGTGACCGCGGAACGATACTGGACCGCCCCGAGCGCGATAATCACACTCGTCGTTACGATGAACACCCTGGCGGGAACCGATCGCAAGGCCTTGCTCCTGAAGACATTCATTGATCAAAAATGCACGACGATCGACGACACGCGGTATAGCTTCTCGCTCTCGATTCAACGTTCGTACACTACTGATGACCGGAATGCGGGAGCACTGCTTTCTAGCCACCTGACATTAATAGCTAACTGACAGTTCGAAAGAAATCAGAGCACGCCCAATCGGGGCGTCCAGTCACAATCTTTCTTGACGCCGAGCGACACGCCCGTCACCGCTCAACGTTCGCCCAACCGCAAAAGGCCATGCGTTCGAACGTCTCTCTGCTCCGCCGCCTCGCCGCCCTGCTGATCGCCCTGCCCGTCGCCGCCGCTCTGCCAAGCTGCGCGAGCCCCGATGCGGACAACGTCGCGCACACCGGCCCGTATCGCGCCGACATCCGCCGCACCGCGCTCGGCATTCCGCACGTCAACGCCGACAACTGGGGCAGCCTCGGTTACGGATACGGCTACGCGCAGGCGCAAGACAATCTGTGCACGATGGCCGAAAGCTTCGTCACCTATCGCGGCGAACGCTCGCGCTTCTTCGGCGCCGACGCGCGGCCCACGCTCGGCGCGACGTTCGGCCAGCCCGACAATCTCAATGCGGATTTCTTCTTCCGTTTCATCGTCGACGATGCGACCGTCGCGCGTTACCGCAAAAGCCAGACCGACGACATGCGCGCGTTGATCGACGGCTTCGTCGCCGGCTATAACCGCTACCTCGCCGATCTCGCGCACGGGGATTTCCCGGGCGCGCATGCGTCCTGCCGCGCGGCGCCGTGGCTCGGCAAGATCAGCAACGCGGACCTGTACCGGCGTCAGATCGCGGCGAATCTGGCCGGTGGCGAGGCGCGCTTCATCAACGCGATCGCGACCGCGCAACTGCCCCAGCCGATGCCGGTGCCGCCGCAAAGCCCGTTGCACGACGACGCCCCCGTCGACCCACCGCTCGCGGAATTAGGCGGCCATGCGGGCATCGGCAGCAACGCTCTCGCGTTCGGCGCGGACACAACGCACACCGGCAGCGCGCTGCTGCTCGGCAATCCGCACTGGTTCTGGACCGGCCCCGATCGCTTCTACCAGGCTCAACTCACTATTCCTGGCAAGCTGAACGTCAGCGGCGTGTCGTTTCTCGGCGTACCGCTGATCATGATCGGCTTCAACGACAACGTCGCCTGGACCCATACCGTCTCCACCGCGAAGCGCTTCGGCCTCTTCAAGCTGACGCTCGAACCTAGCGCGCCAACCCGGTATCAGGTCGACGGCAACAGCGAAGCGATGACGCCGACGCGCGTGAACGTCGAGGTACGCGCCGCCGACGGTTCGCTGCATACCGTGTCGCGCACGCTGTATCGTTCGCGCTTCGGACCGCTGGTCAATCTCGGCAGGATGTCGCCCGCGCTCGCGTGGAATGCGCAGCAAGCGTTCGCGCTGCGCGATATCAATACCGACAACTTCCGCGTGTTCGAAAACTTCCGCGCATGGAATCAGGCGGCCTCGCTCGACGATTTCATCGCCATCCAGAAGAAGAACGCGGCGATGCCATGGGTCAACACGCTTGCGATCGGCCGTGACGATCCGCGCGTCTGGTACGCGGATATCGGCGCGACCCCGGACGTGCCCGACGAACTCACGCAGCGTTGCACGCCGCCGGTCGGCCGGGCACTGGCGCGGATCATGCCCGGCGTGCCGGTCCTCGACGGTTCGCGCAGCGACTGCGACTGGCGCGACGAGCCCGGCGCGGTACAGCATCATGCGTTGCCGGTCGCGCAGATGCCGTCGCTGCTTCGGCGCGACTATGTCGGCAATTTCAACGACAGTTACTGGCTCAGCAACCCGGCCGAACCGATGACCGGCTATGCGAAGATCATCGGTGCGACCGCGACGCCGCAGACGCTGCGCACGCGACTGGGCCATACGATCGCGGCGCAATTGCAGAGCGATCCGCATGGCGTTTCCGCCGATGCGCTCGGCCACGCTGCGCTCGACAGCCGCTCGATGTCGGCGTTGCTGTTCAAGCAACCCGTGCTCGACCGTCTGTGCGGCAGCGACGCACTCGCGGCCCTGCCGGCCGACCCGAACGCCGACCCCCAGCGCACGGCGTGCAAGGTACTCGCCGCATGGGACGATACGGCCGCGGCCGACGCAGTGGGGGCAACCTTGTGGGACGAACTGTGGCGACGTCTGCTGCCGATACCGCCCGCGCAGCTATACGCGGTACCGTTCGATCCCGCGAAGCCGTTGACCACACCCGCGGGCATCGCCGCCGATCCGGCGCAGCTCGCCGCCGCGCTGCATGACGCGCTCGCGGCACTGCAACGCGCCGGCAGCGCGATCGATGCACCGCGCAGCGCGGCGCTCTACGTGCAACGCAACGACGAGCGCATTGCGCTATTCGGGGGTTGCGACGCGGGCGGCTATTTCACCTCGGCGTGTGCCGCGCATCCCTTCGATGCGAGCGGTTATTCGATGAACGTCAAGCCAATGGGCGACACCTATCTGCAGATAGTGTCGTTCGCCGGCGCTCAGGTGATCGCGCGCACGCTGCTCGCACCGTCAGAATCGGACGACCCGGCGTCGCCGCACTATGCCGACGGGACGCGCGATTACGCGGCCCAACGCTGGACGATTATTCCGTTCTCCGAAGAAGCGATTGCGCACGATCCGGCGTTGAGTGTGCGCACGGTAAGTTCGGCGGATTCTGAGGGAAAAGCGCAATAAATAAGCGGTACGACGGGCATCAGGCCCGTCGTACCGCAGAAAATCACAGATCGAGCACCAGCAGCGGCGATTTCGCGCGCGAGCAGCACGGCAGGAACTGATCGTTTGCCGCGCGTTCCTCGTCGGTCAGATACGAATCCAGATGATCCGGCTCGCCGGACAGCACCCGCGTCAAACAGGTACCGCACACGCCCTGCTCGCACGACGTGATCACTTCGACGCCATGCGCGGCCAGCGCCTGCACGACCGTGCATTGGGGCGGCACGTCGATCGTCGCGCCGCTGCTCGCGATGCGCACCTTGAAGCTGCCGCCCGTCGCCGCCTGATTCGCGGCCGCGCCGAAGAACTCGTAGTGCAGCCTGTTTTCCGGCCAGCCCTTCGCACGCGCGGTCTCGAGCACGAAGTCCATGAAGCCGCGCGGACCGCAGACATACAGGTGGGTGCCGGCCGGCGCATCGCTGAGCGTCTGCTCGATATCGAAGGTCGAGCCGCCCGGATGGTCATCGTGATGAAGCTGGACCGCCTTCGCGAAGCCAGCTTGTGCAAGACGCTCGACGAACGCCGTGCGTTCCTTCGAGCGCGTGCAGTAGTGCATGTCGAACGAAGCGCCCATGGCGGCAAGCCGCTCGGCCATGCAAAGAATCGGCGTGACGCCGATCCCGCCCGCGAGCAGCAGATGATGAGCCGCATCGTCGGCGAGCGCGAAATGATTGCGCGGCGCGCTGATCTGCAGGCGATCGCCTTCGCGGACCAGATCGTGCACCGCTTTCGATCCGCCGCGTCCCCCTTCGTCGCGCAGCACCGCGATCAGATAGCGATGCGTTTCGCGCGGATCGTTGCACAACGAGTACTGACGCACGAGCCCGTTTGGCAAATGCACGTCGACGTGCGAGCCGGCGTCGAAGGCCGGCAACGCCTGAGCGTTCTCGCTCGCGAGTTCGAAGCTCGCGATACCGAGCGCTTCGTCGCGCCGGCGCGCCACCACCACATTCAGCACGGGATGATTCATGTCGCCGTCCGCACGGGAATGACGCGCGTCACGTCAGCCTGCGGCGCGCCCGTCTCCGCGCGTTCCTGCGCAACGAGCCGATCGATCACGCGGCGGGACATCACGCCGCCCGCATCGATATTGAGCTTCAGCAGATTGCGCTCGGGCCGGCGCAACAGGTTCTGCTGCTGACGTTCGAGCATCTCCAGATCTTCACTGAAGATCTTGCCCTGCCCTTCGCGGATACTCGCGGTCAGCGCCGCATCGTCGGGACGGAAATTGCGCGCCATGCCCCAGAAATACCAGATCGACGTTTCCGTTTCCGGCGTGATGAAATCCACCACGATCGACGACGCTTTCTGGTCGGCCGGCGCGTGATAGCCACCATGCCCGGCATGCGCGACGCCTACCTCGATCAGCACGTGACTCGGCGGCGTGAAGTGACAGATCTGCCAACGGTCGACGGGCACGTCGTCGGCGAGACCATTGCCGCGCAACGCCATCTTCCAGAACGGCGGCGCCGCGACGTTTTCCATGAAACGGCTCGTGCGCACGGTATCGCCTTCGGCCACGGTTTTGGGCGCGGCTTCGTCGATTTCCTTTTGCCCGATACTGTTCGCGTGCACATAGGTCTCGTGCGTCAGATCCATCAGGTTGTCGATCATCAGCCGGTAATCGCAGCGGATGTGATAAAGACCGCCGCCGTACGCCCATTCGGCACTCTCGGCCCACTCCAGATGATGCAGCTTGGCGGCATCGGCCTGCGCCGCATCGCCGGGCCACACCCAGACGAAGCCATAGCGCTCGATCGCTGGATAGCTGCGAATCGATGGAAAGCCGTTGACGCGTTGCCCCGGCATGCCGGTCGCCTTGCCCTGACAGCCCATTTCGAGGCCGTGATAGCCGCACACGAGCGTGCCATCGCGCACGAAACCGAGCGACAGCGGCGCGCCGCGATGCGGACAGAAGTCTTCGAGCGCCACCACGGCGCCTTCCGCGTTGCGATAGAAAACCATCGGCTCGCCGCAGATCTGCCGGCCGAGCGGCTTATCCGCGACTTCATCGGGCATACATGCGACGTACCACGCGTTCTTGGGAAACATGTCAGTCTCACTCCCTGGATTATTCATGGATTGCATTCAGCCTACTCATTGAGATTCAGTGTACTCAATGCGTCTTTAATGATTAAATGAAGGTTTTCCCCTAGACGAACTTTCAATCAGGTAACACGAACGCCGGTTCGCCATTTCCATTCGCAACGAAAAGGCGCGAGGTCTTCAGAACTAATATGGTCACTTCAACCGATACCAGCACTTCCGCGATCAGCATCGATCTGTACGACCAGCCCGGCCATTTGATCCGACGCGCGCATCAGATTTCGGTGTCCATGTTTCATGATCTGATCGGACGCGAGGTGACGCCCGTTCAGTATGCGGTGCTCAGAATGCTGCAGGAATTGCCCGGACTCGATCAGGTCACGCTCGCGCAGCGAGTCGGCCTCGACACGTCGACCACCGCCGATATCGCGGTACGGCTCGAAGCGAAAGGCTGGATCGTGCGCGAAGTTCTGCCGCGCCGCCAGCGTCGTCTATTGCTGACGCCGGCTGGAGAGCAGTTGCTCGATGAATTGATCCCCGGCGTCAACGCGCTCAATCACGGCCTGCTCGACGGGATGGGAGACGAGGATGCGCGAGAGCTATTGAGACTGTTGAGAAAGTTCGTGCATCTGAATAACGATCAGAGCCGCGCGCCGCTGCGCAGCGCGAGCGACGACGCGAATCCGAACTAGCAGACAGCGCGCTCTCCGTACTACGACGCCATCTCCACCACGATCTTGCCGCGCACGTGGCCTTTCGCGAGCCGTTCCAGCGCCTTGGCCGTCGCATCGAACGCAAACCGTTCGGCGACCACGACACGCACGCTGCCCTTGTCGAGCAACGACGCGATCTCCGTCAATTGCCGGCCGTCGGGTCGCGCGGTATAACGCGTGGCCCGTGCGCCATGGTTCGACGCCTCGGTCTGCGACGGCTCGTTGAGCGTCGAGACCAGCGCGCCACCGGTCGCCACGGCCGACCACGAGCGGCGCTGCGTATCGCCGCCGATCAGATCGAACACGAGGTCGATGTCGCGCGCGACGTCTTCGAAGCGCTGCGCGTGATAGTCGATCACGCGATCCGCACCGAGCGAGCGCACGAACTCGATGCCGTCGCCGGACGCCGTAGCGTACACTTGCGCGCCCTTCTGCCTGGCGAACTGCACGGCGAAATGTCCAACGCCGCCCGCGCCCGCATGGATCAGCACGCGGCCGCCGGCTTCGAGGCAGCCGTGATCGAACAGGCCCTGCCATGCGGTCAACGCGGCGAGCGGCACGGCGCCCGCGGACCCCAGATCCAGTTTTTCCGGCGCACGCGCCAGCGCGCTCGCGGACACGACGACGAATTCCGCGTACGCACCCTGTCCCTGGCCAACGAAGCCATACACCTGCTCGCCCGCGCGCCATTGCCCGACGCCCTCGCCGACCCGTTCGACCACTCCGGAAAAATCGCGCCCGAGCGTATAGGGCAGCTTCTCTTCACGAATCAACGGGTACTGGCCCGAGCGCGTCTTCAGGTCCACCGGATTGGCGCTGGCCGCGCGCACGCGCACCAGCACCTGGCCGGCGCCAGGCTCGGGGATCTCGATCTCCTCGGCCTTGAACACCTCGGGACCGCCGAAGCGGTGAATGCGATATGCGAGCATCGTGCTCATGATGGCCTGCTCCTTGAAAGGTCCTGTGTCAGCGGCGCTACTTTGCCGGCTGCGCGCAAGCCGCGTTCCTCATCGCGGGGTTCTTTTTCATTCGCACGACGTGCGCCGCCGGAAAACGCAACACGAGCCCGCGCGCCGAGGCACGACATATGCGACACCTACCGGTAGGCGCGCAGTCGTGATGTACTCATTCAAGGAGGAACCATGTCACAGCACCCCGCCCATTCCCAGGATCACCGCCACCCCGGTCAGCCGAATCCCGCTGACGTCGAAAAAGCACTCAGTGGTGTGAATTACCCGACCACACGCGAAAAGCTGGTCGCGCAGGCGCGCAAAAATCACGCGAATACCGACATCGTCGATCTGGTCGACCGTCTGCCCGATCACAATTTCGACAGCCCGGCCGCGGTGGCGAAGGAAATCGCGCGTATTCAATGACGCTGCGATCCGTCGAGCCGGAGCCGGACTCCGAGCCCCATTCCGCCGGACCCGACGCGCGAATGAAGAAAACCGGCGATGTGCGTATCGGCATTTCCGGCTGGCGCTACCAAGGTTGGCGCGGCAGCTTTTACCCAGAGGATCTCAAACATGCAGCGGAATTACAGTACGCGTCGGCGCTATTCGGCACGATCGAAATCAACGGCACGCACTACAGCCTTCAATCGCTCGATAGCTGGCAGCGTTGGTACGCGCAGACGCCTGACGGCTTCGTGTTTGGCATCAAAGGCGCGCGCTATCTGACTCATATGCTGCGGTTTCGCGATGCGAGCGCACGTGTCGGCATCGCGAACTTCTTCGCGCAGGGGCTGCTCGCGTTGAACGAAAAGCTTGGTCCGATCCTATGGCAATTTCCGCCGTCGTTCCGATTCGAGCCCGAGGCAATGGAGCGCTTTCTGCGCGTGTTGCCGTCCGACATCGCGAGCGCATCGGCGCTGGCGACGCACCATGATGCGCGTGTCAAGACGCCTTATGTCGACATCGATCGCAAGCGGAAGTTGCGTCACGCGGTCGAAGTGCGCCACGCGAGCTTTGTCGATCCGGCGTTCGTGACCTTGCTTCGGCATTACGGCGTCGCGCTCGTCGTTTCAGATTCCACCGAACCGTGGCCCGTCGCCGAAGATCTGACGGCGGACTTCGTCTATCTTCGCCTGCACGGCAGCGAAGCCAAATACTCGGGTGCGTATGGGGACGACGCTCTGCAACGATGGGCCGAGCGAATCGATGCATGGCGCGGCGGCTCGCAACCGGCCGACGCGCAATTGATCGCGCCGCAACTCCGGCCGCCTCGCCGAGCCGCGCGAGACGTCTACTGCTACTTCGACAACGATGTAAAAGCTCGGGCGCCGTTCGACGCACAACGATTGATGAAAGGCCTCGGATTACGAGCGACGCACGCGCCGGCGTCATCCTGAGCGCTTGCCGCCGTGGGCCAGCTTCTGAGCGGTGCGCAACGCTGCGACGATGCGTTCGTACACCTCGCGACGCGTTTCAGGGTCCGGCGCGCGCAGCGCAAACGACGGATGGTACGTCGCGACCACGCGTTGCTGGCCGCGCTCGATCGTTTGGTCGAACGCGTCCTGCAAGCGCGCGTGCGAGTCGTGAACAACCGCTTTCAACGCGGTCGCGCCCAGTGCCACGACCACGCGCACATGCGGCATATCGAGTTCCTGTTCCAGCCAGTAGCCGCAAGCATCCACTTCACGCTGAGCGGGCGTTTTGTGCAAGCGACGCTTGCCGCGCGCGATCCACTTGAAATGCTTGACGGCGTTCGTCACGTAGACGTCGTTACGCTTGACGCCCGCTTCTTCGAGCGCGCTGTCGAGCAACGCGCCGGCAGGCCCGACGAAGGGCTTGCCCTGCAGATCTTCCATGTCGCCGGGTTGCTCGCCGACCAGCACGATCGACGCATGCCGCTGCCCTTCGCCGGGCACGGCCTGAGTCGCATTGCGCCAGAGCGCGCAACGGCGGCAATCGTCGAGCTTCGCCGGATGCTGATCGGGTTCGACATCCGCTGGCTCCGATTGCGGGTCGCCATGCGCGAGCTTTTTCTGCGGCCTGTCGGTCATGGGTACGACCGCGCGTGCTGAAGCAGCTTATTTCTCACTCTTCTTCGGAATCTTCGCGCCCGACTTGCGCGCCTGATTCAACGCGATCGCGACAGCCTGCTTGTGCGGCTTGCCATGCTTCGACTCGGTCTTGATGTTGTGCGACACGGTCTCTTTCGATGTCCCTTTCTTCAGCGGCATGATCTTCTCCGGGTGTAGATGACGAGAGGAAAAATCAGGATCCGCACGGAATGGCGTCCCTGCACCGAAGCTACCCAGCATATGCTGTGCCCGGGAGCCTCACAGGCCGGATCGGCCGCGTCGAAATCACCCGGAAACGCCCGCTGCCACCGCGTTCAACGCCAGCGACACGCCCCCCACCAGAATCAGACTCGACGCCCATACCGCATCGAGATTGAACCAGCTGCGCGACACGAACCTGAGCCCGAGGTAGCGATAAACGAGCCATGCGAGCACGCCGCCGGCCATCGTCATCGCGGCCGCATGCACCGCGGAGACCGACAGCGCCATGCGCAGACTCGTTTCGATCAGCGTTTGGGCGGCTTGATGCGCGCTGTCCACTGCGTCTGCGCGGCACAGACCGAGGTAGATCGGCACCAGCATCAAGCCGGCGCCGTGCGCGATCGCCACCGCGAACGACCAGAGCGCGAGCCGCGACGGCGGAATTCTCGCCAGTACGCGCGGATGGCGCCGGCGCATCAGCAACACCAGACCGAAGCCGATCACCAGCACGCTCGCGCCGATCTGCATCTGACGCTGCCACGCGAGCACACTGACCAGCATCGCGAACGGCAGCATCATCAGCAATATGGCGAGCGCGTGCCCCGCCGCGAGATAAAGAAGCGCTACGACCAGCGCTTGCGAGCGCCGCTGCATCAGCGCGTTCGACACCGCGAGCGGCCACCCCATCGCCGGATTGAGTCCGTGATACACACCGCTCGCGAGGACGGCCAGCCACAGTGCCGCTTGCGGCGACACCGCGCCGCTCAAACGCCCGCCGAGGGATAGCAGAACGAATCGGTCGAGCAGTCGCCGCCTTCGAGGCGAATCTGGTGCGCGCGATAGCCGGCGGGAAACTCGACGAAGAAATCTTCGGCGAGCTCGAGACCGCCATTGGGCTCGGCATGCGCCATGACTTGCACGCCGGGCACACCATCCGGGTAGAACTGGTCGTCCCACGTCGAATAGAGCGAGTTGGTCCAGTAGATGCGCTTGCCGTCGCGACTGATCTCGACCATCTGCGGACCGCCGGCGAAAGCCTTGCCGTTCGGATGCGGCGTGCAATGTTCGATTCCACCGATGCGCACCGAGCCCGTCAATTTCGGCTTGCGCGGTTCGCTCACGTCGTACTGGCGCATCTCGCCGGTGCCCCAGCAGGAGACGTAGAGGAATTTATCGTCGATCGAAAGATCGATGTCGGTGACGAGCGGCGGCACCGCGCCGAAACCTTGCAGCAGTGGCGGCAACTCGTCGGCATGCGCGGGCTCCGGTGGAATGGTCGCGGTCTTTTCGATGTGGAAGTGGCCGCCTTCGCGCCACCAGGTCCAGATCGACCCTTCCAGATTCGTCGTATCGACCACGACGCCGATAAAGCCGTACTCGCGGCTCGGGTCGTGCGCGGGCCGCACTTCAAGCGCCATCTGATGATTCGCGCCGAGATCGAGCGTCTGCACGTTGCGCCTCGCGCGCAGATCCCAGAAGTGCACGCGGTGGCCGTATTTGTTCGCGAGCAGGTCTTCGGGCACGATGCCGTTTTCGAATTGCGGCGGCAGCGCCCATTCGGTCGACACCATGTAGTCGCGCGGCAGATTCCACCAGAAGTCGTAATGCTTTTCCTGCGCGCCGCGCTCGATTTCCCAGCGGCCCAGCACCTCGAATGTTTGGCAGTCCATGATGAAGATTCCGGGCGGCCCGTCGGTGCCGTCCTTGCCACCACCGCCGAGCGTGCTCACGTAGATGCCCTCCGGTCCGCAATGCACGGTGTGCGGACGCGAATAGCCGGTCTTGCGGAAAATTTCCTCCGGCTCGATGATCTTGTGAATCTTCGCCTGGGTCGGATGCGGCTTCGTATCGACGATATAGATGCGCGACGAGCGCATGCCCGGAATGATCAGATAGCGACGTTCCAGAAACGCGTGGCCCGTCAACGGCGACAACGCGGACGAACACGCGTTCCAGCCGAAGTGATGAAATTCGTCGCCCTTGTTCGGCACCGGCACCGTGTGGACCACCTGGCTATAAGTCGGCGAACCGGGCTTCACGTCGATCACGGCGAGCGCGTCGGGCCGCGAGGAGTCCGGACTTAGCAGTACCGTGTACGCGTATTCTTCCGCCGGCGCATCCATCGCGAGCTTCGGCGATGCATGAAAGGTAGGATCGGGGCGCATTCTCATGACGGCACTCTCCCTGTCGTTCGAACGGTTCTGAACGGAAGCCCGACCCGCCAAAAATCGAGCCAGCGTAACTTTAAATTTGTAGTTCACGATAGCGGCGGACGCAACCGGAGATTTGCACCCGGACGCAGGTGCGATCCGACTGCCGGGCCGCATCGCACGAGAACTGCCAATTTGGTGGGGGTGAAGAGGCGCGGGGAAGGCGGGGTGGTATTGGAGGAATGAAAGGATGCTAGTCGCTTGGGGATATCACGCTATCTCGCACGCCGAGCTTCGATAAAAGCTTCGACATAACGCAGCGCCTGTTCGCACTGCTCGGGCGTGAACGCGTGAATGCTCGCCGGAACCGGATCGAAGCCAAGCTCGGTCGCGGCCCACCGGATCGCTTTCGCGCGGGCTTCGAACGCATTCACGCCATCGCGGCGCACCTTCCCGGCAACGAGCGGTTCGAGCGCATCGTGCAGCTTGCTCTTCGACTCGCGCAACGTTGCGTCGGCGAGGCGGCCGAGCGGCAGGTTGTGTTTGCTGCGCGAATAAACGCCGATCCACGCCTGACATGCGGTGCAGATCCACAGCGGCCCCTGATCGCTGCGATAGGGGTAGGACTCGTCGCCGTAACGCGCGAGCAACGCACGGTTGCCGCAGTAGTCGCATGACGGCTGCGGCAGTGCCTTGACGGGCTTGCCTACGCGCATGGGGAGTGCCCCGGGGAAAATTCGTCGTACTTCATCGCATCGATCCGACTGGCGGAAACGGGTAGAGCCACACAGTTTAATGGAATGGCCGTACCCGCATGCAAGACTTAGCTTCTCTCCGCGATCTCCATCACCACCCGGCGCCGCGCGGCCAGGCCTTCCGCCGACCGTCGCCGGACCAGTTCCACCACCGCTTGCGGCGCCAACGCCGGATCGCCCGCGTCGAACGGCGGGGCTGGCGCGTATTCGAGTTCGAGCTGGATCGCCTGCGCCTCTTCTACGCCCGCCAGTTCGGCCGCGACGGTCAACCCGAAATCGATGCCCGCCGTCACGCCGCCGGTAATCAGATTGCCATCGCGGACCACGCGCGCATGTGTCGGTATCGCGCCGAGCGGTTCAAGCAGCGAGTGAAACGCCCAGTGAGTCGTCGCGCGCCGCCCGCGCAGCAAGCCGGCCGCGCCAAGCAGCAACGCGCCGGTGCAGACCGACGTCACGTAGCGCGCGCTCGCGGCCTGTCGGCAAACGAAGTCGATCGTTTGCTCGTCTTGCAACAGGTCGGTCACGCCGCTTCCGCCTGGCACACAGATCACGTCGAGCGGCGGGCAGCTTTCGTAGGTCGTGCTCGGCGTCAGCACGAGCCCGTTACTCGACACCACGGGCTCCCGTGTCTTCCAGATCAGATGCATCGTGGCGCCCGGCAACGATGCAAGTACGTCGTGCGGGCCAGTCAGATCGAGTTGCTGTACTTTCGGAAACACCAGAAAACCGATTTGCAGGTTCATAGGGATGCCTTATTCAGGGAGAAATCGAAACGCGTGATCCGCCGCGTCTTCCAGGTGGACGGATTGATTCTCTGCGCGTAGTCTTTGGCAAGACTGCCATTAACCCCAGTTTTTCTGCCACGCGCGCGCTCTCCTACAGCCCCTGTTACACACGATATGTCCAGCGCTCCCCCCTCCATCGTGCTGCTCGCCTTCCCCAACATGCAACTGCTCGACGTCAGCGGTCCGCTGCAGGTATTTGCGTCCGCCAATGAACTCGTCGCGCAGCGTGGGCTCGACGAACTCTACTCGCCCCGCGTCGTGGCAGCCGAAGCCGGGCCCGTCACGTCGTCGTCGGGACTTGCGGTACTCGCCGGTTCGCTGCGCTCGGTGAAAGCGCCGGTCGATACGCTGATCGTCCCGGGCGGCTGGGGGATTCGTCAGGCATCGGCCGATCAGCGTCTGATCCGCTGGACGCAGCGCCATGCGCCGCATTGCAGACGCGTTGCCTCGGTCTGCTCAGGCGCGTTCCTGCTCGCCGAGGCGGGGCTGCTCGACGGCCGCCGCGTCGCCACGCATTGGGGGCGTTGCGACGAACTCGCGCAGGCGTATCCGCAACTGCGCGTCGAAGCCGATCCAATCTTTATTCGCGACGGGCCTATCTGGACATCGGCGGGCGTCACCGCCGGCATCGACCTCGCGCTGGCCATGCTCGAAGAGGATCACGGGCGCGCGTTGGCGCTCGACGTCGCGCGCGAGCTCGTCGTGTTTCTGAAGCGGCCGGGGGGTCAGTCGCAGTTCAGCGCGATGCTGTCGCTGCAACATGCCGACGACCGTTTCGGCGAATTGCATGCATGGATGACGTCGCATCTCGCATCCGACCTGTCGGTCCCCGCGCTCGCGCGACGGCTTCATATGAGCGAGCGCAGCTTCATGCGCCACTACAAGGCGCAAACGGGCCGCACGCCGGCCCGCGCGGTCGAGCAGTTGCGCATCGAAGCGGCACAGCGCTTGCTAAGCGAGACATCCTGGTCGATCAAACGAATCGCGGCGCGGTGTGGATTCGGCAGCGAGGAAACGATGCGATGCAGCTTCGTGCGTCAGCTGCGCGTGGCGCCGCAGGTGTATCGCGAGCGCTTTTCGTCGACGTGACTCGTCGACGTGAAATGCGCGGCCGTCCGACATCACTCAGTAGCGACGTTTGACGATCAGCGTCGCGCCCGTATCGTGAGAATGCAGAATCGCGACGCGCGCGGTGCCGGAGAACACCCAGTCGTCGATCGTCAAGGACAAGCGTCGCTGCGGTGACGCGCCTATCGACAACACTGAACTGTTCATCTGAACGATGGACAATTGCGGCGCGGTAGATGGACCCAGATGCAAAGGATTCGAAGCATTTTGCGCGGCAGGTTTTGCGCCCGGTTCGGACACCGGTGCGAACTCCGGTCCGGACGACACCAATGCCTTCGCAGTGCCGAACTGGGCATCGCGCGTCACGTCCACACTATAGTAATTCTCCATCTGCGCGAAGAACGGCTTGCCCTGATCCCCGCGATACTCCATCGCATAGCGCTGCTGCTCGAAGTAGTGCCGAGGCTCGGGAATCGGCGGCACGACTTCGACGGGCGACGCGACGATGTTGGCGACCATCATCGCTTGCGGCACATCGCCGAAGGGGCCGCCCGCAAACGCGTAGCCGCTCACCAAGACGAGTACCGCTCCGACAATCCTCTCGTTTTGGCACGTCATCGCATGCCTCCAGTGAAGGAATTGAAATGTCACATGACACGGCGCTCCCGTCGAATCGAGCGCCTTGCAGCGTCGCAGGCATTCAGACATTGTAGTCAGTCATTGGCGTACCGGTAGGTCAAAGTGTGAGGTACCTCGCGTGTGTGGCGAGCGCATGCGCCTTCGCGACTCAGCGCTGGAGTCGACATCGAAGTGGACCGATTGAGAATGATTCCTGGCAACGCTCTCCGGCCTCGAAGACCGGCAAGAGCTTCTGGCGCAAGCCTCGTGAGTCGGTCGATCCCGGCAACTCTTGCGAGGTTTCGCAAGCAACTACGCTGCTCGATTGGATACCTGCACCTTCAACCGTTGCAGCGTCAACGTTCGCGCTCGCGTGAGTCAGTCGACTCGTGTCGGCCGGCCATTGAATGCCGGCGCGATCTGCAAAACGATCGTCCGAATGCGCTTTCGCCAGGCGCGCGGCCATGCGAGAACGGCATCCGGCATGAAGCGCGCGACGAGCAGCAGCAACGCGAGCAGCGCTGGACACCAGCGCAGATCGGTCGGCACCGGTTCGCGGCGAGCGAAGCGCGCATCGAGCAGCGCATCGCCGAACGACGTCACGTTCAGCAGGCGCCGGTAGTCGAGGCCAGTCTGCCCCGCCACCGACGCAAGGTACTCGCCGCGCAATTCGGACAACTCCTCGTGCGTTTTCGCCTCGACACCGGAGCCTGGCGTCGGCGGGACCTGGATCACGTCGTCGGCCTGCCAGTAGCCGATCCGGTTGCCGTCGGCGTCGGTCTTCGGAATGGCCGCGGGCTGGTCGCCGCCGACGCCGATCAGCCAGCCCCTGATTCGCGCGGCATTGATGCCTTCCATCAGCGGGCGCGCCGCCGATACCGGCGGCGCCTCCTGACCATCGGTGACGAACGCGATGGCCGCGCCGCCGCCGACCTCCTGCGCGACCCGCACGGCCGAATACACACCGCCCTCGGCAATGCGGCTCCAGTTGGTCCAGCGCATGCGCCCGTCGATGCCGTCGAGCGACACCAGCAGCGCGTCGTAGTTGCCACAGACTTCGACCGGCGCCATCAGCAGCAACACCCGCTGCCCCGTGAACACGCTCCAGCCGACCTTCGAGCCGCACGGCAAGCGCCCGAGCGCGTCGCGCATCGCGGCCTGCGCGAATTTGAGCCGGCTGACCGGAGCGCCGTCGAACACCACGTCCTCGACGTCCATGCTTTGCGTGATATCGAACGTCACGAGGTAGTTAAACGTGTTGCGCGGCAAAGTGACGTCCGGCATCGCAACCGCCGCGATCAATGCGACGAGCGCGAGCGGCGTCAACGCGTGGCGCCATCTTGCGAAGCCGCGCTCGCGCGAGACGCCGCTCATGGCAAGTCCTGGCTCTGCGGGTCACGCAGCTTGACGTTGTGCTGCTCTTTCACATCGGGCCCGGCGAGCGCGGACGGCGTTTCCGGCGCAAGCCACAGCGCGCGCTCGAGGTTGTAGCGCGCGTCCCAATCGTCGGGCGCCGCGCGCAGCGCGAGCCGGTAGCGCGCCTTGGCCTCACCGATCATCGCGAGAGACCTGACCGTCTGCGCCGTCTCGCCGCTGCCTTCGCGCAGGTACAGGTTGCCGAGATCGAACAGCGCCGCGCGGCCGACTTCGTCAGGCGGGCTGCCCTCGGGGATCAGACCGTTATAGAGCCGCGCCGCCGCGTCATACGCGCCCGCTTTCGACAGCGCTATCGCGCGGGCCAGTTGCACCTCGCGCGCGTCGTCGCCGGCAGGCTGGTCGCGCGAAGCGGCGTTCGTCGCGAGAATGGCCTGATCGACGCGCTCCGCGTGCTGCAGACGAACGAAGCCATACGCGGCCCACGCGGCGCAACAGATCGCCACGGTGCCGAACAGCGTGTGGATCAGCGTGCGCTTCATGCCCAGCTCCTGACCTGCAACTGGTGCAGCAGCACCAGCAGCGCCGAACAGAACAGCGCGAGCGCGAAACAGTACAGACTCAGGTCCTGGCGAGGCAGATGCTCGACGAACGTCGTCGTCGCGTTCTGCTGCCGGTTGATCTCCGCGATCGCCGCCATCATCGCCTTCGGGTCTTCGGCCTGAAACAGCCTATAAGGCGTCTTGAGCGTCAGAAAGAAGCGATGCAGCTGCGCTTCGGCCGAGGTTCCGCTGACGGGCTGCGTCGCGTTCAGATCGGGACTGAAGACGCTGCTGCGCAAGTAGATGAAGTACAGGGCGATCCGGTTGCGTCGCAGTCCCGCCTCGATGCGCCGTTGCATCGTTTCGTCGAGCAACGCGCCGCCATCGGAGACGAGCACGATCGCGCGGCGACCCGACGACAGGCGCCCGTCGAACTGCGCGATCGCCGCGAGCATGCCGCGATCGAGCTCGGTGTCCGGCATGCCACGGCCAATCGCCGTCGCCGCGACAGCGGCCTCGATCACGCGATGGTTGTACGTGAACGGCATCGCCAGCACGGGGTTGGTGCCGAACATCATGAACGCGAGCCGGTCGTTGGGCCGCTGCTCGACGAAGCGCGTCAACGCGGCGCGCGCCACGTGGTTCTTGGAGTCGCCGCGCGGCGCCTCGACGCCCTTGCTGCCCATCGGCTCGTCCATGCTCGCGCTGCGGTCCATCAGGATCAGGATCTGCGCGCCGCTGCCGGTGCGCAGCACCTGCAACTGCGAGCGCCCCGGCCCCGCCAGCCCGACGACGATCGCGGCGATCGCCAGTGCCGCGCCGCCGCGTACGAGCCAGCCGGCCGCGCGCCCGAGATCGTCGGCGGGCAGCCACGCGACGCTCGAAAACACCAGCGTGTCGCTGCGTCGCCGCAGCAGCGGCAGCGCGGCGAGCGGCAGCAGCACCAGCATCCACGGCAGGGCGAAATCGAGGCTCATGGTCATCGCTGATGGCGCCTCTCCGCCCGATACAACGCCCGGCACAGCGCGTGCAACGAAAGCTCGCCGGGATTGCCGACGGCCTTCGGCGCCGGTGTGAAAAAGCGCTCGGACGACGCCAGATAGAAACGTTCGAGCTGCGCGCGCAGCGGTTGCAGATAGGGCGCGCGCGCGAGCAACGCGGATAGCGAAGCCGCATGCACGACCTGGCCGGCGGTTTCGTTCAGTGCGCGATGCAGGCAGACCCACGCATCGTTCGATGAAGCAGCGGGCGCCTCCGGCAGTCGCTGCATCTGCCGCCATGCACGCGCGAACGGCAGCCGTGCCGCCTCGCGTCGGTTGCGCGCCCACCACCAGCTCGCCCACGCGAGCAGGGTCGCGAGCAGCAGGCCGAGCGCCCACGCAATCTGCCGACGCCAGCCGGCCGTGCCCAGCATGGGTGCCTGACGATCGGGCCGCAGCGGCTGCAAATCCCCTGCGGCGAACGCGGTTTGCGGCGTCAACGGTCCGATGCTCGCCGGCCATTCGGCGACCTGCAATTGCGTGCCCGCCGCCGACGTCAACGTCAACGCGGGCAACGTGATCTGCGTGAGCGTCTGCGGCGCGTTGACGACTTGATACGCGATCACCATCCACTTGCGGCCGTTGGCATCGGTTTCGAGCGTCACGGGCCGGCGTTCGAGCCACACGCCGGTGCGTCCGACCGAAGGCGGCGTGACCGCGCCGAGGTCCCGATCGTTGGCCTCCAGCAGCACGCGCTGCGTCAGCACATCGCCGAGCACATAGCCGAACGCGCGCGGCTCCTGAACGAGCGCGGTCGCCACGGCGGCGCTGGCCGGCGCGCTCGCGGCGCCGCCAAGCGACGCGATCAGCATATGCAGCGCCGCCCGACGAGCGACACCACCGCGCACACCGCGCGCGCTCATACCGTCATCTCCAGAAAGTAGCGCGACATCGCTTCCGGATCGAACGCGCCTTCGACATAGAACGGCCGGATGCCGCGCGCGCCGAACCCCGCGGCGAGTTCGTCGCGACGGCGCGCGACGCCTTCGCGCCAGCGCTCGCGCACATCGCGGGAAAGCCACACGCGACGCTCCTCGCCGGACTCCGCATCGTTGACGGCCAGCAGCGAGGCGTGCTGCGGCGGCGTGATCTCGGCCGCGTCCCACACGACCATCGGCACCACGCACGCATGCACCAGCATGTCGAGTACCGACGACAGTCGCGCGAGCGGCCAGTGGAAATCGGACACGACGAACACGAGCGCCTGGCGTCCAGCGATACGGATCGCGCAACGCCGCAATCCTTCTATGGCCGCGCGTCCGGCCTGACGTCCGGCCTGACGTTCTGCCTGACCATTCGCCCGACGATCAGCCGTTTCACCGGCGCGTTCGCGCAGCATGCTCGCGAGCAGCGAGCCGGTGCCCCGCCCCGTGCGCGCCGGCATGAACAGATCGTCGCGTTCGCCGCCATCGAAGGCCAGCATGCCGAGCCGGTCGCCGACCCGGAACGCGCTATGGCCGAGCGCTTCGACGAAATCGGCGGCGACCTCCAGCTTCGTTTTACGGCTGCCGAACAGCATCGACGCCGATACGTCGACGATCACGAACACCGGCACCGCGACGCGCTGCAAATGCACGCGCACGAGCCACTCGTCGCGCGCCGCGCGCAAGCTCGCGCGCAGATCGAGCCGGCGCGGGTCCGGGTAGTCGAACAACCGGCCGTGCATCGCGAACTGCTGACCCGAGCCGAAGCTCGAGCCCGGATGCGAGCCGGGCCGCGCGCCGGCCGCGCGCATCGGCAGACGGTAGTGGAATTCCGCGGTGTCGTTCATCGTGGTGCGCGCGCCGCCGGTCAGCGAGGCACGGCGACGTTCGCGACGATCCGCGCGATCAGCGCCTCGGCCAGCTCCTGGCGGCGCAGCTCGTAGATCGGCGTGAAGAACACGCGATGCCCCAGCGCCGGCAGCAGCACTTCGTGAATGTCCTCCGGAAGCAGATGCGTGCGTCCCGCAAGCCACGCGACCACGCGCGCGGCCCGCAGCAGCGCGCTCATGCCCCGCGGACTTGCGCCCGCGAGAATCAGCTGCTCCATGTCGACGCCGTCGAGCGCGATGCCGAAGCGCGCCGGCGTTTCCGTCGCTTGCCAGATGTCGTGCACGTAGCGCTCGATCGTCTCGCTCGCCTGCACGCCCTGCTGGATCGCCGCGCCGATCCGGTTCAACTGCTCCCACGGCACGATCGACGGAGTCAGCTGCGCGAGCAGGCCGTCGACGTCATGGAACCTCGTGTCGAAGACGAGGCTGCGCCGCGCCTCCTCGTCGGTCGGCGTCGGCATGTTCAGCTCGAACAGGAAGCGGTCGCGCGCCGCCGACGCGAGCTCGAAGGTCTCTTCCTTCTCGACCTTGTTGCGGTCGGCGTATACGGTCATGTGCGGAAAGCGGTGCTCGCGGTCGAACGCCCACACGGAACGTTCGGCCATCGCGCGCAACAGCAGCGATTGCACCTGCGGACGCGCGCGATTGATCTCGTTGAAGAAGAAGGTGGTCAGTTGCTCGCCGTGGCGCAGCAGCGGGCCCGGTTCGATGCGCGGCTTGCCGTCGGCATCGACATAGGTGTGATAGACGAGGTCGCCCGGCATCAGATCGATCGTGCCTTCGACGCGCTCGAAATCGCCGCCAACCACGCGCGCGAACGCCCGCAATACGGTCGTCTTGCCGACCCCGACGCCGCCTTCGAGCAGCACGTGGCCGCGTGCGAACAAAGCGACGTTGATGAGCCTCAGCGTTTGCTGCTGACCGACGACGACTCTCGCGACTTCGTTTTCGATCCGCTGGGCGTGAGAACGCCAGTCCTGAAGCTGCTCGCCGGAAACCATCGCTGCGATCCCCTTCCGTGGTGGCTGGCGTTTATTTGCACGACGCTCGAACGTCGACGCGCTTCCAGGCTCGCCAGCCTTCCGTTCAAGCATGGTTTATGCCGATCGTGCGCACGGGACCCAGGAGTTAAATCGAATGCGAAAAGTTGGCAGCCTGTCACGACAGCCGGGTACAGACTGTGCCATCGACGCTGCCTGGGACGCGTCGTTCACCAGCAAGCCGACGAGCGCATGACGCTACCGCTGCGCGCCGACCGGCGGTTTCGCAAACACCCCTGCAAACTGCGCATATTCCTGCTCCAGATGCACCGCCGCATGGTCGAGCAGAAACTGCCGGAACATCATGCTGGTCGGCGAAAGCTGCTTCGTGCGCAGATGCACGACCTGCCACGCGCGTTCGATCGGCGTGCCGTTCACGTCGAGCAGCGCGATCTCGCCGGTGCGCAACTCCAGCTGCAACGTATGCAGCGAGATCAGACTCACGCCCATGCCCGCCATCACCGCCTGCTTGATCGTTTCGTTGCTGCCGAGCGTGACGGTTTTCGCGGGTGTGAACAGATGCTGCCGGAACATCGCTTCGGCGGCCATGCGCGTACCCGAGCCCGGCTCGCGCAGCAGGAAGGTGTCGCGGCGCAACTCCTGCAGATCGAAGCGGCGCGCGCCGCACAGCGGATGATCGAGCGGCGCGATCACCACCTGAGGATGACTCGCGAGCGGCTCGGCCGTCGTATCGAGTTCGGGCGGCGGGCGGCCCATGATCGCGAGATCGATCGCGTTGTCCTGCAACAGACGCAGCAACGCGTCGCGATTGCCGACCGAGAAGTGCACGTCGACCTTCGGGTATAGATGCGAGTACATCGCCAGCAGTTTCGGCGCGAAGTAGGTCGCCGAACTGACGATGCCCACGTTGATCGAGCCGCTGTCGGCCTGCTTCAGCGACATCATCGCGTCTTCGGTGTCCTTGATTTCGCCGAGAATGCGGCTCGCGTGATGGGTCAGCACCTCGCCCGCTTCGGTCAGCGTGAGCTTGCGCGCGATGCGCTCGAACAGCCGCAGGCCGACCGCCTCTTCGAGCTGATGAATCTGCATCGACACCGCCGGCTGCGTCAGATGCAGCTCCTCGGCCGCGCGCGCGAAACTCGTATAGCGGCTCGCGACGACGAAAATCTGCAACTGCCGCAGGGTCAGCGTGCGAACGAAATTCAGCTTGACCCGGTTCGTCGCGAAACTCGCGTTCTGCATTTGATTCAGCGACTCGCTCGCGGCGCATTCGATGACGGTTTCGCCGGCGCCTTGCCCGCAGGCAACTTGTTCAGTGCCGATTGAAAGCTCAACGACTCCGTATGCGCCGGATGCGCAAAGTCGTTGTTGGGGCCCGGCACGTCGGTGCGGATCTGCACGACCTGGCCCGGCACGCTGTCGGCGAGCAGGAACGTGTAGCGCTTGCCCGTGTATTGTGCGAAGCGCTCCGCGTTCGGATCGTTCAGATAAGGCTGCACGACGATGCGCCGCGCGCTGACCGGCTTACCGCCGACCTGGCTCGGCACGCTCTCGATCTGCGGCCCCGCGGCGAGCGCGAGACGCAGACGCTGCTGGAAGTAGCGGCGCTGTCCGCCGGTGAGACCCTGCATCTCCGCGATGTCGCGTTCGAGAAAATAAATGATTGCCGGATTGCACTGCAGGCCGCCGATCGGCAGGTTCACGCTGCCGCTATGGTCGGACACCTGTGCGTCGCCTTTCGCGTTGTTCTCGCTCAGCACCAGCACCTTGACGACATCGGCGCTGCGAGACGGCTGCCCGGAATCGATCAGCGCGTAGTCGAGTTCGGTCTGCGCGGCGACGCCGTGCAGATGATCGGTCAGAAAAATCAGCCGCTCGGCCGGCGTGATCTCGTCGCCGCCCGGCGCCGACGCCGGACTCGCCGCACGCGCGGCGGCTGGCGCGAGGCACAGCACACACAGCGTCCCCATCAGCGCGGCGCGTGCCGCGCGCAGCCAGGCGCCGCGCGCGCGCGTCATTGCGACGCGTCGCCAGGCTTGCCCGCCGGCGCGTCGACCGGTTTGAGCATCGGCACCTGGTAGGTCGCGAGGATGCTGTCGATCTTGTCGTGATTCGCGCCGATCCATTGATCCACCTTGTCCTTCCAGTCCTTCTCGCCGTAGCGCACACCCATCGAAATCGTGTAGTCGAAGCGGATGCCGGGCCCCGGCGGGAACGGCACGAGTTTGACCGAATCACCGGCGCGCTTCGCGAAGTAGCCGGCGATCGGCCCCCACAGAAACACCACGTCGACCTTGCCCGCGCGCAGGTCGTGTTCGATCATCTGGCCCGGGTACACGGCCGGATCGCCGCTTTGCACCTGGTACGACACCGCCTGGTCGATCAGGTTGTGGCCGAGCAGCCAGTCCACCGCGGGGGTTTGCGAAAAGATGCCGAAGCGCAGCTTGTGCAGTTGATCGGGCGGCAGCTTCAGCAGGTCGTCGGGCGTCTTGATGCTCGCGAACTCGGGGCGGTTCGGCAGCACCATTGCGTAGGTCGAGCGCAGATACGGCTGCGTCGTCGACGTCATGTCATAGCCCTTCGGCACGCCGATGATCAGGTCGCAGCGATAGCGCTCGTTGCCGTCCTCCTTCTCGCGCAGCGTGTGGCGCACGAAGCCCATGCGCTGCGGAAAGTACGTGTATTCGAGCTTGTAGCCGAAGTCGCTCGCCATCTGGGCCGCGATGCGGTTCTCGTAGCCCTCGCCCTTGTCGTTCGACAACGGCATGTTGTTCGGGTCCGCGCACACCCTGAGCACGCCGTCCGCGCCGTCGTTGTTCGGCAGCGCGGGGCCGTCCGCCCGGACCGCGGCGCTCGCGAGCGCCGCGCCGCACAACGCGGCCGCGATCACGCTGACATGCACGGACATGCTTCTCTTATCACGCATCGTGAGCCTCCGGAAGAATGACGGCACGGCGTTATTTGGCGTCGATGGCCTTCAGATCGCCCGGCTTGATCTGTCCATCGGAGCGCCCTTTCAGGTACGCGTAGAGGTTTTCCCAGTTCTTCTGCATCATCTGGCTCGTGCTGAAATCGGGCATGCCCTTGTCCACCCGGCCGCCGAACACCGTGCGATGAAACTCGGTCTTGTCAAGCGTCTTGAACGCGTCGATCAGCGACGGCCCGACCATGCCCTGCTGCTGCGCGCCGTGGCAGCGTTCGCAGGCGAGCGCGCGCCACGTCTTCCAGCCAAGCAGCGTATTACTGTCCACCTTGGTGCCGTCGACCACCTTGTACGCGACCTGCGCAATCGAAGGATTGTTCTGCGCGTATCCGACGGGCAGCACGACGAGCGCTGCGGGCAACACAGTGAGCAACAGGATAGATCGGCCTTTCATGCACATGTCTCCATCTGGGAATAAGCCGCGCCCCGATGCGTTTCATCGACGCATCCACCGACGGGCGCGATCTGGGGGTGATTCAATGCTTGCGCGAGGCTGACGGGGCGGCCGTGCCTGTTCAAGCCGCCCCGCTGGTTCAGCCTTTCATTTCAGCCGTTCGTTCAGCTCTTTTCGCCAGGAATCGCGAACACGAACAGCGTGCCGCCGAGCGCGGTGTACTTCGCGAGATCTTTGTAGCCGCCGACCGCACCCAGACCTTCGGTCGGCTTCTCCAGACCCGCCGCCATGCCGATGCCGGCCCAGCCGCCGATGCCCGAATACACGCCGACGTACTGCTTGCCCTGATACTCATACGTGAAGACGTTGCCGATGATTCCCGACGGCGTCTTGAAGCGCCACAGTTCCTTGCCGTCCTTGATGCGCACCGCCTTCAGGTAGCCTTCCAGCGTGCCGTAGAACGCGATGCCGCCCGCGGTCGCCAGCACGCCCGACCACACCGAGAACCTCTCCGGCTTCGAGTAGACGATCCTGCCCTTGCTCGCATCCCACGCGATGAAGTTGCCCATCGAGTTGCCCTCGTTCGGGCCCGGATACATCGACAGCGTGGCGCCGACATACGGCTGTCCCGACACGTAGTCGACATCGAACGGCTCGTAGTCCATACAGACGTGGTTGGTCGGCACGAGGAACAGGTGCGAGTTCGGATCGTATGCCGCCGGTTGCTGGTCCTTCGAACCGAGTGCCGCCGGGCAGATGCCCTTCACGTTGTGATCGGAGCCGGCCGCCTGCGTCGAGTACGCCGCGTTGCGAATCGGCAGGCCGCTTTGCAGGTCGACACGGTCGGCCCAGTTCACCGCCGGGTCGTACTTCTGCGCGACCAGCAACTGTCCGGTTACGCGATTGAGCGTATAGCCGAAACCGTTCCGGTCGAAGTGCACGATCGCGGGCACCTGCTTGCCGTTGATCGTCAGGTCGGACAGGATCATTTCGTTGACGCCGTCATAGTCCCATTCGTCGTGCGGCGTCATCTGGTAGACCCATTTGGCCTTGCCGGTATTCAGGTCGCGCGCGAAGATCGACATCGACCATTTGTTGTCGCCCGGACGTTGCGTCGGGTTCCATGTGCCCGGATTGCCAGTACCGTAGTACACAAGATTGAGTTTCGGAT
This sequence comes from Paraburkholderia sp. MM5384-R2, assembly GCF_014201025.1. Classification (NCBI taxonomy): domain Bacteria; kingdom Pseudomonadati; phylum Pseudomonadota; class Betaproteobacteria; order Burkholderiales; family Burkholderiaceae; genus Paraburkholderia; species Paraburkholderia sp. MM5384-R2. The sequence continues at coordinate 34,280 of NZ_JACHDI010000017.1, forward strand.
CCCACGCATACCACCCCCACGTGGTGCCGCCGCCGAGCTTCCACTGATCGCCCTTCCACGACTTCAGCGACGAATCCGCGCCCACCGGCACCATCTGGCCGTTCGAGTACGTCATCGTCTTTTCCGGGTCGATCAGCATGTCGTTGTCGGGGCCCGTGCTGTACGCGGTCCAGGCCGGTTTGCCGGTCTTGATGTCGTACGCGATCAGACGCCCGCGCACGCCGAACTCGCCGCCCGAGATCCCGGTCAGCACCTTGTCGCCGAATACGTGCGGCGCGTTGGTGTTGGTTTCGCCGGCTTTCGGATTGCCGTTCTGCGCGGTCCACACCACGTCGCCCGTCTTCGCGTTCAGCGCGACGAGCTTGGTGTCGGCCTGCTGCAGGAAGATCTTGCCGTCGCCGTACGCGAGACCGCGATTGACGGTGTCGCAGCACATCACCGAGACGACCTGCTCGTCCTGTTTCGGCTGATACTGCCAGAGGAACGTCTGATCCTTCAGGTTGACCGCAATGACCTTGTTCGGAAACGGGGAGTGGACATACATCGTGTCGCCGATCACGAGCGGCGAGCCTTCATGGCCGCGTAGCACCCCGGTCGACATGGTCCATGCGACCTGAAGTTTGCCGACGTTGTTCTCGTTGATCTGCTTGAGCGGGCTGTAGCGGTGATTCGCATAATCGCCCGCCTGGGCCGCCCAGTTGGCCGGGTTTTTCATCAGTCCGTCGAGCTGCGAATCGGCCTGCGCAGCCAGAGAGCCAAAGGCTGCGGATGCGAGGATCGCGAGCCCAAGAACTACAGTGCGTAAGTTCATGTCTCCTCCAGAATTGTCCTGCTGTTCAACTCACGAATGACCCACGCTACCTCATCGCATCGTGCGCGCCTTCTCGAGTGCAGGTAACGATTAACGCGCTATCCCGATTCGATGTCGGGCTTCGCGACGCATGAACGGCCGACGCATATTCCATGCCGGAATAGCGGCAACGTTTGCCGCTATTGGCTGCGCTGGCCCGGCGACTCGGCACGCGCGAGGTGTCGCGGCACTCGGGCGTTGCACGCCGATGCTTGCATGGCGGTAAGCTGAAGGGCCTGCGTCACGCGATGCGGCACATACTGTGTCACTTGCGTGATACGAATCGTGTCCTTTGCGAATCACACGCCGCGGCACGGGCCTGTCACTTGCAACGATGCTTCGTTCGGCGATCGATTCGCGCATTCGAGGAGCAACAGCCATGGCAAACACCGAGCACGTCTATACCGACGAAGAGATCCAGCAGCGCCTCGTCGGTCCGCTGCAGCACTGGTATCTGGAAGATGGCTGGCTGCGGCGCAAATACCGCACCGAGGGCTGGAAGGGAACGCTGATGGTGGTCAACACCGTCGGCCACCTCGCGGAAGCCGCCTGGCACCACCCCGATCTGACGGTCTCGTACGCATTCGTGACCGTGAAGCTGAAGACGCACAGCGCCAAGGGCATCACCGACAAGGACTTCGCGCTCGCGACGAAGATCGAATCGGTGGTCCACTGGCAGCCCGGCCTCGAGGACGGCCCGCTCGAAGGCACGCCCGCCGACGATCAGCGCTTCCGCTATATCAAGTACGACGCGCCCAAACCCGCGCAAGGCAGTTGACACGCGTTTCTGTCGCCGGATGAAACAGCGCGTGACACAGTGCGCCTTCGGCGTCACACAGCGTCCATGCGGCGGCGAAACCGCGTGGGGCGCGGCGTGCCCGTTTAGAGGTTGCAGTGGGCCGAACCCGCGGCGGCGGCCGTTGCGCGTGCCTGGTACGGCTTTCGCTTGACGTCGCCGGGCGCACTATCGCTGGAACCCGCGACGCGTTGCGGACGCCCCGCGGCCGAACCCGGTCTTGCGCACCCGCAAGGACACCTGAGGACACTCGAGATGCCGCTTCAGCTCCGCCGCCTGCCGCCACGCGCCCCCATCACGATCGATGCGCCCGCGCGGCTGCATCTGGGCTTTCTCGATCCGAACGCGTCGCTCGGGCGTGCGTTCGGCAGCCTGGGGCTCGTCATCGATACGCACGGCACGCGGATCGAAGCGCGGCTCGCCGAACGCGAGCAGATCGGCGGCGTGGTCAGCGAGGCCGAGCGCGAGCGCATCGCGCTGAGTCTCGCGCGGCTGCAGGCCGCCTATGGACCGGCGACACTTGCGATCGACGTGCTGGAGGCGCCACGCGCGCACACCGGCCTCGGCTCCGGCACGCAGCTGGCGCTGGCGGTCGGCACCGCGTTCGCGCGCCTCGTCGGCCAGCCGGCGAGGAGCGCCGAACTCGCCAGTCTGCTCGGGCGCGGCGCCCGCTCCGGCATCGGCATACTCGGCTTCGAGTGCGGCGGCCTGCTGCTCGATGGCGGCCCGCCCGGCGATCTGCGCCAGAGCATGCCGCCGCTGCTGTCGCGCCAGCCGTTTCCGCAGCCGTGGCGCGTGCTGCTCGTCAGCGACAACAGCCGCCAGGGCTTGCACGGTACCGAGGAACGCAGCGCGCTCGCATCGCTCGCGCCGTTTCCGCAGCGGCTCGCCGCGCATCTGTGCCATCTGGTGCTGATGCAGATCCTGCCCGGCGCCGCCGAACATAACTTCGCGCCGTTCGCGCACGGCCTCACCGAGCTGCAGCAGACCATCGGCGAATATTTCGCGAGCGCGCAAGGCGGCGTGTTCGCGAGTCCCGACGTCGAGCACGTGCTGCGCGCGGTCGCCGCCGAACGCACCGCCGGCATCGGCCAGACCTCGTGGGGCCCGACTGGCTTCGCGGTGCTCGCGAGCGCGCGCGAGGCCGACCGCGCGCTCGCGACCGCGCGCGCCGTCGCGAGCGCGCTGCCGCATATCGAATGCAGCGTCGTCGCGGGCCGCAACAGCGGCGCGGCGATCAGCGGCGCCGAGGCGCGCGCGCCACACATCGACGCCGCATGATGCGCTGCACCGCTCAGGCCGCCGCTTACATAAGGCGCTGCCACGCGCGGCACGGCCTGGCCTTGCGCCGTCCCCGAGATTGCCACTAAAACGAGCCCCTGCCATGTCAGAAACCCTTGAAAGGCCCTACATCCTGCACATGTTCACGGCCACGCCGCAGATGAGTCCGTTCGACGTCAACATGGCCGCCGACGCCGGCTATCAGGTCATCGTGCCGTATTGCAACGTCGAAGCGGGCATGGTCGCGAATCTGACGCAGGACGCGATCTTCTCGCGCGGCCCGAAAGGGGTGTCGCGCACCGGCATCTTCATCGGCGGACGGGACGTGATGCAGGCCGCCGACATGCTCGACACCGCGCGCCGCGCGATGGTCCCGCCGTTCGAGGTCTCGGTGTTCGCCGATCCGAGCGGTTCGTACACGACCGCGGCCGCGCTCGTCGCGCTGGTCGAGCGGCATCTGGGCAAACAGCACGGCGTGGAGCTGGGCGGCAAGCGCGTGCTGATTCTCGGCGGAACGGGCGCGGTCGGGCGCATCGCGGCGGCGATCGCCGCGTCGCGCGGCGCCGACGTGACGATCGCGAGCCACCACGACCGCAATCGCGCGCTCGGGGCCTCGGCCGAAGTCAACGAGCGCTTCGGCATCTTCACGAACGGCATCAGCGCCACCACGCCCGCCGAACTGCGCGGCGCGCTCGCCGACGCGGAAATCGTGCTCGCCACCGCCGTCGCGGGCGCGCAGGTGGTCGGCAGGGACGACCTCGTGCATGCGAAGCGCCTGCTCGTCGCCGCCGACGTCAACGCGGTGCCGCCCGAAGGGATCGCCGGCGTGAACGTGATGAACGACGGCAAGCCGATCGACGGCGTGCCGAACGCGGGCGCGGTCGGCATCGGCGCGCTGGCGATCGGCAACGTCAAATATCAGGTCGAGCATCGCCTCTTCGTGCGCATGCGCACGGGTGGTAAGCCGGTCTACCTGGGCTTCCCGGAAGCCTACGACGAGGCCCGCGCGGTCGCGGCCGGTCTCGGCTGAGCGCGCGGTCGTCATGAAGTCGCACCGCCCGCTCATGCATGCGCCGTTGGTCGCGGTGGTCGGGCAGTCCGCGCGCTTGCTCGCGCAGTCCGCGGCGCGCGCCGGCCTGCATGTCGCCGCGCTCGATATCTTCGGCGACCGCGACACGCGCGAGGCCGCCGAGCTATGGTTCGACATCGGCCGTGGTGATGGCGCGCTCGGGATCGACCGGGCGCGGCTCGTCGATGCGCTTGCGCGTGTCGCGCGCTTGCCGGGTTTGCTCGGCTGGATCGGCGGCAGCGGGCTCGAACCTTTGATGCCTCGGTTGTGCCGCGAATCCGGCTTGCCGCGCTTTCTCGGCAACGCTGCCGAGGCGATCGCGGCCGTGCGCGAGCCGCGGCGCTTTTTCGCGCTGCTCGACGCGTTGCGGATTGCGCATCCGGCTGTGTCGTTCGAGCGGCCCGCGACGGCCGAGGGCTGGCTGTTCAAGCAGGCGGATGGTTGTGGCGGAACGCATATCGAGGCGGCCGACTCGTTCCATTTGACGACCGACACCGCGCACGGCTACTTCCAGCGCATTGGCCAAGGCCGCTCGCTGTCGGCGCTTTTCATCGGCGCGCACGGCAGCGCGCATCTGATCGGTTTCGCCGAGCAATTCACCTGCGCGATCGGCGCTCTGCGCTTCGTGCATGCGGGCTCGATCGGGCCGATCGACTTGCCGCCAGCGTTCATCGCGCGCGTGCAGCAAGCGCTCGACGCGCTGTGCGCAAACACCGGCCTCGTCGGCATCAACAGCTGCGACTTCCTGTCGGACGGCACCTCGTTCGACGTGCTCGAAATCAACCCGCGCCCTTCGTCGACGATGGCGCTCTACGAAACCGCGTCGCCCGATGCATGGCCGGCCGGCCTGCTCGCCTGCCACCTCGACGCGTGCCGCCACGGCCGCGCGCCGTCGGCCGCGAGCCTCGCGCTCGCCCGCGCGCCGCGCTGGCGTGCCGGTCAGCGCGTGCTGTTCGCGCAGCGGCCGTTCAGCGTCTCGGCCGCGTTCTCGGACGCCTGCCTGCGCGATCCGCAATGCCGCGACGTACCGATGCCGGGCACCCGCATTGACGCAGGGCAGCCGGTCTGCACGCTGCAAGTGCGAGCGGCATCGGTGGACGCGGTGTTCACCGCGCTCGACGCGCAGCACGAACGCGTCGTCCAACGAATCGAAACCTGCGATGAACCCGACCATGCCTGCCTCCACGCCCACAGCTGAGACTTCCCCGCCCGCCGCGTTGCCGAGCGTGAACGCGCTTTCGGAGCGCCTCGTAGCACGGCTCGTCGATCAAGCGGCACAGCTCGGCGTCGCACTGACGCGCACGCGCGATGGCACCGTGATCGCGGACGCCGGCGTCGACGCGCGCGGCGGCCTCGACGCCGGCGTGCTGATCGCGCGCATCTGCATGGGCGGTCTCGGCCGCGTCGCGGTACGCGCGAACTTCGACGCCGCGCCGCTGTGGCCGACGATGCTCGAGGTCAGCACGTCGTCGCCGGTGCTCGCCTGTCTGGGCAGCCAGTACGCGGGCTGGAGCCTGTCGGCGACCGGGGAGCAGACCGGCGGCAAGAAATTCTTTTCGCTCGGCTCCGGGCCCGCGCGCGCGCTCGCGGTCAAGGAGCCGCTATTCGACGAACTCGGCTATCGCGACCGCCACGAGCGCGGCGCGCTGGTGCTCGAAGTGGACCGCCTGCCGCCGCAGGTCGTGATCGACAAGGTGCTGCACGATTGCGGCCTCGCGGCCGAACACCTGACGCTGATCGTCACGCCGACACACTCTGTCGCGGGAACGGTACAGGTCGTCGCCCGCGTCGTCGAAGTTGCGCTGCACAAGGTGCACGTGCTCGGCGTACCGCTCGATGAGATCGTCGCGGGGACGGGCTCGGCGCCGCTGCCGCCGCCCGCGCCCGACGGCATTCAGGCGATGGGCCGCACCAACGACGCGATCCTGTACGGCGGCCGCGTGCACCTGAGCGTCCAGCACGACGAGATCGCGCAACGTCTCGCCGACACCCTCCCCTCCGCCAATTCGCGCGACTACGGCCGGCCGTTCGCGGACGTCTTCACGGCCGTCAACTTCGACTTCTATCAGATCGATCCCGCGCTGTTCGCGCCCGCCGAGGTGTGGGTCAGCAGCCTCGAAAGCGGCGCGACCTATCATGGCGGCCGGCTCGACGGCGGCCTGCTGCGCAAACAGTGGGGCGGCGAGTCCGTCGCGCGATGACGATCACATCAGGCGTGCGCATCGCGATCATGACCGACGAAACCGGCTGGCACACCGGCCGGCTGAAAAAGGCGTTCCGCGCGCGCGGCGCCGAGGCGCGTTGCGTCGATCTCGCGGATTGCCGCATCGACACCACGTGGCTGCCGCACGGCCTCGCGATCCCGGGCTTCGGCCGCACGCTGCCGGACGCGGTGTTCGTACGCGGCATCGCCGGCGGCAGCTTCGAGCAGGTGACGCTGCGGCTCGGCATCCTGCACGCGCTGCGTGAATCGGGCGTGCCGGTGTACAACGACGCGCGCGCGATCGAGCGCAGCGTCGACAAGTCGATGACGAGCTTCCTGCTGCATCGCGCGGGCGTGCCGACACCGGCCACCTGGGCCGGCGAATCCGCCGCGTTCGCGCAACGCGTACTGATGCGCGAAGCGGCCGCCGGCCGTCAGGTCGTGCTCAAGCCGCTGTTCGGCTCGCAAGGCCACGGGCTCAAACGGCTCGGCGCGCGCGGCGGGCCGCTCGCGCCATTGCCGTCGCTCGCGCGTTATCGGCAGGTCGCTTATCTGCAGCGCTTCGTCGCGAACGACCGGCCCGGTTTCGACTGGCGCGTGCTCGTGATCGGCGGCAAGGCGGTCGCGGCGATGCGGCGCAGCGGCGGCAAGGGCTGGATTCACAACGTCGCGCAAGGCGCGCGCTGCGAGCCCGCCGAGCTGACGGTCCCGCTCGCACAGACGGCAGTGCGCGCAACCGCCGCGCTCGGGCTCGACTACGCGGGCGTGGACCTGATCCCGAATGCCGACGACGCCGCGCTGCCCCTCGTACTCGAAGTCAACGGCGTGGCCGCGTGGCGCGGTTTGCAGTCGGTCGTGCCGCTCGATGTCGCGGCGGCGCTCGTCGACGATCTGCTCGATCGCAGGCTGGCCGAGCAGGCCGCTAGCGCCGGGTTGCCTGAGCAGTCTCCCCAGCGCCGGGCCTGAGCGCGATGCCCGACACTCATGCGACTCCCGTCGAGCACGCGCGCGCGGCCTTCCTCGAAGCCTGCGCGCTCGACGTCACCACGCCGAAACCCGGCAACGTCAGCACCCAAAGCCCCGGCCACGGCATGCACGCGGCCCAGTTCCTCGCCAGCGCGGACGCGTCGCTCGACGCGCTATTCGCGCGCGGCGAGCGCGTCGGACAGCGCGTTCTCGACGCGGTCACGCGCACGCGCGAGGCCGTCGGCTGCAATACGAATCTCGGCATCGTGCTGCTGGTCGCGCCGCTCGCCGCGGCCCTCGACGAAACCGGCGAACCGCCGGTGTCGGCGCAAGTGTGGCGCGCGGCCGTCGGCGACGTGCTGAGCCGGCTCGACGTCGAAGACGCTCGGCTTGCTTACCGCGCAATCGCGCTCGCCAATCCCGGCGGCCTCGGCGACGCGCCCGAGCAATCGGTCCACGCACCGCCGACGATCGGCCTGCGCGACGCGATGCGGCTTGCCAGCGAGCGCGACAGCATCGCGCGGCAGTACGCGAACGGTTTCGCCGACCTGTTCGACACCGGCCTCGCCGCCTACTTCGAAGCCTCGAGACCAACGCCCGAACCCGCGCCCGCCGATCCAGGCGAAATCGCGATGCTCAACGTGTTTCTCACGTTCCTCGGCGGCTGGCCCGACTCTCACATTGTGCGCAAGCACGGCCTCGCGCTGGCGCAGAGTGTCACGCTCGTGGCACGCGAACAGCACGCGCGCTGGCGCCAGGCGCGACCCGCCGCGCGCCGCCAGGCGGGCGATCCGCAACTCGACGCCTGGGATGCCGAATTGAAGGCCTGCGCGATCAATCCCGGCACCAGCGCGGACCTCGCGGTGGCCACGCTGTTTCTTGCGCGCTGCGTCGAAGGGCGCGGTTAACCCTGAATCGTCTGGGCTGAAGAAGACCCGAACAGCCGCGTCAGCAGGCCCTTAGCCACAACTGGCACGGAACCTGTTAGTTAGTACCGCCGTGCCTTCCCGCACCGCTCTCGCGATGCTGATCCGGACGATCGCGGGCGGCGCCTCGTCAGCAGGTCCATACCTACTCTTTTGGAGGAACAGAATGGCCAAGATCAACCGCGTCATGATCGGTGAGTCGCTCGTCGGCGACGGCAACGAGGTCGCGCACATCGACTTGCTGATCGGACCGCGAGGTTCGGCTGCGGAAACCGCGTTCTGCAACGCCCTCACCAACAACAAGGACGGCTTCACGTCGCTGCTCGCCGTCGTCGCGCCCAATCTCATCACGAAGCCCAATACGATCCTGTTCAACAAGGTGACGATCAAAGGCGCCAAGCAGGCCGTGCAGATGTTCGGCCCGGCGCAGCACGCGGTCGCGCTCGCGGTGGCCGACAGTGTCGAGGACGGCACGATCCCGCAGGAAGAAGCCGACGATCTGTTCCTCTGCGTCGGCGTGTTCATTCACTGGCAGGCCGAGGACGACAAGAAGATCCAGCAGTTCAACTATCAGGCGACGCGCGAGGCCATCAAGCGCGCGGTCAGCGGCGACCCGAGCGCGGCTGAAGTGCTGGCGAAGAAGGGCAGCGTCGCGCATCCGTTCGCGCCGAACTGACGGCGCATGCAAGCGCAGGAGACGCGGCGCCGTTGCCGGCCCCGCCTCCTCGCGCATCCCGTCGCCTCGCGGCCGCAAGGCACGCATCTCGCGCAGCGGTTCGCGAAGCAGGCTCAATGCTCTCGCAGAGGCATTCAATGACCAACAGATGTCGCGCGCTTCTCGCCTTTACCTCGCTCCTGCTCGCCGCGCCGCTCGCGTGGGCGGGCGGCTACAACTATCCGACCGAGGGTCGCGTCGAATACGTGCTCAGCTGCATGGACGATAACGGCCACGAGTTCGCGAACGTCTACAAGTGCTCGTGCGTGATCGACAAGATGGCCGCGTCGTTGCCGTACGACGAATTCGTCGACCAGTCGACCTTCTCGAAGTACGCGACGCTAGGCGGCGAAGGCGGCGCGGAATTCCGCGTCGACCACGCCAAGGCGCAAACCAGGCGCTTCCGCGCGCTGCAAACCAGCGCATATCAGGCGTGCGGACTCGGTCCGCAGAAAACGTCGACCGTGGCGAAATGACCACGGTCTGAAACGCGCCGGGCGTTCTGCGCGCCCGGCTCGGCGCGCCCCGCTCGGTGCCCCCAGCTCGGCGCCCCCCTCAACTCGGCACCAGCCCCTCGCCCAGCGACGCGTACCGCGCGAGACCCACGGCCGCCGCCGAGCCATCGCCGCGACGCCGCTCGATCTGCACGCCGACGGCCGCGAGGTCGGCGAACTTGGCCGGCTTCGCGAGCGACACGCGCACCCAGTGCGCGCCGAAGTCGGCGATCAGCAGTTGCGCGATCGTCTCGGCAAGCGCCTCCAGCAGCCGCACGCGATGCGACGCGAACAGCTCGAGCAGCGCCCCGCGCACGGCCGCGTAGTTGACCGTATCTTCGATCCGGTCCGTCGCGCAGGCGCGGATCGCCGGCACGCCGATAGCCAGGTTCACCCGCACCGGTTGCGCAACATGCAACTCGCTGCTATCGATACCGATGACCGTCTGGCCGATGAAATTCTCGATGAATACGATGTCGAGGCGCTCGGGCAACGCGCCGACTTGCGGGCCGGGATTGGCGCCGAGGCTGGAAAATGCGGCAAGGCGAACAGTATCGAAACGATCCATGATTTGATCTCCGCCGCGGCGCGGCCCAGGATTGAACAGCCAGTGATGACCAGCGAAACGATGCAACAGTAGAACAGTAGAACTGAACGACGCGCGGCACACTCTGTGCCGAAGCTGCGACAGGCATGCAACCTGCAACCCGTTTAACCCGTCGCGCATCGAGAAAAGCAAAATCCGGGCACAGTGAGGTAAACCCAGTGTGACTTTCTGTTGAACCAATCCTGCATCGGGCGTACAGTTTTCAACACCCGCCTCGTAGCAGGGCCGGTCGGGAGGGCGCAGGCGAACCGAGATTGCGCCGCACCAGGGGCAGGCAGGCTTGATAAAGCGGCATTCGCGGCGTGCGAAGCAGTCACGCTTGCGAAATGACGCAACGGAGACAAATCCCATGTCGTTGCTCGCTGACAGCAGTACGCACGTCCGGGAAGTTCTGAACGTGGTCAACCATCAGTTGACCACGCGCCCGACAAGCGAACCCGTAGCTCAGTCGTGGACGCGCTGCATCAACGAATTCCAGCTGGACCCCGCGCGTTTCGTGCCGCCGCCGGTGCTCACCGAGTACGAACTCAGCGCGCGCCGTGAGGCGCTCGGCGATCTGATCGCGTGTTCGAAGCTCGAGATGACGACGCTCTATCAGCAACTGGCCGATCCCGAGCTCGCGGTCGTGCTCGTCGATTCTGGCGGCGTGATCGTGCATCAGGTGTCGTCCGTGCCGTTCGCCGAGGCGGTCGCCGTCGACGGCTTTCGCGTCGGCGCGCTGTGGAGCGAACGCGAAGCCGGCACCAACGGCATGGGCACCTGTCTCGCGGAGCGCGACTGCATCGCCGTCTGTCAGCACGAGCATTTCTATCCGCGCTATACGTCGCTGACGTGCTCGGCCGCGCCGATCTTCGACGACGGCGGCGAAATCGCCGGCGTGCTCGACGTCACGAGCCGCTCGAAGCTGCTGCAGCAGCACTCGCTGGTGCTGGTCGGCATGTCGCGTCAGATGATCGAAAACCGTCTGCTCGATGCGCGCTACCGGCACGCCAACATGATCCATTTCCACAGCCGCCCGGAATTCGTCGGCACGCTGCACGGCGGCAAGCTCGCGGTCGGCGACGACAGCACCGTGCTCGCCGCGAATCGCAGCGCGCTGTTCCAGCTGGGCTTCCGCTCGCTGAGCGAGCTGCGCGGCCGGCGCATCGAGGAAGCATTCAACGCGTCGCTCGAAGACATGATCGCGCGCAGCATTCGCGGCTCGTTCCATCCGGTCACCGTCTACAGCGCAAACGCGACGAACCGCTTTTTCCTCGTCGCGCAGACGCCGCAAAACGCCACGGGGCGCGTGACGCGCGTGCTCGTTCCCGACTCCGCCATGCGCGCCAACGCCGCCGAAAAACACGACAAACATCCGCCGGTGCCGAAGCTCGACGAGATCGCCCACCTCGAATTCGGCGACCCGCGCATGGCCTCGCAGATCCAGTTGGCCGCGCGCGTGATCCAGCGCAAGATTCCGATCGTGCTGCGCGGCCAGACCGGCACCGGCAAGGAAGTCTTCGCGCAGGCGTTGCATAGCATCAGCCCGCACGCCGACGGTCCGTTCGTGCCGGTCAACTGCGCGTCGCTGCCGGAGAACCTGATCGAGAGCGAGCTGTTCGGCTACCGCGCGGGCGCGTTTACCGGCGCGCAGCGCGAAGGACGGCGCGGCAAGATCGTGCAGGCCAACGGCGGCACGCTGTTTCTCGACGAGATCGGCGACATGCCGCTCGTGTTGCAGGCTCGCCTGCTGCGCGTGATCGAGGAACACGAGGTCACGCCGCTCGGCGCCGAGACCACCGTCAAGGTCAATTTCCAGCTGATCAGCGCGAGCCACCGCAATCTGCTCGAACTCGTGCAAAGCGGGCAATTCCGCGAGGATCTGTACTACCGGCTCAAGGGCGTCGAGCTGAATCTGCCGGCGCTGCGCGAGCGCGTCGACAAGCTGCCGCTGATCCATCATCTGCTCGCGAACGAAACCGACGATCCGCCCGATCTGACGCCGGAAGCCGAACACGCGCTGCTCACCTACGCGTGGCCCGGCAACATCCGTCAGCTGCGTCACGTGTTGCAGATGGCCATCGCGCTGTCCGACGGCGAGCCGATCCGCTGCGAGCATCTGCCGCCCGAGGTCACGCAACGCACCTCGGCGGTCGACCTGCCGATCGCGCTGCGCCTCGCGAACGCGGACATGGACGGCCATCTCGCCGACGAAGCGGACATTTCTTCGCTGAACGCGATCCAGCTGAACGAGCGCGAAACGGTGCTGTCGCTGCTCGACGAGCACCGCTGGAACGTCAGCAACGTCGCGAAGGCGCTCGGCATCAGCCGCAATACGCTGTATCGCAAGATGCGCCGGCTGCACATCCGGCTGTCGCATGAAGGCTCGCCGGCCGACGGCATGCCGTTCGATCTCGACGCATGACCGGGTCGTCCCTCAGGTCCTCCAGCGAGTCTGCTCGCAAGGGCGCCCGCGATCTCGCCGACTTCAAGCCGGATGCGCACTTCGCGTGGTGCGTGACCGGCTCCGGTCATATGCTCGAAGAATCGATCGCGCTCGCGCGGCGCTTGCCGCGCGTCGATCTGTTTCTGTCCGCGGCGGCCGAGGAAGTGCTGCCGCTCTATGGCTGGTCGCTCGACAAGCTGCGCGAACACTTTCGCGTACTGCGCGACAACAGCGCGAGCGGCGTGCCGGTCGGCATGCTGTATCACGGCGTCTATCACACGGTCGTGATCGCACCCGCCACCAGCAACACGGTCGCCAAATGTGCTTACGGCATCTCGGATACGCTGCCGACCAATATGTATGCGCAGGCGGGCAAGCAATGCATCCCCGGCATCGTCTTTGCGTGCGACACCGAACCGAGCGTGATCACGCATAGCCCGGACGAATGGGTCGAACTGCGGCCACGGGCGATCGAACTCGACAACGTCGAGCGTCTGGCGCGCTTCGAATACACGACGCTCGCGCGCTCGCTCGACGAACTCGAAGCGGCGCTCACCCAACGCCTAGCGACCCTCGACCTCGCATGGACCACCTCCTCTTCCTGACCGGCCGGCTTGCCGAACCGAGCCTGCGGCGCGTGCTCGACGGCATGGCGCCGACGCCGTTCAGTTGGGAGGTGCGCGAAATCGGCCTGCAAGTGGCCGGGTTGATGACCGCCGACCTGATCCAGCGCCGCGTGAGCGCGCCGCTCGCCGCGCAGCGCGTGATCGTGCCGGGCCGCTGCCGTGGCGATCTCGACGCGCTGGGCGCGCACTACGGCGTACCGTTCGAACGCGGTCCCGAGGAGGTCAAGGACTTGCCGCAATTTTTCGGCCGCAAGGCGAAGCCGTTCGATCTGAGCCGCTACGACACGGAGATTTTCGCGGAGATCGTCGATGCGCCGCGCCTCGACCTCGACGGCATCGCGGCAAGGGCGCGCGAGTATGCGGCCCAAGGCGCGGACGTGATCGACATCGGCTGCCTGCCGGACACGCCGTTTCCGCTTCTCGAAGACGCGGTGCGGCGGCTGAAGGCCGAAGGCTATCGCGTCAGCGTCGATTCGATGCGCAACGACGAACTGCTGCGCGGCGGGCGCGCGGGCGCCGACTATCTGATGAGCCTGAACCTCGACACGCTATGGATCGCCGACGAAGTGCCGTCGACGCCGATCCTCGTCGCGCGCGAACCGGCCGACCCCGCTTCGCTCGACGCCGCGATCGACGCGCTGTCCGCGCGCGGCCGCGCGTTTCTCGCCGATCCGATTCTCGATCCGATTCCGTTCGGGCTGGCCGCGTCGATTGCGCGCTATGTGCGTTTGCGCGAGCGCTATCCCGACATCGCGATCATGATGGGCATCGGCAACGTGACCGAACTGACCGAGGCCGACACGAGCGGCATCAACGCGGTGCTGCTCGGCATGGCGGCTGAATTGCGCGTTGGCGCGGTGCTGGCGACGTCGGTGAGCCAGCATGCGCGGCGCGCGTTGCGCGAAGCCGATGTCGCGCGCCGCGTGATGCATGCCGCGCGCGATGCGCAGGTGCTGCCGAAGGGCATCAGCACCGAACTCGCGACGGTCCACGCGAAACGGCCGTTTCCGTACAGCGCCGAAGAAATCGACGAATTCGCGCGCGGCGTGCGCGACCCGAATTTCCGCGTGCAGATCAGCGCCGACGGCATTCACGTGTACAACCGCGACGGCCATCGTCGCGGCGACGATCCGTTCGCGCTGTACCCGCAGTTGAACCTCGAAACAGACGGCGGCCACGCGTTCTATATGGGCGTGCAGCTTGCGCGCGCCGAGATTGCATGGCGGCTCGGCAAGCGCTTCGATCAGGACCAGCCGCTCGACTGGGGCTGCGCGGTCGACCGGCCTGAAGAAGATCTCAGCGCATGGTGCGCGCCGGGCGAGACGCTGAAAAAGCGCTGAAACAGCAGCGCCATCACTGCATGGCGGCCACCCCCGCGGGTTCGTCGACAGTAGCCAGTTCGCCGCGCATGCCGCGGATCGCCTGCGCGCGATCGCCCGCACCGAACACGGCCGACCCGGCAACGAACACGTCCGCGCCCGCCGTGGCGACACGCGCGATGTTCGAGGCCTTCACGCCGCCGTCCACTTCGATCAGCAAGGGCCGCCCGGTGCGCTGCATCGTCGTGTCGACGCGCTCGCGCAGCAGCCGCAGCTTGTCGAGCGTTTCGGCGATGAATGCCTGGCCGCCGAAGCCCGGATTCACCGACATCACCAGCACGACGTCGAGCATCTCCAGCACGTGATCGAGCGCCGCGAGCGGCGTCGCCGGATTCAGCGCCAGCCCCGCGCGCGCACCGTGCGAGCGGATCAGTTCGATGGTCCGATGCACGTGCAGCGTCGCCTCCGGATGAAAACTGATCAGGTTCGCGCCGGCCTCGGCAAACGCCGACACCAGCGGATCGACGGGCGTGGTCATCAGATGCACGTCGAACGGCAGCGTCGTGTACGGCCGGATCGCCGAGCACACGAGTGGGCCGACCGTCAGGTTCGGCACGTAGTGATTGTCCATCACGTCCAGATGAATCCAGTCCGCGCCGGCCGCCGTCACGTCGCGAATCTCATCGGCGAGCCGGGCAAAATCCGCCGACAGCAGCGACGGCGCAATCAGGAATTCGCGCATTGCGTTCTCCGTGGCAGTGGCGTTAGTGGTAGCGGCTCGCCATGGTGTCGAGCGGCAGCGGCTTGATGCGCGCCGCCTGCCCCGCGCAACCGAACGCCTCGAATCGCTCGACGCAGATCGCGCTCGCCGCGGCGGTGGCGGCCTTCAATGCCGCGCGCGGATCGAACTCCGCGCGCGCATTGGCGAGCGACTTGCGCATCGCGCCGCTCATCGCAAGACGGATGTCGGTGTCGATGTTGACCTTGCGCACGCCGTTCGCGATGCCGCGGCGGATTTCGTCGACGGGCACGCCGTAGGTGGTCGGAATCTCACCGCCATATTCGCGGATCACCGCGAGCCATTCCTGCGGCACCGACGACGAACCGTGCATCACCAGATGCGTGTTCGGAATGCGCGCATGGATATCGGCGATCCGGTCGATCGCGAGGATGTCGCCGGTCGGCTCGCGGCTGAACTTGTACGCGCCGTGCGACGTGCCGATCGCGATCGCGAGCGCATCGACGCCGGTCGCGTCGACGAAGCGCCGCGCTTCGTCCGGATCGGTCAGCAGGTGCTCGCGTGTGAGCTTGCCCTGTGCGCCGACGCCGTCCTCTTCGCCTGCCGTGCCGGTTTCGAGCGAACCGAGACAGCCCAGTTCGCCTTCCACCGACACGCCGACCGCATGCGCGGCGTCCACCACGCGCCGGCTCACCTCGACGTTGTAGTCGTACGCGGCGGGGGTTTTCTGATCGGGCAGCAGCGAGCCGTCCATCATCACCGACGTGAAGCCCGAGCGGATCGCCTGCTGACACACCGCGGGGCTCGCGCCGTGATCCTGATGCAGCACGAGCGGAATGTCCGGGTGCGCTTCGAGCGCGGCGAGCACCAGATGGCGCAGATACGGCTCGCCGGCGTACTTGCGCGCACCGGCCGACGCCTGCAGGATCACCGGGCTATCGGTGGCCTCGGCCGCGCGCATGATCGCGTGAATCTGCTCCATGTTGTTGACGTTGAACGCGGGCACGCCGTAGTCGTGTTCGGCCGCGTGATCCAGCAGTTGCCGCAGGGTGATGAAGGCCATTGCGTGCTCCTCGATATGAAATGAAATCTTGGCGAGCGCCGGGCTCAACGCGCGCGGCATTACCGGCGGCCGCGAGCGGCGCAATCGCATCGAGTGCGAGCATGCGCAGCGCGTCGGCCATCGAGCGCGTGGCGGGTGCGTCAAGCGGTTGCGCGACTGCACTCATCGAATCTCTCCTTGCGAAATGAACCTCGCTATCCGTCTGGTACCGCTCAGGCGCGCGAACGCCGGTCGATCAGTTGCAGGATCATCGGCGTGAAGATCAGTTGCATCGCGAGTCCCATCTTGCCGCCCGGCACGACGATCACGTTCGGGCGCGACATGAACGAGTCGTGCAGCATCGTCAGCAGATACTGGAAGTCGATACCCTTCGGCCGCGCGAAGCGGATCACGACGAAGCTCTCGTCCGGTTGCGGAATCTCGCGGGCGGTGAACGGATTCGACGTGTCCACGGTCGGCACGCGCTGGAAGTTCACATGCGTGCGCGAGAACTGCGGGCAGATGTAGTTCACGTAGTCCGGCATGCGCCGCAGGATCGTGTCGACCACCGCTTCGTGCGTGTAGCCGCGCATGGTCTGATCGCGGTGCAGCTTCTGGATCCATTCGAGGTTGATGATCGGCACGACGCCGATCAGCAGATCCGCATGCCGCGCGATATCGACCTTCTCGGTCACCGCCGCGCCATGCAGCCCTTCGTAGAACATCAGGTCGGTATTGGGCGCGACCTCCTCCCACGGCGTGAAGGTGCCGCCGTCCTGCTTGTACAGTTGCGCTTCGCCCGCGTCGTGCACGTAGTGGCGAAACTGCCCGCTGCCGTTTTCGCCGTAGCACGTGAACAGCGTTTCGAGTTCTTCGAGCAGATTCGCTTCCGGCCCGAAGTGGCTGAAATCCGGCACACCGTCGCGTTCGCGCTCCTGCATCGCCGCGCGCATGCCGTTGCGGTCGTAGCGATGAAACGCGTCGCCTTCGACGATCTGCGCATTGATGTGCTCGCGTCTGAAGATATGCGTGAAACTCTTCATGACGGTGGTGGTGCCGGCGCCGCTCGAGCCGGTCACCGCGATGATCGGATGTTTGACTGACATGCGTTTGTCTCCGGATGACTGTGTTCTGTGCGCTGAGCGCGCCGTCGGTCGCTGATCACGCCGTGAAATCCGGCAGGAACAACGAGCGGGTGCCGAACAGCGGCGACGTGAACGGCTTGTCCTCGCCGCGGTCGTATTCGCCGTGATAGCGCGCAATGCGCTCGACCTCGTTCTTCGAGCCGAGAATCACCGGCACGCGGCCATGCAGCGCGCGCGGCGCGACATCGAGAATGCGTTCCCGGCCGGTGATCGCGAGGCCGCCCGCCTGCTCGACGAGGAAGCTCATCGGGTTCGCTTCGTAGAGCAGGCGCAGGCGTCCTTCCATCGCCGGCGTTTTCGAGTCGCGCGGATACATGAACACGCCGCCGCGCATCAGGATGCGATGCACTTCCGCGACCATCGACGCGATCCAGCGCATGTTGAAGTCGCGCGCGCGGCAACCGCTGCGGCCGTCCTTGCACTCCTGCACGTAGCGGCGCACGGGCGGCTCCCAGAAGCGCTCGTTCGATGCGTTGATCGCGAACTCGCCGGTTTCCTCCGGAATCCGGATGTTCGAATGCGTGAGCACGAAGTTGCCGATCTCGCGCTCCAGTGTGAAGCCATGCGTGCCATTGCCGACCGACAGCACCAGCATGGTCGACGGTCCATACACGGCATAGCCGGCCGCGACCTGTTCGCAGCCCGGCCGCAGGAACGCGGCTTCGCTGGTTGCATCCTCTGCCGGGTCGCGCGTGCGCAGCACCGAGAAGATCGAGCCGACCACGCCGTTAATGTCGATATTCGACGAGCCGTCGAGCGGATCGAACGCGAGCAGATACTCGCCGCGCGGATAGTCCAGCGGAATCGCGTAGACGTGCTCCATTTCCTCGGACACCATCGCGGCCAGCAAGCCGTCCCACTCGCATTGCTGCAGGAAGATCTCGTTGCTCGAGACGTCGAGCTTCTTCTGTTGCTCGCCGTGCGTGTTGAGCGTTTGCGCGGAACCGTAGTTGCCGCCTAGCGCGCCCTTGGTCAACATCGCCGAGATCGACTTGATGGCCGCCGCTACGTCGATCAGCAGCGCGGAGAGTCCTGCAGTGTCGCGCGTGTCGTCCGTACACGGCGGGCGATCGAGCGTGTCGATCAGGAACTTCGAAAGTGTCGTGCGTCCGTCCTGCATGGCGTTCTCCGTCGATGGTGTCGTGATTCAGCCCGGCGGCGCCGTGACGGCGCGCGCGGTGGAAGGCGATTGCGAGGACTGCGACGGCTCGTCGAACACGCGGCTCGCGCGCACGTCGGCGGCATCGATCAGCGTCAGCGTGTCGGCGTCGATCGGCTCGCCGCCTTGCAAGGCGCTCGCGAACAGGCGGTTCGCCTGGCGCAGCCGCGCGCGGTCGAGCGCGTTGCGCACCGAGCGCGCGTTGGCGAAATTCGGTTGGCGGATGCGGCGCGCCAGATAGTCGGCGAACGCGCGGCGCGACGCCGCATCGAAGCGGTAATGCATGGTGCCGAGCATCCGTTCGGCGATTTCGAGCAACTCCGTTTCCTCGTAGTCGGGAAACGTAATGTGATGCGCGATGCGCGAGCGGAAACCCGGATTGCTCTCGAAGAACACTTCCATTCGCGACGCGTAGCCGGCCAGAATCACGACCAGGTCGCTGCGCTGGTTCTCCATCGTCTGCAACAGAATTTCGATCGCTTCCTGCCCGTAGTCGCGCTCGTTCTCCGGGCGATACAGGTAATACGCTTCGTCGATGAACAGCACGCCGCCCATCGCGCGCTTGAGCACATCGCGCGTTTTCGGCGCGGTGTGGCCGATGTACTGGCCGACCAGATCGTCGCGTGTGACCGACACCAGATGATTGCGGCGAATGTAGCCGAGCCGGTGCAACACTTCCGCCATGCGCAGCGCAACCGTCGTCTTGCCGGTGCCGGGGTTGCCGGAGAAGCACATATGCAAGGTCGGCGCGCCGCCCGCGAGACCCAGCGAAGCCCGCGCGCGCTCGACCAGCAGATGCGCGGCGACCTCGCGAATGCGCGTTTTCACGGGCGCGAGCCCGACCAGATCGCGATCGAGTTCGCCGAGCACGTCGCCGATTCCCGAGTCGCGGTACAGCGCCGCGAGGTCGATGTGGGGCGCGGCGGCGTCGCTGTGCGCATTGGACGCGGGCAGTGCGTCCACGATGGCGGCGTCTGTCATGGTTGCTCCTCGCTGCGGGTCGTCGTGTGCGTTGTTGCGCGATCAGCGGCGTCAGCCCGCCGCGCCATAACGCTCGCCCGCTGGCCGGTCGCCCGCGTAGCCAGTCATGCTGTAGCGCTGCGTGCGCCCCTGCGCGTCCTGCCGCAACAGCCGGAAGCCCGGCTCCACGTCCGGCCGGTTGACGATGAACGACAGGCGCATCGTTTCGAAGGTGCGCACGGAGTCGAACGCGTTGACCTTGATGTAGTGCTGCGGCCGCGCCTCGCGGCAAGCCCTGACCTCCTGCAACACGCCGGCCGCGTCGTGCAGGTCGAACATCGGCAGACCCCACATTTCCCAGTAGGTGTTGCGCGGATGCGGGTCGTCGGTGAATTCGACCGAACAGGCCCAGCCCTGGCGCAGCGCGTAGTCGATCTGCAGGCCGATTTCCTCGTCGGTCAACTCGGGCAGAAAAGAAAACGTTCCTTGAGTAATACGCATGACGAACCTCGTGGATGGATGTCGCGTTCGGAACGGCGTCAACGGTGCCCCGCGCGGTGCCGTTGCACCGCGTTGCGGATGCGCTCGTGAGGCGCTCGCGGGAAAAGCTCGGCGTGGCTAGGCCGCCGTCGGAGTGGCGGCGAAATCGGGCGTATCGGTCGATGCGTAGTTGAAGCTCACGTCGCGCCACGTATCGAGCGCCTGCTTGAGCGGCGTGCACCAGCGCGCGGCGGCTTCGAGCACGTCGGGCCCTTCGCGCAGAATGTCGCGGCCCTCGTTGCGCGCCTTCACCATCGCTTCGAGTGCGACGCGGTTCGCGGTCGCGCCGGCCTGGATGCCGGCCGGATGGCCGATCGTGCCGCCGCCGAACTGCAGGATCGCGTCGTCGCCGAACAGCTCGAGCAGCTGATGCATCTGCCCCGCGTGAATCCCGCCCGAGGCGACCGGCATCACCTTGCGCAAGCCGGCCCACGGCTGATCGAAGAAAATGCCGCGCGACAGATCGACCGCGTTGTGCGCGTCGCGGCACACGTTGTAGTAGCCCTGCACCGACAGCGGATCGCCTTCGAGCTTGCCGACCGCGGTGCCCGCATGCGCATGATCGACGCCCGCCATGCGCAGCCATTTGGCGATCACGCGAAACGAGATGCCGTGGTTGCGTTGCCGCGTGTAGGTGCCATGCCCCGCGCGATGCAGATGCAGGATCATGTCGTGCCTGCGGGCCCAGCGCGACATCGACTGGATCGCGGTCCAGCCGATCACGAGGTCGATCATCACGATGCACGAGCCGAGCTCCTTCGCGAATTCGGCGCGCTCGTACATGTCCTCCATCGTGCCGGCCGTCACGTTCAGGTAGTGCCCTTTGAGCTCGCCCGTCTCCGCCTGGGCGCGGTTCACCGCCTCCATCGCGAACAGGAAGCGGTCGCGCCAGTGCATGAACGCCTGCGAGTTGATGTTCTCGTCGTCCTTCAGAAAATCGAGGCCGCCGCGCAGGCCTTCGTAGACCACCCGTCCATAGTTTTTGCCCGACAGACCGAGCTTCGGCTTGACCGTGGCGCCGAGCAGCGGCCGACCATACTTGTCGAGCCGTTCGCGCTCGACGACGATGCCGGTCGGCGGCCCCTGAAACGTCTTCAGATACGCGACGGGAATGCGCATGTCTTCGAGCCGCAAGGCCTTCAGCGGCTTGAAGCCGAACACGTTGCCGATGATCGACGCGGTCAGGTTCGCGACCGAGCCCTCTTCGAAAAGATCGAGTTCATAAGCGATATACGCGAAGTACTGCGGCTCGTCGGCGCGAGACACCGGCACCGGCTCGACGCGATACGCTTTCGCGCGATACATGTCGCAGGCGGTCAGGCGGTCGGTCCACACCACCGTCCACGTCGCGGTCGACGATTCACCGGCCACCGCGGCCGCCGCTTCCTCGGGTTCGACACCGGGTTGCGGCGTGATGCGAAACAGCGCGATCACGTCGGTGTCTTTCGGTTCGTAGTCCGGTTGCCAGTACCCCATCTCGCGGTATTTCATCACGCCCGCCGCGTACCGTTCGCGCGGATTGTGCGGATCGCGCGCTTGAGGTCCGGGCTGGATCGGCGGTTGACTGAAATCGTTCATGACGT
The DNA here is from genome assembly GCF_014201025.1 of Paraburkholderia sp. MM5384-R2. NCBI lineage: Bacteria > Pseudomonadati > Pseudomonadota > Betaproteobacteria > Burkholderiales > Burkholderiaceae > Paraburkholderia > Paraburkholderia sp. MM5384-R2. Next base: position 55,725 of record NZ_JACHDI010000017.1, read on the forward strand.
GTCCTCGAAGGTGGCAAGCGCACTGCCGGAAGAACGAAGCGCTTGAGTTGCACTGTAGGCACGGACACGCCCAAGGTGAATTCACGATTTCATTTGGCAGACTTAACGGATCGGTTATCGCTACCACATCGTGGGGTTCTTTTTCGAGCCGTGCGACGCGAATGGGAGCAGAATGTGTTGGTGAGCGAGGCGGGCGCGGCGTGACAGCGCAATCGAATCAGCGAATCGCGATGGCACACTTTGCTTCGTTTTCGCCACACCGCGCGGCTCTTTGCGTCTGGCAACCCGCGCGAGCGCCACGGCGTGGCGCAATTCGCCGGGTGCTGTATTGGCCGTCGAATGCATGCGCGCCTGGCCGGCCGGTACGCGCATGGGCACGGAGCTTGCGTGATGTCGGCTGCCGTCGACACCGGGCATCACGCCGGGCCGGCGGCGCAACGCTGTTCCACCCGGTGTTTCAACCAAAGGAGAAAGCACGTATGCAATGGACGACTCCGAGCTATACCGACGTACGCCTCGGTTTTGAAATCGTGATGTATGTCGCTACGCGTTAAGCCCGCAACCGGGCCGCACGCCGCGGCCCCTTTGCGGTTCCCGTTTGTGTTCGACCTCTGCTGACGGCCGGCCTTCCGGCGCTGTCGGGACACACGTTCCCAGCCATGATCCACGAAACGATCGTCACTACGGCAGCGTGCGATGGCCGTCCACACATCGCGCCGATGGGCGCGCGCTACGAGGGTGAGCGCATCATCCTTGCGCCGTTCCGTCCGTCGGTCACGCTCGACAACGTGATCGCGACGCGCGCGGCGGTGCTGAACTTCACCACCGACGTGCGGATCTTCGCGGGCTGCGTCACACACTGCGCGACCGATTGGCCGACCCTGGCCGCGAGCCGCGTGCCGAGCGTACGTCTGGCCGAGTCGCTGGCCCACGCCGAGCTCGAACTCGACGAGCTGCGCGACGACGCCGAGCGCCCGGTGCTGGTGATGAAATGCGTGCACCGTGAAAACCACGCGCCGTTCGCGGGCTTCAATCGCGCGCAGTCGGCGGTCGTGGAAGGCGCGATTCTGGTGAGCCGGCTCTTCATGCTGCCGGCCGACAAGGTCGATCGAGAAATGGCGTACCTGCAGATCGCGATCGACAAAACCGCCGGCGACAACGAGCGCACCGCATGGAGCTGGCTCGTCGCCGCGATCGCGCGATATCGCGCGAGCCTCGAAGACGCGGCGCATCAGGCCGCCGCTTCGGCCCATCACTGAAAACCCTTCCTTCCGCGGAGAACCCCGATGACCGCATTGCTCGCGAGCGTCCGCTCGGCTGACGAAGCATTCGACGCCGCCCGCGCCGGCGCCGAGCTGATCGACCTGAAAGAGCCGGACGACGGCGCGCTCGGCGGCCTGTCGATCGGCGCCATCACGACCATCGCGCAACAACTTCGCGCGCGCTACCCGGTCAAGCCGATCAGCGCGGCGATCGGCGACGTGCCGGCCGATGCGTTCGACGAGATCGCCGCGCGCGTGATCGACGTCAGCGATGCCGGCGTCGACTATGTGAAAGTCGGCGTCGCGCGCGGACCGGCCGCGCGCCGCTGCATCGAGCAGCTCGCGAATCTGCCGGCTAGCGTCGTGCCGGTGCTGCTATGCGACGGCGGCATGGACGACGAACTGGTCAGCCACACCGCGGCGCTCGGCTTCGCCGGCCTGATGTTCGATACCGCGAGCAAGGACGGCGGCACGCTGTTCGATCACGTCGATGTCGACTCGCTCGCGCGCTGGTTGCGGCTCGCGCGTCAGCGCGGCGCGATGGCGGGCATCGCCGGTGCGCTCGGCTGGGCGCAACTGCCGCAGATCCGCGCGCTGGCGCCCGACGTGGCCGGTTTTCGCACCGCGCTGTGCGCCGACGGGCGCCGCTCGCGGCTCGACCCCGAGCGCGTCGCGCAATGGGCGAGCGCGTTGCATCGGCCGGCTGGAGAGATTCGCGTCGATGGCGCGGCGCCGTTGCCGGGCTCGACCAACGCGACGCGGCTGTAGCAGCCGCTCACATCACCGGAATATTCAGCAAGCGGTCGCGCATCAGCGCGACGTTGCTCTTGTCGAGCAATTCGACCACATAGTTCGCATCGTTCACGTAGTCGACGAACTTGCGGTCGATCACCCCCGCCGCGGCCAGCGTTTCGAGCGGATCGTCGACGGCGATCGGACAGGATTTGACGACGACCAGCCGCTCCGCGTTGAGCATCGTCGATAGCCACGCGGCGAGGCTGTCCGAGGTCGTGTCCCAGTTGCTCATCGCGTCGGGCGTGTCGCGCATCAGCGCGGTCGGCGCCCACACGGCGACGTGACCGTCACGCAGGGTGCGGCGAATCTTCGCCTCGCTCGACGCGATCACCAGTTCGGGCGAAACGCCCTGCATCAGCAGCGCATATTGCGTCATCGCGAGCAGACACATGTTGTGCGCGGCCAGATCGTCGAAGTTCCACTCGCCCTGGTACTGGCGGACCTTGTCCGCGAAATCGCCGCCGCCGGGCACGATCACGACCCGTCCGCCGCCGACTTCGCATAGCTCACTGAGCCAGTGGCGCAGTGCCGGGTCGTGACTCAGGCTGCCTCCGATCTTGACCACCCACATGACTGTTGCCCTCGTGTCCAGTTGAGTGCCCGGCCGGGTCGCGTCGTTTCGCAACCTCGTTCATCACCGAACTTGTCCCGCTCGGCATATCGCGTCCCCTGCCCCTCTTTGCGCTACTCGTGCGCCGGCGCGCCGCGTCCCCGGATTGCGCGCCGCGCCTCTCCACTCATGCCGCGCGCGCCGCGATACCACGCGCGCCGCGCCGTTGGGCGCCCGGCTCGCGCGCCGCGAGCAGCGCGACCGCAACGCTCGGCGCGCAGGTCGCCGCCCATGCCGCGCAAGCATCGGGCACGCCCGCCAACGCACCGAAATCGATATAGCCGCGCGCTTCGTCGCGCGCCAATGCGGCGACGAGGAAACGGCCGCAGCCGGCGCCCACCAGCGGCGCGGCCGCGAGCGCCGGCTGAGCGGCGACCACCCGCATCAGGTTCGCGCCGATTTCGCGCACCTGCAGCGCGCGCCAGCGCCGCGCAAAGTGCAGCCATTCGACCTCCGACGCGTCGTGCGCGTCGTGCCCGATCATGCGCGCGAGCCGCGCGCGGCTCGCCGCCTGCGTTTTCGGCCCCTGGTCGGCGCTCGGCTGCACGTCGTGCAGCGGGTCCAGTTCGCCGGTCAGCCGGTAGACGTCGGCGGTCGTGGCAAACCATTCGTTCATCACATTCAGCATGGCGCCGCCGAATTCGATCCGCTGCGCGACGCCGCACAACGGCGTGCGCACGACGCCGTGATACACGAGTTCGCCGGTCGCGAGCCGGCCCGCATCGGTCGCGGCACGCGCGACGACGCGGCCGTCGACGATCGGAATGATGTCGGTGGTGGTGCTGCCGATGTCGATCAGCAGCGCGTTCGTCATGCAGGTAGCGACCCAGCTCGCGGTCGCGAGCCAGTTCGCCGACGCGACGTGGCGCCAGCCGGCCGCGCAGTCGGCGGCGGCGAGCCAGCCGGCGTCGCCGGCGTAGAAACGCAGTGATGGACCGAGCCGCTGCGCGAGCGCGGCCACGATCGCGCGCACGCCTTCGGCGCGATCCGCGAACAGGTCGACCATCTCGCCGGTCATCGTCACCGCATGCTGCGCGGCGTCCGTGCGGGCCTGCGGCCAGCGCTCGAAAACGAGGTCGATCGTGCGGTGCAGATGGTCGAGCCCCTGCCAAAGCGGACACGGCCATTGCACGACGTCCAGCACGGCGTCGCTGCCGTCGACGAGCGACACCTTCACGTGCGCGCCGCCGACGTCCCAGCCGAACCGCGCCGCCGGGTTCGAACGGGCGGAGCTCAAGGGCGCACCTCGTACGTCGGCGAATTGGCGCGCGCCGCGCCGCAGCGCTCGATGCGCACGCCATGCGCGGCCAGCAGCGCGCGCGTCAGGCCACTGCCGCGCGCCGCCGACAGCCCCGCATAAGCGACCGTCAAACGCGGATTCACTTCGATCACGACCGGCCCGAGTTGCGGATGCCACACGACATCGATGCCGACGAAGCCGCGCAAACCCGGGATGGCCCGCGCGACGCGATGCGCGAGCGTGTCGAGCGCGCGGCCCATGTCGCTGTGCTGGTCGATCTGATCGACCAGCACGCCGTCGAACTCGACGATCCGCGCAACATCACCCGACGCGTCGCCGCCGCTCAGCCCGATCTGCTGACGGTTGATGCTGAGGAGCTTGGTAGCGTCGCCGCGGCAGATCAGCGACAGGCTCAACGGCTCGCCATCGACCCACGCCTGCAGCACCGGATTGCGCGCCGCCGCCGCGCGCGCCTCGTACTCGGCGCAGGCATCGGCGAAGCGCTCGTACACGATGGTGTCGAGGCCGCCCGCGCCGTCGTCCGGTTTGACCACCCAGCGGCCGTCGTGCTGCGCGGCTGGGTCGCCGGGTTCTAACGCCGGCGTCGTCGCAATGCCATGCGCGGCAAGACGCGCCGCGGTCGCGCTCTTGCTCGACGCGACGCGGATCGCTTCCTTCGCGCAGCCGAGCCAGCGCGCAGTGCCGACCACATCGTGAAAGCGCAGCAGCAGCCCGTCGCATTCCGGCGCGACGACCCACGCGTAATCGTGCTCACGCGCCGCGCGCGCGACGAATGCCGTCATCGATTCGCCGGGCGCGGCCATACAATGGGCCTCGCCCGCCCCTGGCGTTTCGAAGCGCGAGGTCGCGAACGTGACCTGCACGCCGTCGAGTTCACGCAGAGCGCCGACCAGCGCGTCGCGCATCACGCGTCCTTCGACGATCAGCGCGCTCAAATCGGCGAGACTGCCCGGGCCGGCGAGCTGGGGGTCGATGCCGCCGCCGGTGAGATACTCGTAGACAAAGATTCTGGTCAAAGGAAAGCGCCCCTATGCAGGTGATACCTGTTCTCGATCTGCTCGACGGCCAGGTCGTACGCGCGGTGCGCGGCGAGCGGAGCGCCTATCGGCCCATCCAGTCCCGCCTCGTCGCGACGAGCGACCCACTTGCCACCGCCCGCGCGCTGCTCGAAGCCAGCGGCGCGCGCACGCTCTATATCGCCGATCTCGGCGCCATCCTGCAGCGCGGCGCGCATGCTTCGACGCTCGCCGCATTGCGGGCCGCGCTGCCCGGCATCGAACTGTGGCTCGACGCGGGTTTCGCGGACTACGCGTCGATGCGCGCGCTATTCGAGCGCATCGACGACGCCATCGATCAACACGACAGCCCTGCTGCCGCTTCCCACCTCGCGACTCTCGTGCCTGTGTTCGGCTCGGAGACGCTGCGCGATATCCACGCGCTGCACGCGGCTCAGCGCGCCGGCCTTGCGCCGATCCTGTCGCTCGATCAGCGGGCGGGCGAACTGCTCGCCGCGGCCGCGCTCGACCGCTCGTCGGGGTGGTGGCCGCCGCGCGTGATCGCGATGACACTCGACCAGGTCGGCAGCTACGCCGGCCCCGATCTCGCGACGTTCGAGCGCGTGCGCGCGCAAGCCGCCGCGCACACCACGCTGATCGGCGCGGGCGGCATCCGCAATCGCGACGATCTGGCCGCCGCGACCGGCACCGGCGCAAGCGCCTGGCTGGTGGCGTCCGCGCTGCACGATCGACAGATCGACTACGCGCATTCCGATTCCGCGTAGGCCTTCCATACAATTTCCATGCCACGCGTTCTGACAGCGCTGTCGGTAAACGCAACACAAGCCGGACTGTTCGCGTGTGACACTCTGCTTGACACTCTGCTCCAGAACGGCACACATTTTGTATGGCGCAGCGGGCCTTTGACGCGCGCGCCGACGCTGGATCAGGCACGCTTACCGCAAGGACCCCGCGTTTGTTTATCCGCTGAATGCAAAGCAGTACGACCGTAGACGGGGCTCGCTTCAACGCGGCGCTCGGCCGCCGAGGCGTGTCGAAAAAATCGGCATGGAGCTTGCTAAAACCTGCCCCATGCATAGCCCCTCCATCGATCCATCGCCCCCCAGCCCGAGCGCAACGCGTGCCGCGGCGCTCACACGCGACTGGATCTGTCCGTTCTGCCCTTTGCTGTGCGACGACCTGGCCGCCGCTGCCCATGACGACGGCACGCTCGATGTGCCGGACACCGAATGTCCGCGGCTCGCTCACGCGCTCACGCAGTACGGCGCAACGGACGCGCAATGCGCTTGCACCGTCGATGGCAACGAAGTGGACAAGGATGCCGCGCTGGCGAGCGCCGCGCAGTTGCTCGCGAACGCGCGCCGCCCGCTATTCGGCGGCCTCGCCACCGAGGTCGCCGGCATCCGCGCGCTGTATCCGCTTGCCGCCGCCTGCGGCGCGATCCTCGATCATCTGCACGGCGATGCGCTGACGCCCGCGACGCTCGCTTTGCAAGACCGTGGCTCGTTCTTTACGACGCTCTCCGAAGTGCGCGCGCGCGCCGACCTGCTGGTGTTCTTCGGCTGTCAGCCGTCGCGGCGCTATCCGCGCTTTTTCACGCGCGCGCTGGCGGGCACCGAACTCGCGCGCGAGCTGGTCTTCGTCGGCTGCGAAGCGGACCCGGCCGCGGCCGGCTTCGCGCAAACGCGCATCGACACGCTGCTGCCGGACACCGATCCGTACGACACGCTCGCGCTGTGGTCAGCGCTCGCGGAAGGACGCGACGCCGCCGCGCTGAGCCACGGCGATGGCAGCGCAGCCAACGTGGCAACCGCGCTCGCGTCGTTGCACGCACGCATCGCCGGCGCGCGCTATACGGTGGTCGTCTACGAACCGGCCGCACTGCCCGCGCCGCACGCGGCGCTGTTGATCGAAGCGCTGAACCGGATCGTGAAGGCCGTGAATCGCACGACGCGCGCGGCCTGTCTCGCGCTCGGCGGCGACGACGGCGCGTTGACGGTCAATCAGACCGTCACGTGGCTGTCCGGCTTGCCGCTGCGCACGCGCGTGTCGATGCCGGCTCACGCCGCGGGCACCCCACCGCTCGATCACGATCCGTACCGCTATCGGACGGCTCGGCTGCTCGCCGAACGCGAAGTCGATGCGCTGCTGTGGATCGCGGGCTTCGCGCCGCACGCGTGGCCCGAGTCGCTCGATCCCGCGCTTGCCCTGATCGTGCTCGGTCATCCGGCGCTCGCCGATGCCGCCAGGGCACGCGGCGCGAACACCGTGTTCGTGCCGGTCGCGACACCGGGCGTCGATAGCGGCGGGCATCTGTTTCGCATCGACGGCACGGTCGTGATGCCGCTCACCGCCGCGCGTGGTGCCGCGCTGGAGTCGGTGGCGTCGATTGCCGCGAAGTTGAGCGGGCGATTGAGCGGGCAATTGAGCGAGCGCTCGGGTACGCGCGAGGATCAGTCATGACTCTCGTCCGGCTCAAGGGCGGCACGTTGTTCGACCCGATCCACAACGTCAACGGCGAGCGCCGCGACCTGACGTTCCGCGACGGTCGCATCGTCGACATGCCCGCCACCACGCCCGTCGATCGTGAATACGACGCGACCGGCATGATCGTGATGGCGGGCGGGATCGACCTGCATTCGCATATCGGCGGCGGCAAGACCAATCTGTCGCGCCTGCTGCTGCCCGAGGACCATCGCGCCGATGCGCGGGGCGCCCATGCGCCGCGCGAGGCCGCCTACGAAGCCGCGCGCGACGACAACGGCCGCTACCTGCGCCTGCCGTCGTGCGGCGTCTGCACGCCGGGCACGCTCGCGACCGGCTACCGCTACGCCGAAATGGGCTACACGGCCGCGTTCGAGCCGGCGATGATGCCGTCCAACGCGCGCCACACGCACCTCGAAATGGGCGACACGCCGATCATCGATCATGGCGCGTACGTGATGCTCGGCAACGACGAGCTGTTCCTGCGGATGCTCGCCGCGCGCGACGACTTCGAACGTCTGCGCGATTACGTCGGCTGGACGATCGACGCGAGCAAGGCGCTCGGCGTCAAGGTGGTCAACCCCGGCGGCATCTCGGCGTTCAAGTTCAACCAGCGCTCGCTAAACGTCGACGAGCCGCACGCGCACTACGGCATCACGCCGCGCGACGTGCTGCGCACGCTGACGCGCGCGCTGACCGAGCTGCGCGTGCCGCATCCGCTGCACGTGCACACGAGCAACCTCGGCGTGCCCGGCAACCTCGCCTCGACCATCGCGACGATGGACGCCGCCGACGGCCTGCCGATCCATCTGACGCATATCCAGTTTCACAGCTATGGCACCGAGGGTTCGCGCAAGTTTTCGTCGGGCGCGCGGCAGATTGCCGAGGCCGTGAACGCGCGGCCGAACGTGTCGATCGACGTCGGCCAGATCATCTTCGGACAGACCGTCACGGCCTCCGGCGACACGATGATGCAGTTCCGCAACGCGCCGCTCGCGCGGCCGCACAAGTGGGTGGTGGGCGATATCGAGTGCGACGCGGGTTGCGGCGTGCTGCCGTTCCGTTATCGCGAACAGAGCTACGTGAACGCGCTGCAATGGATCATCGGCCTCGAAATCTTCCTGCTCGTCGACGACCCGTGGCGCGTCGCGATGACCACCGATCATCCGAACGGCGGACCGTTCACCAGCTACCCGCATCTGATCCGCCTGCTGATGGACAAGCCGTTTCGCGATGAGCAACTGGCGAAGCTGCATCCCGAAGCGCAGGTCGCCAGTGCGCTGCCGGAGCTCAAGCGCGAATTCTCGCTGTACGAGATCGCGATCATCACGCGCGCCGGTCCCGCGCGGCTGCTGGGCCTGCGCGATCGCGGCCATCTCGGCGCGGGCGCGGCGGCGGACATCGCCGTGTATCGCGACGAGCCGGACCGCGAGCGGATGTTCACGTCGCCGGCCTATGTGTTCAAGGACGGCGAGCTGGTTGCGCGCGACGGCACGCTGGTCGCGACGCCGACGGGCGGTATCCATTTCGTCGCGCCGCAATTCGATCGCGGCATCGAGACAACGCTGCGCGCGTATAGCGACTCGAACCTCGCGAGCAACTTCGCGCACGCCGCGATCAGCGACGACGAAGCCTGCCGCTGCTGCCGCGGCGGACGGCTATTGCCCGTCGAATGTCTAACCTGACGCGGCCACGATGAACGCTCCCGCCCCGCTCGACATCAACGGCACCGCGATCGACGCGACCTTCGCCGAAGCCTTTCCGATGAAGGCGACCCGGCTCGTGATCACCGCGCACACGCCGACGTGGGCGATGCACGCGGCGAACTCGCTGGCGGGCTTCGCGACCTCGGTGATCGGTTGCGGCTGCGAGGCGGGCGTCGAGCGTGCGCTCGCGCCCGCTGCCACGCCCGACGGCCGGCCCGGCGTCGCGGTGCTGTTGTTCGCGGTGTCGTCGAAGGAGCTCGCGAAGCAGATCGGGCGGCGCGTCGGCCAGTGCGTGCTCACCTGCCCGAGCACGGCCGTCTACGGCGGCATCGATCCGGCCACGAGCCGCGCGCCGCTGTCCGACCCGGCGCCGCTCGGCAGCGGACTGCGCTTTTTCGGCGACGGCTGGCAGATCGCGAAGATGATCGACGCGGGGAACGGACCCACGCGTTACTGGCGCGTGCCGGTGATGGACGGCGAGTTCGTCTGCGAAGACATGGCGGCGACGGTCAAGGCCGTCGGCGGCGGCAACCTGCTGCTGCTCGCGCGCGACCTGGGCGCCGCGCTCGCGGCGGCCGAAGCCGCGGTCGACGCGATGCGCCGGCTGCCGAACGTGATCATGCCGTTTCCCGGCGGCATCGTGCGCTCGGGCTCGAAGATCGGCTCGAAGTACGCGGGCGCGACCGCGTCGACCAACGACGCGTTCTGCCCGAGCCTGATCGGCCTCGCGCGGCGCAGCGAGTTGAGCGCGGACGTTGGCTGCGTGCTGGAGATCGTCATCGACGGTCTGACCGACGCCGACGTCGGCGCGGCGATGACGGCCGGGATCGGCGCGGCCGCCGGACTCGGCCGCGCGGCCGGCGTGCTGCGCATTTCGGCGGGCAACTACGGCGGCAAGCTCGGGCCGTACCACTTTCATCTGCACGAACTGGCGGCGGGGCTCAACGGGAGTCACGCATGAGCACGACCACGTTGCGCGTGAAGACACCACCCGGCTTTCGCGTCGATGCCGCAGCGCTGTCACCCGCGGCGCTGGCCAGCATGAGCGTGGCCGAGATCGAGCGCATCGTGCTGCCGGCCGGCAACGAGCGCTGCGTGGTCGGCGACGTCTTCGAGGTTTCGCGCGACGACGCGCCTGCGTCCGGCGACGACATGGCCACGCTGCGGATCGAGGGCGCCGCGCGGTGGCTCGACCGGCTCGGCGCGCAGATGGACGGCGGACGGCTCGTCGCGCGCGGCTCCGTCGGCGACTACAGCGGCTTCAGAATGAGCGGCGGCTTGCTTGAAATCGACGGCGACGCAGGGCATTTCACCGGCTGCGAAATGCGCGGCGGACGCGTGACGGTGCGCGGCGACAGCGGCGACTTCGCCGCCGGCGCACTGACGGGCGATATGGAAGGCATGAGCGGCGGCACGCTGACGATCCACGGCAACGCGGGCGCGCGGCTCGCCGACCGGATGCGCCGCGGCCTCGTGCTGGTCGGCGGCAACGCGGGCGATTTCGCGGCGTCGCGGCTGGTCGCGGGGACCGTCGGCGTGGCGGGGCAACTGGGCGCGCATTATGCCTATGCAATGAGGCGCGGCACGCTGCTGCTCGCGCAACGGCCAGAGCCACTGCCGCCCCCTACTTTCACCGGCGGCGGACACGGTTTCGACGTATTCTGGTCATTGCTCATACGCAGTCTCGCGGCCGAAATCGCGCCGTTTTCGCAGTGGCGCGCGGACCGTCTGCCGGTCCGCTTCACGGGCGACCTCGCGGTCGACGGCCGCGGCGAAATACTGATCGCCGGCTGAGCCAGCTATGTCAGCCGCGACTGAAACGGTGTTCGGCGAAAAAGAAACGTCCCGCAACGATGTTGCATGGAGACAGGGCATGACGACAGCGGATTCCGCAAACGCGAAGCCTGATATCAACGTCAACGCAAATGCCAGCGCCGGCGGCCCGCGCTATGCCGGGCTGCTGATCGCGCTGCACTGGCTGATCGCGCTCGGCATCGTCGGGCTGCTCGCGCTCGGGCTTTATATGGTCGGCTTGCCGAAGGGCTTGCCTGTCAAGGCGACGCTGATCAATCTGCACAAGTCGCTCGGACTGACGGTTTTCCTGCTGGTGCTTTTGCGCATCGTCGCGCGGCTGGTCCTTCACCGGCCTCCGCTACCGCCGATGCCACCGTGGCAACGCGCCGCCGCGCGCACTACGCAGGGTCTTTTATATGTCGGCATGGTGGCGATGCCGCTTGCCGGGTATCTCGGCTCGTCGTTCAACACCTACGGCACCCGCTTCTGGGGCATCCTGCTGCCGAAGTGGGGCTGGGACGACGCGCATCTGCGCGCACTGTTCTTCGGCCTTCATCACGCCATCGGCTTCGCGCTGATCGTGCTGATCGTGCTGCACGTGGCGGGCGCGTTCAAGCATCAGTGGATCGATCGCGACAACCTGCTCGCGAGGATGCTGCCATGACGATGCGAAGCTTATCGCGCCACACGCAGGCGGCCGCCGCGCTCGAAGTCCATACGCTGCGCACGCGCGATGGCCATCGCGTGTGGTATGCGCTGGCCGGCGCGCGCGACGGCGTGCCGGTCGCGGTGCTGCACGGCGGTCCAGGCAGCGGCAGTCAGCCCGGCGTGCTGCGGCTGTTCGATCTGCAGCGCTTTCGCGTCGTGCTGATCGACCAGCGCGGCACCGGTGCCTCGACGCCGCACGGCAGCGTGCGCCACAACCGCACCGACTATCTGATCGCCGATCTCGAAGCGATTCGCGCGCGGCTCGGCTTCGCGCGCTGGGGCGTGCTCGGCGGATCGTGGGGCGCGGCGCTCGCGCTCGCGTATGCGGGGCGGTGTCCGCGGTCGGTGACGGGCGTCGTGCTGCGCGGCCTGTTCCTGACGTCCGCGCGCGAAGTGCGCGGTTTGTTCATCGGGTCACGCAAGCGTGCGCCGCGTGCGTGGTCGAGACTGCGTGCCGCTGCTCGCTGCGAGCAGCCCGCGACCCTGGCCGCGCGTTGCGGCGACACCTTGCAATACGGCGCGAATGAAGCGCGGCAACGCGCGCTCGCGCTGGCCTGGCGCGGCTATGAAAACGCGGTGCTCGCGAGCGCATCGCCGGGAGGCGCCGCACGACGAGGTGCGAACCTGCGAAACCCACGCGAATCCCGACGCCACGCGCGCAAGCTGATCGGCAAATACCGGATTCAGGCGCACTACCTCGCGCATCGCTGCTGGCTCGGCGAGACGCGTTTGCTGTCGCTCGCGCGCCGCGCGGCGGCGGCCGGGGTATCGATTGCGGCCGTGCATGGCGGGCGCGATCCGGTGTGTCCGCGCGGCAATCTGCGACGTCTGTCGCGCGCGGTTCCGTCGGCGCGCGTCGAGTCTGTGAGCGCGGCGGGTCATCTGGCGAGCGACCCCGCGCTGCATGCATGCGTCGCGCAGGCGCTCACCGCGATGTTCACTCCCACCGTCGAAGAGGGGCGCAGCAGCATGCGTCGCGCGGCATGAAGATCAAGGTACTCGGCTCGTCGGCGGGCGGCGGCTTTCCGCAGTGGAACTGCAATTGCCGCAATTGCGACGGAGTGCGTCGCGGCACGGTGAAGGCGACGCGCCGCACGCAGTCGTCGATCGCGGTCAGCGCGAACGGCGAGGACTGGCTGCTCGTCAATGCATCGCCCGATCTGCTCGCGCAGATCGCCGCGCATCCCGAACTTCAACCCGCGCGGCGCGCGCGCGACAGCGGCATCGCCGCGGTGCTCGTGATCGACGCGCAGATCGACCACGTGACCGGCCTCTTGATGCTGCGCGAACGCGACACCCCGCTGCCGCTATACGCGACCGACGCGGTCTGGCAAGACCTCCGCTCCGGCTTTCCGGTCGCGCCGATCCTGTCGCACTACTGCGGAGTCGAGCACCGCCGTATCGCGCTCGACGGCGCGCCGCTCGCCGTCGACGCGCTGCCCGGCATCCGCATCGACGCGCTGCCGCTGTCGAGCAAGGCGCCGCCGTACTCGCCGCATCGCGATGCGCCGGAGCGCGGCGACAACATCGGACTCGTGCTGACGAACCTGCAATCGGGCCGGCGCGTGTTCTACGCGCCGGGGCTCGGCGCGATCGAGCCGCACGTGCTGGCGGCGATGCGCGAGGCCGATCTGCTACTCGTCGACGGCACGCTGTGGACCGGCGACGAAATGATCCGCCTCGGCCTGTCGAAGAAGACCTCGGCGGATATGGGCCATCTGCCGCAGAGCGGCGCGGGCGGCATGATCGAAACGCTCGATTCGCTCGGCGCGAAACGCAAAGTGCTGATCCATATCAACAACACGAATCCGATCCTGATCGAAGACGGCCCCGAGCGGCGCATGCTGGGCGAGCATGGCATCGAGGTCGCGTACGACGCAATGAGCTTCGAGCTTTGAGGCGCGCAGTGAAGAGTACGCAGCGATGCGGTAACGAGGCGCGGCTGTGAACGACGATAAAACGGAGACGGCATGAACGCGAAAGACATTCAGGACACGACACCAACACGCGACGTGAGTACCACGGGAACTCAAGGCATCGACCGACCCGCCTGGAGCCGTGAAGAATTCGAGGCGCAGTTGCGCGCGAAGGGCACCGCCTATCACATCCACCATCCGTTCAACGTGAAGATGAATAGCGGCGGCTGCTCGCGCGAGCAGATTCGCGGCTGGGTCGCGAACCGCTTCTACTACCAGATCAATATTCCGCTGAAGGATGCGGCCGTGCTGTCGAACTGTCCGGACCGCGAGACGCGCCGCCGCTGGGTACTGCGCATTCTCGATCACGACGGATACGATGGCGCGGAAGGCGGCATCGAAACCTGGGCGCGTCTCGCGGACGCGGTCGGCCTCACGCGCGACGAACTATGGTCGCTCGAACACGTGACGCCGGGCGTGCGCTTCGCCGTCGACGCGTATGTGAATTTCGCGCGCCGCGCGCCGTGGCAGGAAGCGGTGTGCTCGTCGCTGACCGAAATGTTCGCGCCGCAGGTGCATCGCGACCGGCTCGCGAGCTGGCCCGAGCACTATCCGTGGATCGAAGCGGAGGGCCTCGCGTATTTCCGTTCGCGCATCTCACTCGCGCAGCGCGATGTGCAGCACGGACTCGAGGTCACGCTTGCCCATTTCACGCGACGCGATCAGCAGGAACGGGCGCTCGACATCCTGCAGTTCAAGCTCGACATTCTGTGGACCATGCTCGACGCGATCGAGAAGGCGTTTCCGCAATGAACGACTCGACACGCGCCGACCCCGCCACGCCGCTCGCGATCGCGAAGCCATTCCGCCTGCAATGGGAGCCCGCGCAGAACGCGCACGTGCTGCTGTACCCCGAGGGCATGGTGAAGCTCAATCAAAGCGCGGGAGAAATCCTCAAGCGCTGCGACGGCACACGCGACATCGATACGCTGATCGCCGACCTCGAACAGGCGTTCAACACGACCGGCATCGGCAGCGAGGTGCGGGCCTTCATCGCCGACGCGCATGGGCGCGGCTGGCTGGAGTAGCGCGATGACCGATCTTTCTCAACCTGGCTCTCAACCCGGCGCGCAAGTGCAAAGCAGCGCGGCCGCCGTCGTGCCGCCGCCGCTGTGGCTGCTCGCGGAGCTGACCTATCGCTGTCCGCTGCATTGCGCGTTCTGCTACAACCCGCTCGACTACACCGATCACAACCGCGAACTGACCACCGGGCAATGGCTCGACGTGCTGCGCGAGGCGCGCGCGCTCGGCGCGGTGCAGCTCGGCTTTTCGGGCGGCGAGCCGCTGGTGCGCGAGGACGTCGAAGTACTCGTCGAAGAAGCGCACAGGCTCGGCTTCTACACGAACCTGATCACGTCGGGCGTCGGTCTCACCGATCAGCGCCTCGGCGATCTGAAGGCCGCCGGGCTCGATCACATCCAGTTGTCCTTCCAGGATTCGACGCAGCAGTTGAATGACTTCCTGAGCAGCACGCGCACCTTCGAGCTCAAGCAGCGCGTCGCCGTCGCGCTCAAACGGCACGGCTTTCCGATGGTGATGAACTGCGTGCTGCATCGCTACAACCTGCCGCATGTCGACAAGATCATCGAGATGGCATTGGCTCTCGGCGCCGAATATCTGGAGCTGGCGAACACGCAGTTCTACGGCTGGGCGCGCGAGAACCAGGCGCAACTGATGCCGACGCAACAGCAGCTCGAAGAAGCCGAAGCGGTGGTCGCGCGCTATCGCCGCACGCATGGCGAGCGCTGCAAGATCTTCTTCGTCGTGCCCGACTACTTCGAGCGCCGCCCGAAGCGCTGCATGAACGGCTGGGGCGCGGTGTTCCTCGGCGTCGCGCCCGACGGCGCCGCGCTGCCGTGTCACGCGGCGCGCGGCCTGCCCGGCCTGACGCTGCCGAACGTGAAGGACATGCCGTTGCGCGAGATCTGGTACGACAGCGACGCGTTCAACCGCTTTCGCGGCTTGCAATGGATGAAGGAGCCGTGCCGCAGCTGCGATGAAAAGGAACATGATCTCGGCGGCTGCCGCTGCCAGGCCTTCCTGCTGACCGGCGACCCGGCCAACGCCGACCCGGTCTGCGACAAGTCGCCGTTTCACGACACCGTGGTCAAGATCGTGCGGCGTGCAGCATCGGGATCTGCATCGGAAACCGAAGCGACAGCAGCGGCCCGCGAACAGCCGATCCTGTTCCGCAACGACGCCAACTCACGCAAGTTCGCGGCCGCTGCCCGCGAGCCCGACGCCGGCGGCGATAACCGGGCGTCACCCGGAGACCAATCATGAGTGCCGACACCATCGCCGTTCTGCTCGTCGACGACCATGCGGTCGTGCGCGAAGGCTACCGCCGTCTGCTCGAACTGAATGCCGACGTCGAGGTGTGCGGCGAAGCGGGCGACGCCGCGCAGGCCTACCAGCGTTTTTGCGCGCTGCGGCCCGACGTGGTCGTGATGGATGTGGCGTTGCCGGGCGCAAGCGGCATCGAAGCGATGCGGCGCATGCTCGCGCGCGAACCGGACGCGCGCGTGCTGATCTTCAGCGTGCACGAGGAATCGATCTTCGTGCGGCGCGCGCTCGACGCGGGCGCGCTCGGCTACGTGACCAAGGCGAGCGCGCCCGACGTGCTGGTCGAAGCGGTGCGCTCGATTGCGCGGCGCGCCGGCTACCTGAGCCCGGACATCTCGCAGGCGCTCGCGCTGCGCACCGCGTTCAACGAAGGGCCACCGGGGCGTCAGTTGTCGGCGCGCGAGTTCGAGGTGCTGCGGCTGCTCGTGCAGGGCTATACGCTGCCGAGCATCGCCGAAAAGCTGGGCTTGAGTCAGAAAACGGTGGCCAACCACCAATCGGTGATCCGGCAGAAGTTCGGCGCCGACAACGGCGTACAGCTCGCGCAGATGGCAAGCCGCCTCGGGCTTCAGTTCACGGGCTCGGCCAGCCCCGCCTGAGCGGGCACGCGCGCGCAGAACAGAAAACCGCGCTGCGGCTCGCTCGCGATGTGAAATTCGCCGCCGAGCGCCTCGACGCGTTCGCGCATGCCGATCAGCCCGAGCCCGCTGCGCGGCCTGGTCAGATCGGTGCCGGGGCCGTCGTCGGCCATCGTGACGACGATCTCGTCGATCTGCGTGCCGTTCTGTTCGCGCGGCGCGCGCACCATGAACAGTTCGACGCGCGAGCGGCGCGCGAACTTCGATACATTCGTCAGTCCTTCCTGCACGAGCCGGTACAGCGTGATCGTCAACGCATCGCTGAGGCCGCTGAAATCCCCTTCGATCGTCATCGAGAACGACGCCTCGGGCAAGCGCTCGCGCCAGCCGTCGACGCAATGTTCGAGCGCGCTCGGCAAGCCGAATTCGTCGAGACCGATCGGCCGCAGGCGGCGGATCATGCCGCCGATCTCGCGGTACACATGCGTCGCGCTCTGCATCAGCCCGAGCGCGATGCGATGAATTTCCGGCTCGCGCTCGCCCGATAGATCGCGGATGCGCGCCGCGTCGAGCGAGATCGCGTTCAGGTATTGACCCAGTTCGTCGTGCAGCTCGCGCGCCAGATGGCGGCGCTCCAGTTCCTGCGCCTGCAGCGCCTGACTGGCAAGGCGCCGGTTGTCGGCGAGCAGTCGTTCGGCCTGTTCCTCGAGCATGCGGCGATGGCGCAGTTCGCGGCGCGCATCGCGATAGCGGCGCCACGCGAACCACGCGAGCGCGATCGACAGCACGAACAGCGCGCCCGGCAACTCGTCGAGCTGGAAGCGCTCCATGCCACGTGTGAACCGGTAGACCTTCTCGCTGAGATCGAAGGCGGCGCCGAGCACCGCCGCGAGCACGGTCACGGCGACGACCCAGCCGAGGTCGCGCCATATCGGCGACGCTGGCGGCGCTCGGTCAGCGGAAGAGGAGTGGATCGGTTCGCTTGACATGACGCTTGCATTCTACTCAGCGCCGGCACACGCAGCGGGTTTTGCGCGAGTTTGGGAACGCTTCCCCGGCAGATCGGGAAAAGCTCCCGCGCGTCTTACAGACGCGTATGCGAAGCTTTACACCAACGTCGAACAATGCGCGACACGCGCACCTATCAAGCCGGCAGGAGACAATAACGATGAGCATGCGATCACAAGCACGCCGCAAACGCCGGCTTCAGCGGCGTGCCGGCATCACCTTCTGCGTCGGCGGCGCGCTCGCCGGTCTGTCCACGAGCGTATGGGCGCAGGCGGAGGCGCCAGTCGCGGCGTCGGCGCCGGCCTCGGCGTCTTCCGCTGCCTCTTCCGGCACGGCCGACGACAACGCCAACAGCAACACGACACCCACCACGACCCTCGCGCCGATCGTCGTCGTAGGCACCACGCCGCTGCTCGGCATCGGCACGCCGCTCACGCTGGTGCCGGCCAACGTGCAGACGGTCCACGCGGCCGATATCCAACGGCAGGGCCGCCAGACGCTCAGCGACTATCTCGCGGCGAATCTGCCTAGCGTCACGATCTCCGACGCGCAGGGCAACCCGTATCAGATGAACCTGTTCTATCGCGGCTTCACCGCGTCGCCGCTGCTGGGCACGCCGCAAGGTTTGTCGGTATTCGTCGACGGCGTGCGCGTGAACGAACCGTTCGGCGACGTCGTGAACTGGGACCTGCTGCCGCAACAGGCGATCGACACGATGCAGCTGATCCCCGGCTCCAATCCGACTTTCGGCTTCAATACGCTCGGCGGCGCGCTGTCGATCACGACGAAAAACGGCAAGGACAACCCGGTCGGCGAGGCCGAAATTCAGGGCGGCTCGTGGGGACGCAAGGCCGCGCAGATCGAACAGGGCGGCACGATCGGCCAGAACCTCGACTACTACTTCACCGCCAACGCCGCGAACGACAACGGCTGGGCCGAGCAGAACGAGAGCCGCATCCGCCAGGCGTTCGGCAAGCTGCGCTATACCGACGCCGACACGACGCTGTCGTTATCGGCCGGCGGCGCGGACAACGATCTGCACGGCGCGCAAACCATTCCGCGCTCGTTCCTCGGTAACCCCAGGCAACCGTACACGTATCCCGATCAGAATCAGAACAGCGCCGGCTACCTGACGCTGTCGGGCGATCATTACTTCAACGACAACGTCGAACTGAGCGGCAACGCGTACTACCGGCACTTTCGCAATGCCAACACCAGCAGCAACGTCAACAACGACTACGGCACGATCAATCCCGACGGCACCGTCGATACGTTGCAGGCGACCAACGTACAGTCCACCGTGACGACCGACAGCTACGGCGCGAGCCTGCAACTGACGCTGCTCGGCAAGCTCGGCGGCATGCAGAACCAGTTCATCGCGGGCATGGCCGTCGATGCCGCCGACTCGCGCTTCACGCAGTCGTCGCAGGACGCGGCGTTTACCGATTCGCGCGCGACGGTCGGCATCGGGAATTTCGCACAGCAGACCAACGCGAACACGCACAACACGAACTACGGCATCTACCTGACGGACACGCTGTCGCTGACGCCGCAGTGGTCGCTGACGCTGTCGGGCCGCTACAACTGGGCCGATGCGACGATCGGCGACGAATCCGGCACGCAGCCGCAGCTCGACGGCCACCATACGTTCTCGCGCTTCAATCCGGCGGTCGGCATCAACTGGAATCCGACGCCGGCGCTCACCGCCTATGCGACCTACAACGAGGGCATGCGCTCGCCGACCGCGATCGAGCTGGCCTGCGCAGATCCGAACGCGCCGTGTTCGCTGCCGAACGACTTCATCTCCGATCCGTCGTTGCAGCCGGTCATTTCGAAGACCTATGAAGTCGGCGCGCGCGGCAGGATCGGCGGCAACACGACATGGAGCGCGGCTGCCTACAGCACGACGCTCGACAACGACATCGAGTTCATCAGCAGCAACGGCGCGGGCAGTTCGCAGGGGTTTTTCCAGAACGTCGGGCGCACGCGCCGGCAAGGCGTCGAACTGGCTGGGCAGACGAAGTACGGTCCGTTCACGGTGACCGGCAGCTATAGCTACGTCAATGCGACCTACCAGTCGACATGGGTCGAAAGCAGCCCCAGCAACTCGAGCGCCGACGCGAACGGCAACATCACCGTGCATCCCGGCGATCACATCCCGAGCATTCCGGCGACGACCGTCAAGCTGCGGCTCGATTACGCGGCCACCGCGAAATGGCGAATCGGCACGAATCTGACGTGGCGCGGCAGCATCTACGCGCAGGGCGACGAGAACAACCAGGACGTGAACGGCAAGATCTCCGGCTATCTGTTGATCGATATGGACACCTCGTATCAGGTGACGAAGCAGTTGCAGGTGTTCGCGTCGGTGTCGAACCTGCTCGACAAGCGCTATGCGAGCTTCGGCGCGCTCGGGGAGAACTTCTTTACCGGACCGGGCAATACGTTCAACGGCACGGCGCCGGTCAACGAGCAGTTCGTCGGGCCGGGTGCGCCGAGGGGGTTCTGGGTGGGGATGAGGTATGCGTGGAAGTAGTGGTGCTTGGCGGGGCGGATCGCATGGCTTCGCTCCTTCCGCCGCCTGAGGCTTCGTCACGAGCGCAATGCCGGGGAACGCGGCGCGGATTTTGAGGAATATGTACGCCTCGTCGCGGCACCCGTAAGCCCGAGGTCTGATGCCTAACGACTTCGTGCTCGCGGGATCGAGTTGATAAGCGACGTGGCCGATGCTCAGTCGTGGTGGTGCCGCTTGCCTGCGTGACCCGCCTTTAAATGGCCCCGCCGAAACGGGTCGTTCAACCCGTTTTTATCGAATAGAGGTCGCGCAGGATTTCGTTTTGCTGCTTGCGAATTGAATAATGGCAGCGCGCTCCCGTGACATCGTACATATCCACGTGTGTTTTTGGCGGTTCTTCAATATTCCAATCATAAGCTAGTTTAGGGGCTAGATCGCAAGCCTTTGCCGATTCATCTTGTGCGCGCATGTACCGATCGAGCTCAGCCTTGCTCGCGCCTTTGATGCCTCGTGCGGATTTAATTGAATTCGCCAGTTTCTTGTTGTCGACTTCAAGGGATCTTGCATGATGCTCATAGCAATCAAAATCTCCAAATCCGCCACCGCCCAGGTACTGCATGCAATTCGAATCGTTGATCACCTCATCGGCAAATATCGGCCGAAAGCTGCAAAGCGCCATGACCAGCAAGAAGCACCTCCAAAATTTATTCAATGTCGATACCTCTGCCATGTCGAGCGTCATCTGACGATTACCAGGAATACCGGTAATGAGGGGACGCTCAATGTCCAGTCTCTCCTTACGACAAGGACCAGGGATCGACCTTGCCACCCTCGATCACGAAATGCTTCGCGTCGGGATTCGAGGGGAATAGGCGCCAGTCCTCATCATCAGGTATCGCATCCGCAAGAATGACTAGTCGCATATCTCTCGCCAGCAAAATGACGGCATCACCGTTCTCGCCCGCCTCGATATTCAAAACAGCCGTTGGGCCATGTGTCACAAGGAGATCACGGATTCGTTCCGTTGTCACTCTCGTTCTCTCTTCAGACGCTGCGAAGTCCGAATAAGACGCAACGATCACGTGTCCCTGCTCGATGCGCCAGTCGCACTGAATATGGAGCGCCCAATCGCCCAGATACTTGATGGTTCCTCTGCCGGTCTTTACCTCCCGAAGCGGACCGAACTGTAACGTAAGCATGTCGGCCGCGTGCGCCACTCCGCTAACGTTAAGCCCGATCAAGGCGGAAAGGTGAAGTCCTACCTGCTCTTTCGTATCGATCATTCCAATTTGTCTCCAAACAGGTCCAGGGCGCGCTCCATCATGCCGTGATACTCAAGATCGTCCATCTGAATATCGTAGTGAAGGCGGCGTGCTTGATTCTTGCTTAGTCCAAGTGCTTTGACCACCGCCTTAAATTGCTTGTTCTGCGCCTGATTGTTACCGGGCCGACCATCGGCGCCGGCGAGTTGCACAGCGTCGCCGTCCGGCATGTCGGGCTGATAGACGAACGACTGAGCATTGCCGAGATTCTCCGGCACGCGCGGGCTGCTGCCATAGAGCGAGCTTGCCATGCTCGCGTCGTCCGCTTGTCGTGAGCGCCCGCGACAATCGCACGCCCATGCGGTGCCCAGGGCTACGGCCATCTCGTAACCGTTTGAATACGACTTCAGCCTATCGAACGGAAACCATTCGCCGGTTTCGATGTTCAGCGCCATTGCGGATGGCATTGGCGGAAAGTTTGAGTAGATCGAATAGGTGATACGGCAAAGCAGGCATTCTTCCTCGTCCCCAGTGCCGTCCTGTTTCTGTTGTTCCATTTGACCTCTTCTGATTTTCCAGAAAACACCCGACGAACTAACCATCTAAAGGAATCACAGTCAACAGTTTTAATTTAGGATAGATCCGTTTTGACAAACATTGACAATAAACGTCAAAAAACGGCAGACCTGTGACTCCTGGCTTTACCACGGCAAAACACTAACCGGTTCTGTCGGCATTCCAATGAAGGTGGCTTGATGGCGCCTTTTTCAATTACACGGCGAGAAGCAGACGTTTATTCGTTTGCATATCTCGTCTGCGCATATTGGCGCTTTGCGTCCATCAGACAATTCCTGTTTTTGATTTCTGTTGTTGCTTCGCACTGCATTGACAATTGTTAACTTACCCGAGCGGTGGTATGAGGTATTTTTCGGCAGGTTAAAAAATACGCTATGCAGAATGAACAAGAACATGTTCAGGCTGGTTTTCAGCCGGTGCCGGAGTATGCTCGTCGCTGTTGCGGAAACCGCCATTGCCCACGGCAACGCAAGTCAGGGCGCGACCCATTCATCGGCCTCACGGCGCCCGATCACACTGTTCGCCATGCGTCACGCAGCTTTCGCCGCGCTGGTGCTGTGCGGACTCGCACCTGTTCTCGCGGATGCGCAGATCGTGCCCTCGGGCGCGCACGCGCCGAATGTCATCCAGACGCGCAATGGCCTGCCGCAGGTCGATATCAACAAGGCGTCGAATGCGGGTGTTTCGGTTAATACGTATTCGCAGTTCGATGTGCAGAAGAACGGCGCGATCCTGAACAACTCGCCCGTTATCACGAACACGCAACTCGCAGGACAGGTGAGTGGTAACCCGAATCTTTCGCCAGGCCAATCCGCGCGGATCATTCTCAACCAGGTCAACAGCAATTCGCCCAGCAAGTTGCGCGGCTATCTCGAAGTGGCGGGCAACAGGGCCGAAGTCGTCGTGGCAAACGGTTCGGGGATCGTGGTCGATGGCGGCGGCTTCATCAATACCACGCGCGGCATTCTCACCACCGGTACGCCGATGCTCGATGCGGGCGGCAACCTGAGCGGTTTCAACGTCACTGGCGGCATGATTACCGTCCAGGGCGCGGGCCTGGACGCGACCAATATTGATCAGGCGGACCTGATCTCCCGCGCGGTGGAGGCTAACGCGGCCAGGGGGCACGATATTGCCGGAGTGACGAGCTATCGGCTTCTGCACGCCGGGCCGCCGAACGGGCTGCTTTACGGGCCACGGTCACCTCAATACGGCACTGATTGAACAATCCTCGATCAGCAGGGACCGGCTGTGGCGGCAGATGGCTCGTACGGTACTGGGTTGTCGACGGCACCGCATTTGTATTCCTGACGCAAAACCTGCCGGTCCCTATGCAGGAACTCTTCAATCGAGGGCTTTATGGTGCGTGTGGCTTTCTTGAGCGATCTTTCTCTGGAAGGCCATCTTGCTCTGGCGGTCTTTCGATCCGGGCACGGGACGGCAGAGACGATGGTGAGTCTGCTGCGGATGCTCTATATGACGTACTTCATGCTCGGAACCGCTTGCCCGGAAGCAAACGTCGCGCTTTTTCGCGAAGCGGAGACCGGGCGGATTCAACCGGTCGATGCAACCCAATGAACGTCGCATGAGCGGCGGGAGTGTTGCAAATGAAACAGAGGCGCCGGTGCCTCTTCAGCTGCCGCGGCTCCGGTTTCGGCTTCGCGGCGCCAGGCGCGGTTCTCGTCACACAAACGGGAGACGATCAGAGATCACGGCTCGTGATCTTTTCGCTAACTGGCGCAGCCTCGGGTCTCGGCTGGCCAAAATCTTGTCGTCTTCCGACTCCGCGATTTCGACTACGTCCCTGCAACTAACATCCATTTGTCCATTTCGATTCGACAAACGGGCAGTGAGAGGTCGAAAAAACCATGGGAGAAAGCAATGGCAAGCGCGCCCCTCAATATTGACGATTCGGGCTGCAGCCTTGAAATCAGCGTCGACGAGACACCGGCAAGCTCACGTCGTGTCCGGGCCGGTGACAAGCAAAATGAAGCAGCATTATTTTGCAGTGAGTTTCTCTCTGTCGACATCGATCAGATCGTCAGCGATCTAAATGAAAAAGGATATTACGCCTTCCCCTCGGCGATATCGCAATGCACGCTGAAAGCCATCGAGCGCGACGCGACACAAACGAGAATTGGGCTGAATGAAAACTCCATCAGCGGCGTCTACTCCGAGAAACAGTACTACCTGACCAATCTTCTCGCAGTTTCGAAGACCTTCTACGACTTTGCCACCTCGTCGTTAGTGCTCAAAATCTGCGAGCGATATCTGGGCAACGAATTCCGGCTGAAAGCGCTGCGTTATTATGAAACATATGGTGGACACCATATGCAGTGGCACACCGACAACAAGACTGACAAAGCATTCGCTCATATTCCGGGAATCATCTTTATTTTTTATGTCTCGGAGGTCGAGGATGGCGAGTTTCAATATATCGAAGGCTCTCATCTTTGGTCGGGCGAAAAGGCATATAGCGACTATACCGACGAGTTTATCGAAGCGAACTACGAGTCCGCGATCAGAAGCTTCAAGATGCCCAGTGGCTCCTTGCTGATCTACAACACATACGGCATACACAGAGCGAGGCCCGTCAACAACAAGACTTTCGTCAGGAAAAGCGTCTTCCTCCAGGTAGACAGCGAAATCCAAAGGTCCGAGCCGATTATCGTCAACACCGAATTCATCACCCGGTTGAATGACCAGATCTCGATGTTTTTGGGCTTTGGGCAACCGTCCGACTATGAGGTCTTTCCAAAAACCACGCTGAACTCCTTGCCCCTCGACAAGAAGATTATCCGCGTGATGACGAGATATGTTTTGTATCGC
This sequence comes from Paraburkholderia sp. MM5384-R2, assembly GCF_014201025.1. Lineage (NCBI taxonomy): Bacteria > Pseudomonadati > Pseudomonadota > Betaproteobacteria > Burkholderiales > Burkholderiaceae > Paraburkholderia > Paraburkholderia sp. MM5384-R2. Next base: position 80,448 of record NZ_JACHDI010000017.1, read on the forward strand.
CTCTCCCGCGGGGCTTTTTCCAGGCTCCCGCAGTCTGTCCGACTCGCCGTCAGGCGGCTCATCAAAAGGTAGTCGGTTGCGCGGCGGGTCGCCTGCTCTCTTATATAGGTTGCTGACTTAGGGAGTCCTTCTTCTTGAACGAGCTCGTTGCATCGCTTGCGGATGCGACGAATCTCATCTGGACGTCAAGTGACATGGAAATTTTTAGCGGGATGGTGACCTTCTGGTTCATCGACCGGGCACTCGCGACGCGTCGCACTTCCTGATTTCCCCGCCTGTTTCATCAACACAGCCCCGCTTCGACGGGGCTGTTTCGTTTTTGGAGACGCGCAATGATCCTCACCCGCGAACAGCTCGCGGCGGCGGTGCCGCGCGCGAACGTACTGGTATGGCAGGACCCGATAACAGCTCATTCGCCCGCCTCGCTCAATGCGATTCGATCGAGCCGTCGCTGTGCGGATACGTGACGATGCCCCACGCGAGCGGCAGCTCACCGATCTGCTTGAGCGGCTGATAGCTCTTCGCGTCGAGCACGTAGACCGCGTCGGAGCGACCACAAGCGACCATCAGCTTCGAGCCGTCCGGCGTGAAGCTGAAATGCCAGCAGCGCTGGCCGACCGGCACGTCGGCGACATGTTCGTACGTGTGGCCGTCGAACACCTGCACCACCTTGTCGCGCGCGGCGGCCACGAAAAGCCGCTGACCGTTGGGACCGAACGCGACGCCATAGGGCCCGAGTTTGGTGTCGACGGTCTTGACTACCTCGAACGTGTGCGCGTCGATCACGACGAACTTGCTGAGCGACTCCAGCGTGACAACATAATGCTTGCCGTCAGGCGACAGCCGGATGCCGCGCGGCCGGCCGCCCGCCGCGAGCTTCACGGTTCGGATCGGCGCGCCGGTTCGAGCGTGATAGATCGACACCGTATCGTCGCCTTCGTTGGTGACCAGCATCATCTGGCCGTCGCGCGAGAATTCGATGCCTTCGGTTTCGTGGCCGCTCGTGACCGAACGGATCACGTGCCAGTTTTTCATATCGATGATCGCGATTTCGGCGGGCGGCTTGTTCGCGTCGTCGTCCGCGCCGGGCTTGTTGCCCGCGTTCGCTGCGGGCTTATTGTCCCCCTTCGCCTCGGGTTTGGCTCCCGGCGGCCCGCCGTCCTCGCCGGGCTCGTAGGTCACGTACGCGTAGCCGTTGCGCACCCGCACATATTCAGGGTTTTTGCCGATCTTGACGCGCTGGACGACCTTGCCCGTGGCGGTGTCGATCACCGCGAGATCGTTCGTGTTCTTGTTGGCGACCAGCAGACGCGTGCCGTCGGCGTTCAGGCTCAGGCCGCGCGGGCCGTCCGCGCCGACCGGAAAGGTCTGCGCCAGCGTCATCTTGTCGATATCGATCACGCCGACGCCGGCCTTCTCGCTCGTCACGTAGGCGAGCGGCGCGGCCGCGGCATGCGCGGCGCTCGCGGCCAGCAAGAGCGCGCAGGCCAGCGCGAGGGAACGGCGTGGTGGTCGGGGGGAAATCCGTGTCTCCAGCATCGTTGTACTCCGGGTTGATATGGCGGCGCCGCGATGGTTCGCGTCATCGTTTCAAGGTAGCCCACCGGACGATTGTTTGACAACGCGGATCGGCGGGAGATTTTCCCGAATTGCTTCGCGCCGGCCGTCGCGGGTTTGAAAAGCGGGGTCGGCGGGGGACAATGAGCGCGGAGGTGGCGATGATGCTGCAAGTTGCCATGGTGAACCCAGGAAGTCCTACGAATGCCGCGGCCGGTTACCGTCGCGCGGCCATCGTGCTGGGCGCCGTGATCGTCGCGCATCTGGTGCTGCTCGCCATCGCGTTGAGCGCGCGTAACCGGATCGTCGAGCGTCCGGTCGAGCCGCGCACGATCACCGCGTCGCTGCTGAGCCCCGAGCCTCCCGCTCCGGTTGTTTCACCTCCCGCGCCGCCCCCACCCGCCGCTGTCGTTCCGACGGCGCCAACGCCGCCGGTCACGCACCCCGCCGTGCGCGTCAAACCGGCGCCGCAGTCTCGCGCGCAGGTGCCGCGCAGTGTGGAAAAGCCTCTGCCGACACCGTCTCCGACACGCGAAAGCACCGCGCAGCCCGTCACGCAAGCCGCCGCGCCATCGGCGGCACCGCAGGCCGCCGTGCCAACAGCCGCCGCGCCGTCGGCGGCATCGGCTCCCGCCGTCCATCCGGCGGTGCCCGCGTCGACCGAGCCGCGCAACGTGTCGCACGTCGACTGCTCGATTCCGAAGCCCGACTATCCCGACATCGCGAAGCGGCGCGGCGAGCATGGCACGGCGATCGTGCGTTTCGTCGTCGGGCTGAGCGGCCATATCGAAACGGCGCAGCTGCAAACCAGCAGCGGCTCCGCGCGGCTCGACGACGCGGCGCTCGCCGCCGTTCATGCGGGCGCCTGCCAGCCGTACACCGAAAACGGCACGCCGGTGCGCGCCGCGTACTCGCAGTCGTTCGTGTTCGGACTGACCGAGTGACGCGACAGGGTGAGCGCACCGCCATCAGACCAGGGACACCAAACGAAGGAACTCGCCATGCAACACTACGGACTCGCAAACGTCTGGGATTCAGGTGATATCGTCACGCGCGGCATTCTGAGCGTGCTCGTGATCATGTCGGTGCTGTCGTGGACGGTGATCATCGTGAAGCTGTGGCAACTGATCCGCCTCAGGCGCGCAACCCGGAGCGACGCGCGCTTCTGGAGCGCGGACCGCTTCGACGACGGGCTGCGCAGCCTCGGCCATCCGGAATCGGGCGCGCACGACAACCCGCTGCTCGCGCTCGCGCTGGCGGGCCATGAGGCCGCGACGCATCATCGGCAGACGCAGCAGCATCTGCACGACCGCATCGACGTGTCCGACTGGATCACCCGGCGTCTGCAGGACACGATGGACGAGACGATCGCGCGCCTGCAAAGCGGCCTCGCGATTCTCGCGTCGATCGGCAGCACCGCGCCTTTCGTCGGGCTGTTCGGCACGGTTTGGGGTATCTACCACGCGCTGATCGTGATCGGCGAGACCGGTCAGACCTCGATCGATCATGTCGCCGGCCCGGTCGGCGAGTCGCTGATCATGACGGCGTTCGGGCTCTTCGTCGCAATTCCCGCCGTGCTCGGCTACAACGGCCTGACGCGCGCGAACCGCTCGATCGTCGCGCGTCTGAAGCGCTTCGCGCACGGCTTGCACGCGTACTTCGTGACCGGCTCGCAGTTGCCGTCGAGCGCCGGGCCGCAGATGCGCGTGGTGCCGCGCGGCACCAACGCGACGAACGCAAACCGCGACGGAGACCTCGAATGGCAATGAGCCCTTTCTCCGACGACGACGATCAAGGTTTGATGAACGAGATCAACATGACGCCGCTCGTCGACGTGATGCTGGTGCTGCTGATCATTTTTCTCGTCACCATTCCGGCGCTGCAACACGCGGTCAGGATCGATCTGCCGCACGCAAGCAGTCAGCCGGAAGCGCTCAAGCCCGCGCACGTGGACGTCGCGGTGCAGGCGGACGGCACGGTGCTGTGGGACGGTCAGCCCGTGACCGACGACGCCTTGCGCGCGCGCATCGCGCAAACCGCGCTCGCGACGCCGCAGCCGGAGCTGCATTTGCGCGCCGATCGCAAGGTGCCGTACGAGCGGGTGGCGATCGTGATGTCGGCGGCGCAGCGTGGCGGGCTGACGAAACTGGGCTTCGTGACCGACCCGCAGTTGGGCAAATGACGTGGCGCGGCGTGCGTGTTCGGTGCGTGCCGGCACATAAAGTCCCGCTTATCGGCGGCGAAAGAATCTCTGAATTTGAATCGGCGGACGGCTCGGCTATCGTGGTGCGTGTCTGAACGGCACCCCACCCTTGCGAGGACCGCACGATGCAAGCCCTCATCTTCGACGTCGACGGCACGCTCGCCGACACCGAGACTGCTCATCTGCACGCATTCAACGCCGCGTTCGCGGAAGCGGGCCTCGACTGGTTCTGGGACGAAGCGCTCTATTCCAGCTTGCTGAAAGTGGCCGGCGGCAAGGAGCGTCTGCTGCATTACTGGCGCACGGTCGAGTGCGAGGAAGCCGGGGGCCCGCGAGCGCGAGAGGCCGTCGACGCGCTGCACGCGCTGAAGACGCGCCACTACACCGAGCGCATGCGCGAGCGCGGCGTGCCGCTACGACCCGGCATCGCGCGTCTGATCGACGAGGCGAACGAGGCCGGTCTACGCGTGGCGATCGCGACGACTACGACGCCCGCCAACCTCGACGCGCTGCTGCAAGCGCATTTCGGCGCCAGTTGGCGCCATCGCTTCGCGGCAATCGGCGACGCCGGCACCACGCCGGCGAAAAAGCCCGCCCCCGACGTCTATCGCCACGTGCTCGAACAGCTCGGCTTGCAGCCCGCGGCCTGTCTCGCCTTCGAGGACTCGCGCAACGGCCTGCTGGCAGCGCGCGCCGCGCGCGTGCCCGTCGTCGTCACGCCGAGCGCTTTTACCGCGCGCGAGGACTTCGACGGCGCGCTGGCCGTGCTGCCTCATCTTGGCGATCCGCACGCGCCGATCGTGCCGATGGTGCGCGGCGAATGGCATCGCGGGGTGGATCTGGCGACACTGCGCCGCTGGCATCAAGACGCCACGCGTCGTTTCGATTCGGCCGCGCACGGCGCACTGAACGCGGACCAGGCGAGCGCGAGCGCGTCATGGCAATGAACCGCGACTACCACGCTGTCCTGATCGATCTCGACGGTACGATGGTCGATACCGCGCCGGACATCGTCGCGGCCGCCGGCCTGATGCTGACGGACTTCGGCGCCACGCCGCTGCCGTACGACAGGGTGACCGGCTTCATCGGCAACGGCGTGCGCAAGCTCGTGCAACGCTCGCTGGATGCGGCGGGCCTCGGCGAGCGCGTCGAACTGGACCACGCGCAGGCCGTGTTCGAGCGGCATTACGCGGTGACCAACGCAAAGCTGGGTCGGGTTTTTCCTGGCGTGATGGCCGGGCTGCGCGCGTTGCGGCAGCACGGGTACCGCTGCGCGTGCGTGACCAACAAGCCGCAGGCGCTGGCGGCGGCGCTGCTCGACAAAACGGGGCTTGCCGCTTATCTGGACGGGCTGGTCGCGGGCGACACCGTGGCGAGCATGAAGCCGTCGCCCGAGCCGCTTTGGCACGCGTGCCGGCTGCTCGATGTCGAGCCCGAACGTTGCGTGCTGGTCGGCGATTCATCGGTCGATGTCGCGGCGGCGCGCGCGGCCGAGATGCCGGTGTTCATCGTCAGCTACGGCTATGGCAGCGCGAGCGGCGCCGACCTGCCGCTCTGCGACGCGCTGATCGATTCGTTCGAGGCATTGCCGGCGATTCTGGCGCAAGCGCGGCCGGCATTGCCCGTGTGATTCGAGCCGCTAACCCGCCGACAACAACCCCGCGACGCGCTCCGACTTCGTCTGCACCGCGATATCTTTCGCCGTCATCCCGCGATTGTCCTTCAACGACCGGTTCGCGCCGCGCGCGAGCAACAGCTGGGCGGTTTCCGCGCGATCGTATCCCGCCGCCCACATCAGCGCGGTCAGATCGTTCTTGTAGGTCCGGTTCACGTCGACGCCCGCATCGAGCAACTGACCGACGACCTTCGTTTGCCCCTGGCCCGCTGCGTATTCCATCGCGGTCTTGCCGACGCGATCGGTCGCGAGCGGCTCGGCGCCATGCGCGAGCAGCAGCGCGACGATCTCGTCGAAGCCGCCGTAGGCAGCGGCCATCAGCGGTGTATCGCCCGGCGCGTTCGCATGCTGCACGTTCGCGCCGCGCTCGATCAGCGTGCGCGCCATCGCCGTATCGCCCTTCTTGCACGCGGTGACGAGCGCGGTGTCGCCGATCCGGTTCATCGCATCGACCGACGCGCCGCGCTGCAGCGCCGCGACGACCGACTGCTGATCGTCGTCCTTCGCGGCCGCGAGCAGTTGGCGGTTGATTTCCCCCTGGTCCTGCGCGAGCGCCGGCATCCATGCGCCGAATGCGCTGGCGAGCAGAACGGCGGCCGCAAGCGGTCGAGTGAGCATGTCTTTCATGGTGTCTTCCCCGTGCTACTGCAGATTGTTGATATAAGCGGCCAGATGATGGATGTCGTCGTCGGTCAGATTACGCGTCACGCTGGTCATGTTGCCCGCATCGTTGGTGCGTGTGTGCGAGCGGAAGTCCTGCAATTGCTTGACGATGTACTGATACTGCTGGCCCGCGACGCGCGGAATCTCGTTCTGCCCGGAAAAGCCACCCAGGTGGCACATCGTGCACAGCACCTCGGCGGCCTTCTTGCTGCCCGCCTGGATGCTCGCGCCATCCGCGTTGAACGGCACCGATACGGGCTTCTGCGCGGCGAAGTAGTCGGCGAGGTCCTGCATGTCCTCGCTCGACAGGTTCGCCGCCATCGGCGACATGCGCGGATCGCTGCGCCTTCCCTGCTTGAAGTCCTTCAGCTCCAGATACAGGTAGCGCGCGGTTTGCCCGGCCAGAATCGGATAGTCCGGATTGGTCGAATTGCCCATCGGCCCATGACAGGCCACGCACACCTGCGCTTTCGCCTTGCCCGCCTCGGCGTCGGCGCGCGCGCCCGACGGCAGCCATGCGGCGATCAGTCCGCCGGACAGCAGCGCCACCCATGCAGCGCGCGCCCCACCCGGCGCTCCCCGCGGCGCCGGCCGCCTCATGGCACTGCGAACACGACGACGCTATTGCCGCGCTTGAAGTCGATCTGCGTATTGCCGCCCGCCGCGACCGCGATGTACTGCTTGCCGTTGACCGTGTACGACACGGCCGGCGCGTTGACGCCCGCGCCGCACTGGAACTCCCACAGCTTCTTGCCGGTGGCGGCATCGAACGCGCGGAACAGGCCGTTGCCCTCGCCGTTGAACACAAGACCGCCCGCCGTTGCAAGTACGCCGCCGATCAGCGGCTGGTCGGTCTTGTAGTCCCACGCGATCTTGCCGGTGTCGACGTTCACGGCCGACAGCTTGCCCCATTGCGCCTCGGACGGAATCACCTTGAAGGCGCCGCCGAGCCACAGCTTGCTGCCGCCCGGATAGGCGGCGTCCTCGACCTGGTACGTCATCGGCTGATTCAGGTTGGCCGCGTAGACGAGGCGCGTTTGCGGATCGAACGCGATCGGCGACCACTCGACGCCGCCGTTCGCGCCCGGCAGCATGCGCGCGCCGGCTGCTGTCGGCAGGGTCCACATGTTTTCCTGCGGAATCATCGCCTGCGAGAAGCGGATCAGACGGCCGGTCGCACGATCATGCACGTACACGTGGCCGGTCTTGCCCGCATGCACGATGCCGGGGATCATCTTGCCGTCGTTGTCGCGCACGTCGATCAGCACCGGCGGGCTCACTGCGTCGAGGTCCCAGACGTCGTGCGGCACGTACTGGTAGTGCCATTTGTACTTGCCGGTGTCGAGATCGATCGCGACGAGCGAATCCGTATAGAGGTTGTCTCCCGGCCGGATCGCGCCATACAGGTCCGGCGACGGGTTGCCGACCACGAAATACACCGTGTGCGTTTTCCGGTCGACCGCCGGCGTCATCCACACACCGCCGCCGAGCATCTTGTAGAAGTCGCCGCCCTTGTCGGCCAACTGCTTCTTCTCCGCGTCGATGTCGCGCTTCTCGTCGCGGCCGGTCGCGTCTTTGGTGGCCCACACGCCTTCCTGGCCGGTTTCCGGAATCGTGTAGAAGGTCCACAGCAACTGGCCGGAATTCGCGTCGTACGCCTTCACGAAGCCGCGAATGCCGTACTCGCCGCCGTTCGTGCCGATCAGCACCTTGCCGTCGACGACCGTCGGCGCCATCGTTTCCGAGTAGCCCTCGTCGGGATTGGCGATCTGGCTTTGCCACAGCACGTTGCCGGTTTTGGCGTCGAGCGCGACGAGCTTGGAGTCGAGCGTGCCCATATAGAGCCGGTCACCCGAAATCGCGACGCCACGATTGTTCGGCCCGCAACAGAACGTCGTGACCGGACCCATCTTGTGCTTGTAATGCCAGAACTCTTTGCCCGTCGTCGCATCGATCGCGTATACGTGATTGAACGACGTGGTCAGGAACATCACGCCGTCCTTCACGATCGGCGCCGTTTCCATCGACTCGTTGACGGCCGTCTGGAAGATGAACGCCGGCCTGAGCTTCGCGACGTTCGTCCGGTTGATCTGCGCGCCGGGGTAATAGCGCGTCTGCGCGTACGAGCCGTTCGGATGGAGCCAGACCGCCGTCATGCTGCCGGCGCGATCGAGCTGATCCTGGGTCACGGGCTGAAGCCTCGAGGGCACCGGCGCGGCGGTGGTGGTGGTCGAGCTGTTCTGTACTTCGTCGGCGGCATGAGCCGCAGGCAAGCCGAACGCGATGGCGAGCAGTGGCAGGCCGACAATTCCCTGAATACGGTTGAATGGCATGAGCGTCTCCTAGCTTTTTATTGTTCCTATGAATTGCAGCGCAGGAGTGCGACATGGATCCACGCGGACGACAGCGTGAAAGAGCACGATGGCGCAACCCTCGCAGACAACAAAAGCGTACGACTTCGAATCGTTGTTAGCTTTGTCAGGACGGGTCGGCTTCGCAGAGAGGGGAGAAGTGATGCACGGGTCCGCGGAATACCGGCTCGTTTAAGGGTAGGCGATGTGTTGTGGATTTTCTAGATTAAATCGTTAAGGAGTGGCGAGCGATCAGCGTGCACCGTTGTGGTCGCTGACCGCCGCCCTGGTCGTGGCGTTTTCAGCTGGGTCGCTGCGCGTTGCCGCCGCTCGTTGAGCCGATCAGAACCGGCCGCCGCGCGAATCGGCCCCCTGCTGATAGTTCCAGTTGGTCTGTTCCGGATTCCGGTTCACCAGCGGGCGCGCGTAAAGTGGGTGATGCAGGCTCCGTACTTCGTGTTCGAGCCGGAAGCAACGCTCTCCGGATGACAGATCGAGCAGGTCGGCAAACCGGTATTGATGCGGCTCTTCTCCATATACCAGACCTTTTTCGGCGAGCCGTGTGAACGGCCCCGAAAAAGCAGCGGTGTAAATGGCGATGTGGTGTCCGTCGTATTCAGAAATGGGCCGGGTCGTTTCCGCGTACAGCAGTTGCTGATGCGTGCCGATATCGATCACCGCGCGGTGCAATCCATGCTTCTCTTCGATGTCGACGGTCGCATCGAACATATCGCGGTAGAAGCGCGCGATAGGCAACGCGCTGCCGACCGGCACATCCATCTTCACGAACGCGATGCCCAGATCGATGTCCGACCACGGAGCCGGCGCGGATCGATTGAGAGGATCGAGGCACTCGTAGCGGTTGCCCCACGGACACGTCACTTCGACACTGCCTGCGCGCTCCGTCCAGCCGAACGCGGTGCCGGCGAGCAGCGGTTCAACCGAGCGCAGCCGCCTCACCAGCGCTTCGAGCTCGCCGACCACGAGACCGACACTGCCGCGCAGACGTTGTGCCGCCCCGTGCGGCAAGTGAATCTGCGACCGGCCGACGTTGATCCACATATTCTCGACCCCGGTCATCACGAACGGATCGCGCGTGAGCCCAAGGCCGGTGACGTAGAAGGCGGTCGCGAGAATCTGGTTGGGGATTTTCAGGTTGACGTGTTCGAGCAGGACCAGATTGCCGGTATCGTCGTTGGCGTAAGAGTGTTCCATGTGTTTGCCTTGTGCATGAGCCGCGAAACGCTGGACAAATTATGCATCAACAGGGCAAATGGTACGTGCTCGTGCAACTCGGGCGGCGCGGCGGCGCCGCCATGTTCAGAGGCGTATGAAGCGACACGCATGTGCTTACTGCTTCAGAATCTTCCACGGCCCATTGCCGGTTTTGCAGACGATCGGCGTCCACGTTTGGGTCTGTCCTTTCGCGACCGCGGTCAGCGTCGCGGTCCGGCAGGTTCGATCGCCGTCCTTCGTCGTGTCCTGCGGCGTCACCGTGCCCTTGATCGACACGGAATTGCCGGTGCCCGCATTGCTCCACTCGTACGATTCGCCATCCTTTTTTGTATCGAGCGCCTTTTGCGCCGCGTCGTTGAGCGCTTTACGGTCGGCCTCGCGCATGTAGGTAATGGGCGTGTCTTTCAGAAAGTTCAGGTTCGCTGCGTAACACAACATTGGGCTGGCGAGCAGCGCCGCTGCCGCAAGCCACTGCGTGATCGTGCGGGCGCACGCGGCGTCGAGTGCGGGCGCGCCCGCGCCAGGACGAAATTGACGTGACATGGGTTTCTCCTCGAGTTCATCCGCGATCCGCGTCGTCCGCGAAATCGCCGTTTTGCTGGAATGCGTCGACGACGTCGGCCACCGAGCCGCGTCGGCCGATGTGGCCGACACGAGCTTCGAGCCCCTCGGCGCGCAGCATGTCGCGCACGTCCGCGTGCGCGCCGACGACCTTCATCGCGGCGCCCGCGGCCTCCAGCGCGCCGTGCATCGCTTCGAGCATGCGCGCGCCCGCCAGATCGACGACCGCCGATGCGGACAGATCGCAAATCACGAGCCGGACCGGTTCGGGTGCGGCGTGGATCATGCGCCAGATCGTCTCGCGCACGTGCTCGACGTTGAAGTACAGCAACGACGCTTCGACACGCACCGCCAGCACATGCGCAATCGTCTCGTTCTCGGCATGACGTTCGAGATCCGAGAAATAGCGCGTGCCGGGAATACGCCCGAGCATCGCGACATGCGGATGCGCGGCGCGGTGGATGATCAGCAGCATCGACACGAGCACCGCGACGATGACGCCCTTCAGGATGCCCAACAACAGCACCGCCGCGAACGCCGCCATCGAAATCGCGAATTCGAAGCGGCTCACGCGCCACACATGACGCAGTTCGCCGACGTCGACGAGGCCCTTCACGGCCACGAGCACGATCGCCGCCAGCACGACGTTGGGCAGATTCGCGAGCAGTCCGGTGAGGAACATCAGACAGAAGCCGATCGCGAGCGACGCGAATACCAGCGCAAGCGCGCTTTTCGCGCCGGCCTTGTCGTTCACCGACGATTGCGAAAGCCCTCCCGCAACCGGGAAGGCCTGGAACAATCCCGCGGCCAGATTGGCTGCGCCAAGACCCAGCAATTCCTGGCGGGCGTCGATCTCGTAACCATGTGCCTGCGCGAGCGCGCGCGCGGCCGAAACGCTCTCGACGTATGCCAGCAACAGGCACGCGAACGCCAGCGGAACGATGCCGTCGACATCGCGCAGCCGCAGCCCGGGCAGACGGAATTCAGGCAAGCTCTGCGGCAGCGCGCCCACCAGCGTGAAGCCGCGGCTGGCCAGCGGCGTGACGGACAACACGACGATCGAGGCAGCGACGACGGCGAGCGCCACCGGACGCCCCGGCAAAAACTTTTCGCCGAACAGCAGCAACGCGATGCAAACGAGGCCGAAACCGAGCACGCCGAGGTTGGTCAGCGGAAGCTGCCCCCACAGCACGGCGATCCGTTCGAAGAAGAATTCGCCGCCGCCTTTCACGCCGAACAGCTTCGGCAGCTGGGTCATCGCGATCGTCAGCGCGGCGCCCGCCTTGAAGCCGAGCAGGATCGTCTCGCTGATGAAGCTGACGAGCGAACTCAAGCGCAGCAGCCAGCCGATCACGCACATGCACGCGATCAGCACGGACGTGAGCGCCGCGATCGAAGCCCAGCGCGACGGGTCGCCCCCGGCCATCGGCACGAGCGTCACGCCGACGAGCATCGAGATCGCCGAGGTCGGGCCGATCGCGAGCTGGCGCGACGAGCCGAACAGCGCATAACAGAGGCCGCCGACCAGATAGCCGTAGATGCCGTATTGCGGCGGCAAGCCCGCGAGCGACGCATAGGCGAGCGATACCGGAATGCCATAAGCCGCGAGCGTCACGCCGGCGACCGCGTCCTTCGCGAGCCATCGAGGCTGATAGCTTCGCAGCCACTGCGCGGGAGGAAACGCGGAGCGCCACCCGCGCGCGGGTGGCGTGGAAGACGCGCGGCCGGTGACGCTCTGTGGATGGTTCAACGTAGCGCCTCGAGTACGGAAGCGGACCTGACGGAAGCACGGGGGCGCTGTACGGCCATCGCCTCAGCCAACCCGGAGCGGCTCAGAGCGAATCCTTGACGCGCTGCCACGTGTGATCCGGATTGAACTCGGTCACAGGCGGCGCGTGCGCGCCACGGTCCTTCTGGTAGATGACGCCGTTGTTGCTGACCACGAAGGTCATCACGCCGCTCTTGCCGTACCGCGCCGGATAAGCGACCATCGCGAAACCCGCGATCATGTGGCCGTTGATCACGTAGCTGAACGCGCCGCCCGGCGCGTTCTTGCCCTGCCGCGTCAGGATGTCGAAATGGTAGCCCCGGTAAGGATCGCCCGCCGCGTGGCCTTTCAGATATTCGGAGCTCACGGCGACGAGCGGGCCGAACGGACTCTCTTCTTCGTCGCTGTTTTCGTCGGTGTACCAGTAGAGACCGTCCTGCTTGCCGGGTGTGCTGGCCAGCTTCTGCGCGTATTCGAGCAGGCCGTCGTGGTTGCGGTCGCGCGACGCGTATTGACGCTGCGCGCCGATATAAGCGTGCAGCACCTTGATCGCTTCGAGTTCATTGGCGCCGATCCGTCGATTGATCAGTTCTTCTTCGCCCTGCTCGGTGGCGAAGCGCCAGGTGCCGTCCTCTTTGACGATCGGTATCGGCATCGGCCACGCCTCGTCGCCGACCAGCAGAATCCGCCGGTTCGGTCCCCTGTCGTCGAGCAGGTGATAGGCCTCGAGCTCCTTGCTCGCCTTGGCCCAGTTCGCCTCGTTCTCCGCCTGATCCGGCGATACCACGAGGCTCTTGTGCGCTTCGCCGAAGATCGCGACGAGCGACGCTTCGTCGTCGGTCTTCAGTGCGCTGGACAGCGCGGCGACCGCGTCCTCCGGGGTGGCGAAAGTGCGCTGCCCCGCGGCGAGCGCGGCCAACGGAATCGACAGCGCGAGCACCATCGCGCACAGCCGGCGCGATGTGGCCACACATCGCCGCGAATCGTCGCGTGCGCGCTTTCCGGTGATGCTTTGCCCGCTCATGGCTGCTCCTTATCGCCGTCCGCCGCCGCGGCCGCCACCGCCGCCCCGCGGCGAGACTCCGCCGCCGCCACCGCCACGGCCGCCACCGCCGGAAAATCCGCCGCCACCGCCGCCACGCGTCGATTGACGGCTCGCCGCGCCGCGCGCGCTGTTGGCTTGCGCGTCGCGCGCCGAGCCGTAGCCGCTGAACGCATCGCCGCCGCCCCCAGGCGCCGCGCGCTGATTCACCTCGCGTGTGCCCGCCGACGCCGTCGGACGCTGGGACGGCTGCGGCCGCCCTTGCGCGCCAGCACCGCCGCCCGCGAAGTTTGCGCCGGCGCCGCCACCCGCGCCGCCACCTGCATAGTTTGCGCCGCCGCCCGCGCCGCCGCGGTTGCCGCCCGCCAACCCACCGCCCGCGCCTGCACCCGCGCCGCCGCCGCGCGACGGCGGATCGCCGACCCGTTGCGTGCGCGCCGAGCGATCCGAGATACCGCTGACCTGGCCCGGCTTCTTGTCCGAGGTCCACGCGGAGGTGCCCCCTCCCTGCCCGCGACCACCGCCGCGGTTGATGTCGCCCGTGTTGATATTGCCGCGCTCGACGTTCCTGTCGCCGCGCTCGACGGTTCTATCGCCACGCTCGACGTTTCTTTCGCGGTTGATGTTGATGTTGTTGTTGCCGCCGCCTCCGTAATGCGTTTCATAGCGTCCGCCGTTCCAGGCGGCGGTAATCGCCGCGCCCCAGATCAGCCCCGTCGCGAGCGCGGCGCCGGGCGCGTACGGATAGTAGTAGGCCGGATACGGCGTGGGCCAGTAGGCGTAGGTCACGGGCGCACTTGCCACCACGACGGTCTGCGGGTTGTACTGCGGGACGTAGATCACCTGCGGATCGGCCGGCTGGATCTTGATCACTTCCTTCTCGACGACCACGACCTGCTTGTCGTCGGATTTCAGATGCCCCGCCGACTGCGTTTGCCGCCGGAAGCGCTGAATCGCTTCGAGCACCGAGCCCTGGTCGGCAACGACGGCCTCGCCGAGATTGATCGTCCAGTCGAGATCGGTGCTCATGTTCTTGACGATGCTGGGGTAATTCAGCAGCGCCTTCACCGGATCGTGCCACGCGTCGTTGAGCTTCAGCGACTTGTCGTTTTTGTACTGGTCGAGAAAGCGATCAGCCTGCACGATTTCAACGGGATAGGTGGAGGCAGGAAGAATGATCGCGATCAGGTCGTCCGGATATAGCGCGATCGGTCCGACGAGCTTGTCGAGCGTCGCCGCGGAAACGGGTGCGTTCGGGGCCGCGTTCGCCGCGGCGTTCGCGGCCGGCGCCTGCGCCAGCGACACCGCAGTGGAGAACGCGCCGCAGCACGCCAGAAGCGCGGCGCCCAGTACATGGCTGATGCGTCGCGCGCGCTTCGCCTCGTCGTCGAGCGCCGGCATGCGCCTGCGCCTGTCGAGCGCCGTTGCAAACGGGATGATGCGTGTACGAGCACGCGAATCGCGGTCCATCGATGCTTCCCCTTGCGCTTCGTCAGCGGCCCCGGGCGGCATGGCCATGATCTTTGACAGACAGTTGTCCGAAGCAATGAAAACGACCTGCACCTGTTGCATGAATACAGTTTGGAAACCATGGACGAAATTGCAAATACGACCTTGGTCCGATTGCGCGCGACAGGCCCGCGACACCATGATGAAAGCGAACCTGCCATTGCTGCGCATCCACCGCGCGGCAACCGGTCCCACCAGAATTCCCATTCACGGGTGCCGGTTGCGCCCTCACGCCTGAGCGAACAGGCAGCCGGCGACTCGCACCCGCGTGTGCCCACGCAAGGAGCTGTCGTGAACAAGTCTACGAAATATGCCGTGATCGCCGCGTTGAGCGCGTCGCTATCGCTGGAAGGCCTGGCGCAATCGAGGCCGATTGCCTATCCGGCCAGAGGGCAAAGCCCGCAGCAACAGCAGCAGGACGAAGGCGCCTGCTATTCGTGGGCGAAGAGCAATACCGGCATCGACCCGACCATGGTCGCCAATGCCCCGCCCCCGCCTTCCGGCCCCGCGGTGGGAGGCGGCGAGCGCGTGCAGGGCGCCGCGCGCGGCGCGGCGGGCGGCGCGATCATCGGCGCGATTGCGGGCGACGCCGGCAAGGGCGCGGCGATCGGCGCGGCGACCGGCACGATGGTCGGCGGGTCGCGCGCGCGGCAGAACCGGCGCGCGACCGCGGCACAATCGCAGGCGCAAACGCAGGGCTCGATGGACACGTTCAATCGCGCTTTCGCCGCCTGCATGTCAGGGCGGGGTTACACGGTCAATTGATCGCGCAAGGAGAGCAAAATGATTAACCGCAAACTGATCATCGCAGCGGCGCTCGTGTGTCTCGCGAATACGGGGTTCGCTCAGACGGAGGCACCAGTCACGGTCAAGAGCGAGCCCGGCAAAGTCACCGTGTCGGGCACGGTCAAAACGACCGCGACGGTCGTCGGCATCGAGCCGGCAACGCGCACCGTCTTGCTCAAGGACCCGAAGGGCAGGGTCGTGCAGGTCGTGGTCGGCGAGGGAGCGCGCAACTTCGACCAGATCAAGGTCGGCGACGTGGTCAAGGCCGAGTATTCGCAGGCTCTGACCATCATGCTGAAAAAAGGCAACGCGCCGCTGACCGCCAACGAAACGCAGACGCTCGAACGCACACCGGCGGGCGCGAAACCCGGCGGCTCGGCCTCGCGCGAAGTCACGATCATGGCTAACGTCATCGCGATCAATCACCAGAGCGGCGCGGTCACGCTGAAAGGCCCGCAAGGCAACACGGTGGATCTGATCGTGCAGGATCCCGAACAGCTCAAGCGGATCAAAAAAGGCGACCAGATACAAGCGGTCTATACCGAGGCCGTGGCCATCTCCGTGGAGCCGGTCGCCGGCAAATAGCGGGCATGGCTCGCGTCAGATCAGGTGGTGCGCTTGCGCGAGGCCGCTGAGGGGCGGCGTAAAGTCCGCGTGTCGAAAACGCACCGTCGAGAAAACCCGTATCGCATTGGGACTCGCCGGCAGACGCGCAAGGCGAAACTCGATTTCGTGCGCGGGCCGCGTATCTCCCTCTTCAAGGACGACGTTCATCCGGTCGAGCCGGTACACGCTCCTGCGCACGTAGAAATGCGCATCCGGCGCCCCCAGTACACCGCACATCACGTCGAGATGCCGCTCCAGCGCCTCTGTCTTCAGGCCCAACTGCGCCAGAGCCTGATCGTTCTCTTCGATCTGCGCCTGCAGCTTCGCCACTTCCGCGTAATTCGACGTCGCGTCGCTACCAAGCAGCGAGCGCACGCCCGCCCCTTGCCGTTCGAGAATCGTCAGACGCGTTTTCAGCAGCGCCCTTTCGCGTTGCAATTCGTCCTGCCGCGAGGCGTCGGCCTCGATCTTGCCGAGGGCTTCGAGCACGAGCTGATCGACGATCCGCAACACGATCTGGCGCCGCAACGCGGCTTCGGATTCTTCGCACACGCGCACCTGGTGATCGCTGAAGTTGATGGTCGTCTGCGCGAGATCGGTTTGCGTCGTTTCGCCGTGTTGCCCGACGCCGAAAGTACGCCGCTCGTCCATGGCCATGCCGAGCACCGCGAATACCTGATCGGCAGCGGGATGGTCGCTGAAGAACGTGTTCAGCTCGTGTGAGCGGTTGAAGACCGGACAGACGTCGTCGGGCGTGGCGAAAAAGGCGTGGATATACGGGTCTGTCGCCCACGCCGCCGCGTTCGCTTCGCGCGTCGGCGGCACTTCATCGGCGAGCCGGAGCAGATAGGCGGTCGTGTGCTGCACGGCGGGCCGCAGGCGCGACGCATAATTGCGCGCGAGCCGCAACGACGGACAGAGCCCGACGATCCGCTCGACGATTTCCTTCGTCTGCTGATCGTCGCTCTCTTCGGAAGCGTTGCGCCTGGTCAGCCACCGCGACAGCAGACCCATGTCCGGCTCCCGTCGCCTGTCACGATTCGTCGCGCTCCGGCAGCAACTGCGCGACGATTGTGTGGTTCTTCCAGAACAGGTTATGGACGCGGTTTTGCAGTATGCGCAGCCCGTCCGCGGTTACGTCGTCGAAGACGACCACCGCGCCTGGCCGCGAGCCCGTGCCGGGCACCCGCTTGATCGAACTGAAGCGCGGGAACCCGTAGCGAATCAGGAACTCGCCGATCTCTTCGTCGGAGACGCTTTCCTCGACGTTTCCAAGAAACATTTCAGCCATGATGCTTACTCCTCCAGATCCTAGGCCACGATGTTCAATCCGCCGTCGATATACAAGGTAGAACCGGACACCCGCCGGGCATACGGCGTGGCCAGAAACGCACAGGTATAGCCGACATCCATGATGTCGACGAGTTCGCCGAGCGGCGCGCGCTGCACCGCTTCGTTGAGCAGCAGCTCGAAATCCTTCAGGCCCGAAGCGGCGCGGGTCTGCAGCGGCCCGGGAGAAATCGCGTGCACGCGGATGCCCTTCGGTCCCAGCTCGAACGCCAGATAGCGCGCGCAGGCTTCGAGCGCCGCCTTGACGGGGCCCATCAGGTTGTAGTTCGGCACGACCTTGTTCGCGCCGTAGTAGCTCATCGTCAGCATGGTGCCGCCGTCTTTCATTAGCGGCGCGGCGAGGCGCGCCATCCGCACGAACGAATGGCAGGAGATGTCCATCGCGCTCAGGAAGCCCTCGCGCGACGATTGCAGCAAGCCGCCCTGCAGATCCGCTTTCGGCGCCCATGCAACGGCGTGAACGAGAATATCGAGGCTTCCCCATGTCTTCTCGATCCGGTCGAACACGGCCTCCATTTCATCCTCGCCCGTTACGTCGAGCGGCATGAAGATCTCGGCATCGAGTGCTTTGGCGATCGGTTCCACATAAGGAAGCGCCTTGTCGTTCGCATAGGTGAGCGCAACGCTCGCGCCGAGGTCGTGAAACGCCTTTGCGCATCCGTAGGCAATCGAATGCTCGTTGGCGACGCCGGTCACGAGGGCCTTCGCTCCTCGCAGAATCAAACTCGGTTGCTCGACAGACATGGTGAAACTCCTCTATGGGGCGACAGCGCGCGTATGACGGGCGATCATCAGTTCCTCGTTGGTGGGCACGACCCAGACCGGCAGCCTGCTCGAGGCGCGGGTGATCAGCGGGCCGCCCGCCCGATTGGCCGCTTCGTCGAGTTCGGCGCCGAGCCACGCGGCATCGCGCACGATGCGCTCGCGGATCGCGACTGCGTGCTCGCCGATGCCGGCCGTCAGCACCAGTGCGTCGAGACCTTGCATCGCCGCGGCGAGACTGCCGAGTTCGCGCCCGATCCGGTAGGTGTAGACGTCGATCGCAAAGCGGGCACGCGGGTCGTCGCTGTCGAGCAGCACGCGCATGTCGCCCGAGATGCCCGACATGCCGAGCAGCCCCGAGCCCTTGTAAATGAGGTCCGCGATCGACCGCGTATCCATCTTCAGCTCGTCGAGCAGATAGAGCATCACGCCGGGGTCGAGGCTGCCGCAACGCGTGCCCATCGGCAGGCCTTCCACCGCCGTGAAGCCCATCGTGCTCGCCACGCTCTTGCCCGCGACCATCGCGCACATGCTCGCGCCGTTGCCCAGATGCGCGACGACGGTGCGCCCCGCCGCCGCGGCCGGCGCGATCTCCGGCAGCACGCTCGCGATGTATTCGTACGAGAGCCCGTGAAAACCGTAGCGCCGCACGCCGTGGTCGGTAATCGAGGGGGGCAGCGCATAGGCCTGCGCGGTCTCGGTCTGCGTGCGATGAAACGTGGTGTCGAAGCACGCGACCTGTGGAAGGTCGGGACGCAGCTGCGCGAGGATGCGGATCGGGGTCAGGTTATGCGGCTGATGCAGCGGCGCGAGCGGGCTCAGGCTGTCCAGCTGGTCGATCACCTCGGCGGTCGCGAGGACGGGGCCGGCAAAGCGCTGCCCGCCGTGCACGACGCGATGCCCGACCGCCTTCAGTTGATTGCCGCCGCCGTGGTCGCGCAAAAAACCGCCCAGATATTCGATCGCGCCCTGATGGCCGAGCCGATGGCCATCGCCCCATTCGTGCGAACTGGTATTGCCGTCGCGATCTGTCACGCGAAAACGCGGGCTCGTGTAGAGCGCTTCGATCTGACCGCGCAAAATGAGTTCGAGTTGCGCTTGTTGCGCGTCGAAGGCGCTGAACTTGAGGCTCGACGAACCTGCGTTCAATACGAGGATCACATCCGTCATGACGTCACCCGACCACCTTGCCGGCCTCGCGCCGTGCCTTGGCCACCAACGCGGCGACCGCGCACGATGCGAGACGCGTCGACAGAGAATCCGCGCGGCTCGTCAGAATGATCGGCACGCGCGCGCCGAGCACGATGCCCGCCGCGTCCGCGCCGGCGAGAAACGACAGGCTTTTCGCGAGCATGTTGCCCGCTTCGAGGTCCGGCACCATCAATACATTGGCGCGACCGGCCACCCGCGACTCGATCTGCTTGATGCGCATGGCTTCGATGCTGATCGCGTTGTCGAGTGCGAGCGGACCGTCGACGAGCCCGCCGGTGATCTGCCCGCGGTCCACCATCTTGCACAGCGCCGCCGCTTCCACCGTCGATGGAATTTTCGGATTGACGCTCTCGGTCGCGGACAGGATCGCCACGCGGACTTCGTCAAATTTCAGCGCGTGCCCGAGATCGATCGCGTTCTGCAGGATGTCGACCTTCTCTTCGAGCGTCGGCAAGATGTTGATCGCGGCGTCGGTGATGATCAGCGCGTTCTCGTACCCGGGCACGTCCATCACGAAGCAATGGCTGATGCGCCGCTCGGTGCGCAGGCCGGTGTCACGGCGAATCACCTCGGCCATCAGCTCGTCCGTATGCAGGCTGCCTTTCATCAGGGCCTCCGCCTTGCCTTCGCGCACCAGTTGCACGGCTGCTGCCGCGGCGGCATGGCTATGCGGCGCATCGACGATCGTGAAGTTCGAAATGTCGATGCCGCGTTCGGCGGCAATCGCTTCGATGCGCGCGCGCGGCCCGACCAGCAGCGGCGCGATCAGTCCCATCCCGGCTGCTTCGACCGCGCCATTGAGCGAACTCTGGTCGCACGGATGCGCGACCGCTGTCGGCATCGCCGGCAGCGTCCGGCAGAAATCGATCAGACGCTGATACTTCGCGTGCTTTTCCATCGGCGTATTCCTCGTGTGTACGGTGCGTTGGATTCGTGACGCGTGGCACGCCATGCTGACGGGAGCCGTGCATACGGGCGCCGTGCACACGGTTCCGTCACGCTTGCGTCCTGCCGCGCATCGCGCCAGTTGCTCACGTGCGAGTGGGGTCCGGCAAACGTGCGTTGCGCTTGCGGCTCACGCCCGAACCCAGCACCGCGCGGATGCGTTCGAACGCCTCCTTTTGCGCGGCGTCGGGCGCGGTGTTCAACACGCGCTCGTCGCTCGCCAGCTTGTCGAGCAGTTGTAGAAAGCGCTCGCGGTCCTCGCTTCGGGAAAGCAGCTTCGGCAGCGTGGCTATCGCCTCGTCCGGTTCGAAGCTGACGATGATTTCCTGCTCGCCCCGGATCCGCCGCCAGTGATCGGGGCTGATGTCGGGCAGGTACTCCGCGTAACTTTCGGCGATCTCCTTGCGCATCTCCAGGCGCGCGAGCGGCAACGACCCGCCCTTGCGCGACAACAGAAAGGCCGCGCGCGCGAGTGCCTCGGTGTAGCCGCCGTCGCCGATCGCCTGCAACGCCGTGCGCACGAACGGCAGCTCGCGCGGATCGATCGCGCTGGCTTGCGCGGCCAGGCCATCGGCGCCCGGCTTGCTCAGATACGTCGCATACAGATTCGCGTACACGCTGAAGAAGCTTGCCTCGGTCCCCGCGTCGCGCATCGCGCGGTAATAGTCCAGCGACGCGCTGATCATTTGCGAGCCGTTGTGTTCGAGCTTGCTCCACGGGTTATCGGCGGCGGTCCGCTGGCGATTCTCACGAACCGACTGCGCGGCCGCCGGCAGCCAGCCAAGCCACGGGTTCATCGCGGACACGGCCCAGCGCTGCCAGCGCAGCGGATGAAACTGGCGCAGCAGGCGGGCGCTCGTTTCGTTCGACATCGCCTGCACGACCGGCTGCGCGAGCAGTTCATACATGCGCTGATTCAGATTGGACACCGCGGCGACCGCTTCGAATGGCTTTTCGTCGATGCGGCCGAAGCGGTTGAGATGCGCGGAAATCTCCTCGAGCCGCCGCTCATGAAATTCGACTTCGTATTCGATCTCCCCGGCCGCGTTGCTGGCCTCGTTGATGGTCATGCCGTAGAGTCCCGGCGGAAAGGTTTCGATGGTCTCGAGCACGGACATGATCTGTTTGTGCTCCTTCTTCGCGACTTTCCCGGACACGAAGATGCCCAGATGCCCGATGTCTTCGTGCGTCAGACCGACGATCACCTGGCCGCGCGCCTTGATCTCCTCGGTGCTGCCGTACAGGTCCGCCACCCAGTTGAACGCCTGTTGAGGCGGCGTGATGTTGTCGCCCATCGACGCGAACAGGATGATCGGCGAACGGATTTGACGCAGATCGAAAGCCTGGCCGCTGCTGTTCGTCACTCCGCCCGACCACAGCTTGTTGCCGACGAACAGGTTGCGCGTGATCCATTCGATCTCCTCGCGATTCATCAGGTAGTAGCTGCCCCACCAGCGCTCGAATTCCAGAAAGCGTGGCGGCTCGGTATCGACGTTCGAGAACAGGTGGTAGTACTTGTCCCAGAACGTGTTGGCGGGGTTCAGGTTCTCGAAGTTCTCCACCAGATACGCGCCGTCGAACTTGCCGTTGCCAAGATCCGCCGCGTACGACGCGAGCCACGCGCCGCCCAGCATGCCGCCCGCGTAACGCATCGGGTTGTCGCCCTCGCCTTCGCTCCAGGCCGCGCTCCAGTACGACATCGGCGCACCGTTGATGACGATCGGGCCGGTCTCCTCGGGATCGGAGCTGGCGAGCATCATCGCCGCCCAGCCGCCCTGGCAATTGCCGATGATCGCGGG
The DNA here is from genome assembly GCF_014201025.1 of Paraburkholderia sp. MM5384-R2. Lineage (NCBI taxonomy): Bacteria > Pseudomonadati > Pseudomonadota > Betaproteobacteria > Burkholderiales > Burkholderiaceae > Paraburkholderia > Paraburkholderia sp. MM5384-R2. The sequence continues at coordinate 102,473 of NZ_JACHDI010000017.1, forward strand.
CTTCGGACTGTCGGGATGCAGCGCGCGCACCTTGCGCACGAATAGCTGCTCGGCGTTGCACACGTCGAGCAGGGTCTGACCGGGCTCGGGGTCGCGAAAGAACACCACGAAGTAGACGGGGTAGCCCGCGCGCAGCGCGACGCCCGCCTGCGAATCGTCCTTGAAGCCGCCGATGCCGGGGCCGTGCCCCGCGCGCGGATCGATGATCAGATACGGACGCTTGCGCACGTCCACGCCCACGCCTTCGAGCGGACGAAGTTGCAGCAGCGCATAGTTGACGGGCCGTTCGAACGTGCGGCCGTCCAGCACCGTGTCGTACTCGAAATGCAGCACCGGCGTGGGACCGCTGACGCTGCGTTCGACGAACTCGTTGCCGCGCCGGTACAGCGTGTCCCAGAACAGCAGCGAGCGCTGCGCGGCATCTACCGTGTATTGCCACGCACTGAGCGGATCGAATGGCGCGGGCATCGCGCTTGCGGTCGGGGCGCCATCGTGATCGAGCCCCAGCGTTTCGGTGACCCGTTCATTCAGATGCCGCTGGGCGATTTGCGTGCGCTTTTGCAGTACCTGGGTGATTTTCGAGGCAATGTCCTGGCTTTGTGACAACAGCGTTTCAGCGTCCATCGGAAGACTCCTGAAAGGTGCGCGTCACGATCGGTGCCGAGGCACGCGCCGTGCATCGATTGAATCGTGGAGTTGACCCAGAGCTCTAGCAATCGGACCAAGGTCTTATTATGCGCGCGACCCGGTGTAGCGCACGGGTTCGGGTGCGGCGCGTGTCGACGTGACGCAGCGCGACGTCTCATTGAGCAGGTTTTGCCTGCACCGCTGCGGCGATATCGCGGCTCACCGAGGCGAGCGCGCGATCGTGGGCGGCGACGATCGGCTCGAATCCGGGACCGGACACGCTCTCGCGCGCGACCGAGCGGCCGGTGATGGCGCGGACCTTGCCGGGCGGCCGCACGGTCCACAGCACGTCGACGGTGACGTCGCGCCCCGGCACGGACTCGAAGCGCATCACGTCGATCCGCACGCGCCAGACGACGGACGGATCGCGTACCGCATCGAATACCGAAATCTGCTGCGAGTTCAGCAGCGCGCCGAGATCGGCCGCGATCACGCGACCGATGTCGCCACCGAGCGGCTGCGCCCAGCGGTCGAATTCGTTGACCGCGACCTCGTTGTTAGCGATCCGCGTGACGATCTGCGGCCGGTCCACGATCTCGGGTATGGTCACCGGACCAATCACCGCCGCGATCGGCCGGCTCGCGCCGGTGCTGCTCAACGACTCGTCGGGGCTCAGCGTGTAGAAGTTCGTCGCCGGCGACTTGCAGGCGCCGAGCAGAGCGCCGGCGAGCGCGAGCATCAGGCCGGCCGCGAAGCGGCGCATCGCATCTGTCATGGCTTCTTGTCCTCGGACTTGCCGCGCACGAGCGATTCCGGATGCTGCGCCAGATAGTCGGCCAGCGTGCGCAACGAGGCAGCGGTGCGAGTCAATTCACGCATTGCGTCCTCCGTCGATTGCTGCAGCGACGAATCGGGCTGCAGCGCGGCATTCGCGGAATCGAGCGTCGATTGCGCGGACAGCAGCGTGTCGCGCGCTTTCGGCACGACCTGCGTGTTGAGCTGCCCGAGCATCGCGTTGGTGGTGCGCAGCGTCGAGCGCGCGTCCTTGCCGATATCCTCGAACGGTATGTTGTTGATCTTGGCGAGCAGTCGCGTGACCGATTCCTGCAGCGATTGCAGCGCGCGCGGAATCGCGGGCATTTCGGGCGGCGTCTTGCTCCAGTCGATCGACGCCTTCGGCGCGTCGGGGAAATAGTCGAGCGCGAGATACTGCTGGCCGGTCAGCACATTGCCGGTTCTCAACTGGAAGCGGAAGCCGTGCTCGACCAGATAGTTCGCGAGACCGCGCGGGTCGTTGGTGAGGTGTCCGCCGGCGCCGTCGTTCTGATAGCGCGACGTGAACCGCTCCGGATAGAGATTGATCTCGACCGGACTGCTGAAGCGGCGGGTGTGCGGATCGAAGCGCGTGTAGAGCGCCGTCACTTCGCCGATTTCGACGCCGCGGAAATCGACCGGCGCGCCAACCGTCAGACCGCGCACCGAATCCGTGAAGTTCACCACGTATTTGACGACGATGCGATCGTGCATCTTCATCGCGTCGGCGCGCGTGGTGTACAGCTCGAACCGGGTGCTGGTATCGGCGCTCGTCTCTACCTGTGAATCGGGCGGCGATTCGAACGCGATCCCGCCGATGATGATCGACACGATCGACTGCGTTTCGACGCGCAAGCCGCTGCTGTCGAACGACATGTCGACACCGCTGGCGTGCCAGAAGCGCGTGTCGGTTCTGACGAAGCGGTCATACGGCGCGTTGACGAACACCTTCACCGTGACGCCGTGGCCGTCCGGGTCCAACTGGTACGACGCGACCTGGCCCACCTGAATTCTGCGGAAAAACACGGGCGTACCCACGTCGAGCGAGCCGAGTCCCGTGCCGTGCAACGTGTACTCGTGCCCCGGCACGTCGCTCGCGATCACGGGGGGCTCCTCGAGGCCGACGAAACTGCGGCGCGCTTTTGGCGAATTGCCGACGTCAACGTCGATATACGAGCCCGACAGCAGCGTGCCGAGCCCCGACACCGTACCGCCCGAAATGCGCGGACGCACGACCCAGAAGCGCGTGTTGTCGACGAGCAGGTCCGACACGTCGCGCGTCACCTCGGCCTTGGCCACCACGCGCTTGTGGTCCGGCGTCAGCGAGACCGCTCCGACCACGCCGATATCGACGTCCTTGAACTTGAGCTTGGTCTTGCCCGCTTCGAGACCGTCGCCGGTCTTGAAGCTGATGCTGATCTGCTCGCCACGCTCCATCACCGCCTTCACCGCGAGCCAACCGCCGATCAGTATCGCCACGATCGGCACGAGCCAGACCAGTTGCATCCGCCAGCGCGAGCGCGGCACCGGCTCCGCGGCGGGCAGTTCGGGCTCTTCAGTCGGAGTGGACACGTTCGGTCTCCAAAGCGTCCCACATCAGGCGCGGATCGAACGCCATCGCGGCGAGCAAGGTCAGCACGACGACCGCGCCGAACGCGATCGCCGCCGGCCCCGCCTTGATCGTCGCCAGCGCCTGGAACTGCACCAGCGCGACCAGCATCGTGATCACGTAGATGTCGAGCATCGACCAGCGACCGATCAGCTCGATCAGGCGATAGATCCGCGTGCGCTGCCCGGGCAGCCATTGCCAACGAAGCTGGGTCGACAGCGCGAGATACCCGATGCCGAGAATCTTCAGCATCGGCACGACGATGCTCGCGATGAATACGAGCACTGCGAGCGGCCACGAGCCCGATACCCACAGATACACCACGCCGCTCAGGATCGTGTCCTTCTGCGTGCCGAACAGCGAACTCGTGTCCATCACGGGCAGCACGTTGGCCGGAATGTAGAGCACCATCGCGGCCACCAGATACGCCCACGTGCGCGACAGGCTCGCGGGCTTGCGCTGGTGCAACGGCGCCTTGCAGCGCGGACAGACGTGCTTGACCGCGCCGCTGGGCTGCTTGAGCAGCAGGCCGCATTCTTCGCACAGCACGAGCCCGTAGGCAGACGCCGTGATGGCGTTGCGGCGCACGCGGATCGGCGGCAACTGCCACGCCTGCGCGCCACGCGCTGCCGTGATGCGCGCCCACACCTCATGCGGATCGAAGGTCGCCGCCGCGGCCGCGAGCAGCAGCATCAGCGCGATGAACGACCACAGCGCAGTGCCCGGCACCACCTTGGCGATATGCGCGAGCTTGACCAGCGCGACCAGCAAGCCGAGGATCAGCACCTCGGTCATGCCCCACGGCCGCGCGAACTGAAACAGACGAAAGCACTCGGCCGGCCGCCACGGCACGCGCCCGAAGCGCAGCGGCAGCAGCAGCCACAGCATCGCCGCGGTTTGCAGCACCGGCGTGACGATCGTCGTCAGGCCGACCAGCAAGGCGAGCGGCCACGAGCCGTGGCTGTACAGCATGCGCACCGAACCCGCGAGCGTCGTCTGCACGACATGGCCGTTCAGCGACAGACCGACGATCGGAAACACGTTCGAGATCACGAGCAGCACCGCGGACGCGCACGAGAATGCGAGCGCATACTCCGGCCCGTTCGAGCGTCCGCGCCTGAGCTCCGCGCGGCAACGCTGGCAGCGCAACGCATTGCCGGCGGCCGGCGGCGCGCCGAGCTGAAGCAGGTCGCATTCTTCGCACGCAATCAGTTCGTTGCCCGTCATCTCGCCTCCTCTGCACCCGACGTTCCAGCCGGCGCGGGCGCGTTCTGCGAGACCGGCGCCATCGCCGGCGAGTTTTGCTGCGCGGGCGGCGGCGCCGTCAGTTTTTCCGCCTCGGCCACCCAGCCGCCGCCCGTCGCCTTGTAGAGCGTGACGTACGAGGTCAGCACCGCGCCTTGAGTTTGCGCATAGCTCAGTTGCGCGTTGAACAGGCTGCGCTCCGCATCGAGCACTTCGATGTAGCTCGTATAGCCGCCTTCGTAGCGCTGCCGCGCGAGGTGCGCATAGGTGTGCAGCGCCTCGACCTGGAGGTTTTGCGCATCGAGTGCCTGATGCGTCTTCTGCACGGAGATGAGCGCGTCCTCGACCTCCTGGAACGCTACCTGGATCGCCTTTTCGTACGAGTACAGCGATTCCTGCTGGCGCGCTTCGGCCTGGTGCACCTGGCCGGTGATGTTGCCCGCCGTGAAGATCGGCTGCGTGACGCTACCGGCAAACGACCACACGCGCGCCGGGCCGGTGAACAGATTCGAGAACTGCGCGCTGACCGAACCGAACAGCCCGGTCAGCGAAATCGACGGGAAGTACAGCGCGCGCGCCGCCCCGATCAGCGCGTTTTGCGCGACCAGCGTCTGCTCGGCCTCCAGCAGGTCGGGACGACGTTCGAGCAGATCGGACGGCAGCCCCTCGGGAATCGGCGGCGTGCCCATCTGCGACAGCTCACGGCCGCGCAGTATCGCGCCGGGATTCCTGCCGATCAACACCGACAACGCGTCTTCCTGCTGGGCGATCTGCGCTTCGAGCTGCGGAATCGTGACTTGCGCGGCTTGATACTCCGACTGGCTTTGCGCGAGTTCCATCTGCGAGACCTCGCCGTAGCGGAAGCGCGCCTCGAACACGCGCACCGATTCCGCGCGGCTTTGCACGGTCTCCTTCGCGATCACTAGCTGCCGGTCCAGACTGCGCAGATTGATGTAGGCCGACGCGACCGAGCTCACCAGCGTCAGAATCGTGGCGCGGCGGCCCTCTTCGCTTGCGAGCAGATTCGCGCGTGCCGCCTCGGTTTCCCGGCGCACCTTGCCGAACAGATCGAGTTCCCAGGACACCGCCAGCGTCGCGTCGAACTGGTTGTAGACGGGGCTCACGCCCTTCGGCACCGGCACGCCTTGGTCCTGCGAGACCCGTTGACGCGACGCGTCGGCGCCTGCCGAAAGCTGCGGGAACAGCCCGGAGCGCGTGGTCACGAACTGCCCGCGAAACTCGTCGACCCGCGCGGCCGCGACCTTCACGTCGCGATTGTTCTGCAGCGCGGCGGCGATCAGCTGATCGAGCACCGGGTCCTGAAACTGCTCCCACCACACGGCGTTGGCGATGCCCGCGGCCTCGCCCTGGGCGAAACGATAAGTGGCCGGCACGTCGACCGCCGGGCGCTGGTAGTTGGGGCCTAGCAGGCATCCGCTCAGCGCGAGCAGCATGACGGATGCGAGCAAACGCGCCGGTGCCGTGCCGCGCATGTCATTCACCTTCCTGCGGCGCGGACGGCGCCTCGCTCGACGCACCGGGCCCTGGCACCGCCGAGGGTTCGCGTCCTGCGCCGCCGCCGGGCTCCACCCCCGGCGTCGGCTTTTTGCCTCCCTTCGAGCGCGACGACATGGTTTCGAGCAGGTAATAGAACATCGGGATGAAGAATACGGCGATCGCCGTCGCGCCCAACATGCCGCCGATCACACCGGTGCCGATCGAATGACGGCTGTTGGCCGACGCGCCCGTCGCGATCGCGAGCGGCACGCAGCCGAGAATGAACGCGAGCGAGGTCATCACGATCGGGCGCAGCCGTTCTTCCGCCGCGGTCATCGTCGCGTCGAACACCGATGCGCCCGTCTCGCGATTGAGCACCGCGAATTCGAAGATCAGGATCGCGTTCTTCGCGGCGAGCGCGACCAGCATCGTCAGCCCGATCTGGAAGTAGACGTCGTTGGACAGGCCGCGCAGCATGATCGCGAGCAGCGCGCCGAACAGCGCGAACGGCACCGCCATCAGCACGCCGACCGGCAGCGACCACTTCTCGTACTGCGCGGCGAGGATCAGGAACACCATCACGAGACCGAACACGAAGACGAGCCCGGAGGTGCCGCCCGACTGCCGTTCTTCGAATGCCTCGCCGCTCCATGCCACGTCGTAGCCTTCCGGCATCTGCGCGGCGATCTGTTCCAGCGTCGAGATCACCTGTCCGGAGCTGTAGCCCGGCGCGGCATTCGCCGTGACCTTGATGGCCGGGAAATTATTGAATCGCGTGACGAGGTCCGGGCCCGTCGTAAAGCGGTAGCTTGCCACCGACTTGATCGGCACCATCGTGCCGTTCGTGCTGCGCACGAAGATCTGATCGAGGTCGGTGGGCTTCAGGCGATAGCGCGGGTCCGCCTGCAGGATCACCTGCCACAGCCGGCTCGAGCGGTTGAACTGCGATACGTACAGCGAGCCGAACATCGTCTGCATCGAGCTATAGACGTCTTCGACCGGCACGCCGAGCGTCTCCGACTTGTCGCGATCCACGTCGACCAACAGTTGCCGCGACGCCGCATTGAAGGTCATCGTGACGCCGGTCAGCTCCTTGCGCGCCCGCGCTTTCTGCACGAACTGGTCGGCCACGCCCGCGAGCTGTGCGATCGAAGCATCCCCCTTGCTCTGAATCCACACCTCCGTGCCGCCTGTCGTGCCGAGCCCCGGAATCGACGGCGGGTTGACCGGCAGAATAATGCCCTCCTGGACGTTCGCGAAGTAGCGATACGCGTCGAGCAGCACCGCGCGCGCGTTCTGCGTCCTGATGTTGGCGCGCGTATAGCGTTCGTCGAAGCTCTTCAGACCGACGAAGAAGGTGCCGGCATTGTTCTTGTTCTGGCTGTCGAGCAGGCTGAAACCATCGATCGTGGTGATGCTGCCGACCGCCTCCTGTTTCATGAAATAGTCAGTGATGACTTGCGACACCTGGCCGGTGCGGTCGAGGCTAGCCGCATCCGGCATGATGACCGCGCCGAGCAGATAACCCTGGTCTTCAGGCGGCAGGAACGCCGACGGAATCGAGCGCATCATCAGCACCGCCAGCACGATCATCGCCGCGAAGAACACGAGCCCCATGACGAAGCGCTTGATGATGAGCTTGACCGCGCGTGTATAGCCCGACGTCATGCGGGCGAACTGATTGTCGAACCAGCGGAAAAAGCCCTTCTTCTCGTGGTGCGTGCTTTTCAGCAGCAACGCGGCGAGCGCCGGTGACAAGGTCAGTGCGACGATGCCGGACAGCACCACCGAAATCGCAATCGTGATCGCGAACTGCTTGTACATCTGGCCGGTGATGCCGCCGAGAAACGCGACCGGTACGAACACCGCGCACAACACCAGCACGATCGCCACGACCGGGCCGGCGACTTCGTCCATCGCCTTCTTTGAGGCCTCTTTCGCTGACAGCTTGTACACCATCATGTTGCGCTCGACGTTCTCGATCACGACGATCGCATCGTCGACGACGATACCGATCGCGAGCACCATGCCGAACAAGGTCAGCATGTTGATCGAAAAGCCCAGCAGCAGCATGAACATGCAGGTGCCGACGATCGACACCGGCACCGCGATGATCGGAATCAGCGTCGCGCGAAGGCTTTGCAGGAATACGAACACGACGATCACGACGAGCACCAGCGCTTCGAAGAACGTATGGATCACGTCCGAGATCGACGCTCGCGTGAACTCCGTCGTGTCCATCGCGATTTCGTAGGTCATGCCTTCCGGAAACGACTTCTTCAGTTCCGCGAGTGTCGCGCGCACCTGCTTCGCCACCTCGAGCGCATTGGCGCCCGGCTGCTGATACACGGCGAGCACGGTGGCCGGCTTGCCCTGGAAGCGGCTGCGAATCGAGTAGTCTTTCTGGCCGAGCTCGGCGCGGCCGATGTCCTTGAGCCGCACGATCGCCGCGCCGCCGCTCGCGGCGCGCACGATGATGTTGTCGAACTGCGAAGGCTCGGCGAGGCGCCCCGTGGTCGTGACCGCGAACGATTGCTGGACCGCTCCGCTGGTCGGCGACTGTCCGATACTGCCCACCGCGAACTGCTGGTTCTGGTTCGCGACGACCCGTTGCACGTCGGCGGCCGTCACGCCCAACTGGGCCATCCGGTCGGGCTTCAGCCAGATGCGCATCGCGTAGTCTGGATTGCCGAAAATACTCGACTGGTTCGCGCCCGGAATCCGCTTGATCGCGTCAAGCACGTAGATGTTCGTAAAGTTCGCGATATACGTCGAATCGTAGCGGTTGGTGGGCGAATAGATCGCGATCACCATCATGAACGCCTGCGACTTTTTCTGTACCTGAATGCCCTGCGACTGGACCGATTGCGGCAGTTGCGGCAGCGCGAGATTCACACGGTTCTGCACGTCGACCTGGGCCAGCTCGGGGTTCGTGCCGATCTGGAAGTACACGTTGAGCGTCATATTGCCGGTCGACGAACTCGACGAGTTCATGTAGATCATGTTGTCCGCGCCATTCACCTGCTGCTCGATCGGTGCGGCGACGTTGTTCGCGACGACCTCGGCGCTGGCGCCCGGATAGGTGGCGGACACCGTGATCTGCGGCGGCGTGATGTCGGGGTATTGCGCGATCGGCAGCGAGAACATCGCCAATGCGCCGCCGAGCGTGATGACGATCGAAATGACTGACGCGAAAATCGGCCGATCGATGCAGTAGCGCGAGATGTTCATCGCGGGCGCCCCGTCACTCGGCGGCGGGCGCTGCCGCGGCGCCTTGCGATGCAGCGGTCGCCACCGCCGCCGTGCCTTTCCCGCCGGCCGCCAGGGTTTTGATGATCTTCAACTGCGAATCGGCGGTGACGCGCTGTGCGCCGTCCACGACGATGCGCTCGCCCGCCTTGAGTCCGTCGGAAACGAACCAGTTATCGCCCTGCCAGTCGCCGACTTCGACGACCCGCTGATGCGCCTTCGAATCGTTACCGACGACCCACACGAAGTGGCTCTTCGCGCCCTGCAACACCGCGCGCTGCGGCACGAGCGTCGCATTGGGCCGGATCGCGCCGGAAACGCGGGCCCGCACGAACTGGCCGGGGCGCAACGTGCCCTTCGGGTTTTCGAAAGTCGCGCGCACGAGGAAGGTTCCCGTTTCGGTGTTGAACGCCGGGTTGGCGAAGTCGATCTGGCCTTGCTCGGCATAGGGCGAGCCATCGGCGAGAATCAGATGCACGACGAATTCGTTGTGCGCGGGAAACCTCAATCGTCCTGCCGCGATGTCGTCGCGGTACTTCAGCATTTCGTTCTCGGAGATGCTGAAGTTCACCCACATCGGATCGAGCTGATACACGTAGGTCAGCAAGCCGTTCGAGGTGGCCGTCACGTAGCTGCCGTCCTGCTGACGCGCGAAGCTCGACAGGCCGTTCAGCGGAGACTTGATCGTCGTGTAGCCGAGGTTCAGCAGTGCGGTGTCGACTTCGCCCTGGGCGGCGATCACCGCGGCGGCGCTCTGCTTCTCGTTGCCGACCGCGTCGTCGAGATCCTTCTTGCTCAACGCGTTCTGCGCCGCCAACGGCACCACGCGCGCGAGATTGGCCTTGGCGACTTCGAGACGCGCCTGCTGCTGGGCCAGTTGCCCTTTCGCGGTCCGCAGCGCGGCCTCGAACGGCTTGCGGTCCATCTGGAACATCGTTTGTCCCGTCTTGACCAACGCGCCTTCGGTGTACATGCGCTTGTCGAGGAAGCCGTCCACCCGCGAGCGGATCTCGACTTCACGCGAACTCTGCGTTTGCGCGGTAAATTCGAAGTCGACCGGCGTGTCCTGTTGCGTCACTGTCATCACGGTCACTTCCGGCGCGGCGACGACCGGCGGCGGTGGCGCCTTCTTGCACGACGCGAGCAACGTGAGCAGCGTCAGCGCCGCGACGACGGCGAGCAATGGGAGAGCGCCGCGAGAATGTGGCCGCGGCGAGGCCAGGGACACGGGTACGGTTTTCATCGCGCACTCCGCCTGATCACAAAGGCGTGCAGTTGCCGAACAGCACGAAGGCATCGTTTCTGTTGGCGATCGTCAGCGTCATCTCGCCGTCCGTCGAATCGACGACCAGCGTCCAGCCAAAGCCCAACTCATTGCCGAGGATCAGGAGTTGATCCGCCTCCTTGGTGACCGACAGCATCGGCGTCGTGCGCGCGGGACCGACGACCGCGCGTTTGCCGAAATCGAGAGTCAGGAATTTCGGCAGACCGAGATCCGCGGGCAACGCGCGCGTGCAGGCGATGCCCGGATCGCAGGCGTGCGCGTCGATCGTCGCACAGATCAGCCGCTTGCTGCCGTCGAAGTCCGCCGCGCCCACCTGCATCGCAGCGGTACCGAGAAGAATCGCGAGACAAACCGAAATTGACTTCATTACGTGCGCTCCCGCTTTTATCCTTGAACGCTGCCGCACTCCGCGCGGCGCATCGCACGCGCAAACGCACGCACGCGCCGCAACCTGTCCGGTTTCGAATTCGGTGCGGCGCAGCCGGCGTTCGGTTCGACGCGTTGACTGAGTTCAGTTTGGTGGTCCGAAGAAACGGCGACAATCGGACCTTGGTCTCATATCATCCGGCGCGAAGACGCGCGTTCAGGGTGTCGGCGGACCGCCGATGGCCACCTCGACCGCCTTGAACAGAATCGCGCTGGTGAAAGGCTTGCGCAGATACGCGGCCGCACCGGCCGCGAGCGCGCTCTGGCGGACGGAGAGATCGTCATAGGCGGTAATCACGATGACCGGCACGCCCATTTGCGCGAGCTGACGCTGGACTTCCAGGCCGTTGGTTCCCGGCATCTGGACGTCCAGAATCACGCAGGCAGGCCGATACGACGGAATTGACACAAGCGCATTCAAGAACTCGTCACCGCTGCAAAACGTCTCCGCCCTGATACCTTCGGAATGCAGCAAACGCTTGATGGCTCGGCACACCGACTCGTCATCGTCGACCACCGCAACAAATTGGTTAGGGTTGACCATATGACAGCGCGAACGCGCAGTCGCTCCGGAAAGTGGACCACTGATGCCTTAGCGTACTGGTTGAAACCCCGATGAGATATAAGACTTTGGTCCACTAGCGGTGTCGGCCAGCGCCGCTGAAAGTGGCGGCGCAACGCGGGAGTCGGCGCCTGGTTCGGGCGATTATTCTTCGTCGGCCGTACAAACGCCGCCCTTGCGCACCAGATGAACGAGGTCGACGATCGATCGGGCCTTCATCTTCTCCATCACGCGGGCCCGATGAATCTTGATCGTTTTTTCGGCCGCGCCCAGATCGCTCGCAACCTGTTTGTTCAGGCGGCCAGTCACGACGAGTTCCATGACTTCGCGTTCGCGGCGTGTCAGATGCCGCATCCGCTCTTCTATTTCCTCGCGTTCGTGGCGCCGCCTGCTTTCCACACACGCGCGCGCGAGCGCGCGATCCACCGCGGCGAGCAACAGCGAGTCGCGCACCGGCTTGGGCAGAAAGTCGACCGCTCCGCCTTTCATCGCGTCGACGCTCGAGCCGATGTCGCCGTGCCCGGTCAGGAATACGATCGGCAGCAGTTGATCGAGCTTGCGCTGCACTTCGAGTCCCGTCATGCCCGGCATCTGCAGATCGAGAACGAGGCAGGCTGGCATGCTCGTCAGATCGGCTCGTTCGAGAAAGGCCTCAGGACTGTCGAAGCATTCGACCTGGTAGCCGGAGGCGCGCAGCAAGCGGGCGAGCGCGCTGCGCACGCTGTCGTCGTCGTCGACGATGAAGACGCGAGTGTTGGTCTGGTTCATGATGATCGGGGCACGAGTCTCTGTCGGATATCGGTCGCGACGGGAAGCGTGACGTGAAACGATGCCCCTTTGCCCTCGTTGTTTTCCGCCCACAGCCGGCCGCGGTGCGCCGTGACGATCGTGCGGCTGATCGAAAGACCCAGTCCGAGCCCCTGCGGTTTGGTGGTGAAAAATGGCCGGAAAATCCTTTCCATGCTGTCGACGTCGAGGCCCTGGCCGCGATCTTTTACCGTTATCCGTATCAGTCCGTCCGCTTCCTCACGCGCTGTCGTTTCGACGAGGCGGTCCGCGGCAGGGCAATCCTTGACCGCGTCGAAAGCGTTGAGCAGCAGGTTCAGGATCACCTGCTGAAGCTGAACCTTGTCGCCGCAAATCAGCGCCAGATTGTTCGGAATGTCGAAGCTCGTGCGCACGCTGCGCGTCAACGCATCGCTGTGCACGAGCGTCGCGATGTCGCGCACGACGTTGCCGACGTCCAGCAACTGCAACTCGACATCGCCTTTGCGCACCAATGCGCGAATCCTTTGCAGCACCTCGTTCGCGCGGCAATTGTCGGCCACGATGTCTTCGAGCGCTTCGCGCAGCTCCACTACGTTGGTCGTCTCCGCATCCATGAATTTGCGTGCGGCTTGCGCGTTGAACAGGATCGCGGTAAGCGGCTGCTTCAACTCGTGCGCAAGCGATCCGGCGAGTTCGCCCAATGAAGAAACGCGCGCGAGATGCGCGAGATCCCTCGTATTTCCATCGACTTCGCCGCACGCACTGCAATCCGATATCGCGGTGATCCGCAATTCCTGATCGTGCACGCGGCATCGCGTGGTTTGCGCCTCCGCGTGAAAGCCGCCGCCATCGCGCCGCCGCGCGATCAGAATCTGCGTGGTTGTGACGGCGGGGATTTGTATCTTCGCGCCACGATTGCCTGGGCCCGACCGATCGGCATTGATGCCGTCGATCGGAAACAGCTTGGCGGTCGGCGCGCCGATCAGCTCTTCCCTCGTGTAGCCGAACAGTTGCGCCGCCCGCGCGTTCGCGAAGATGATCTGGTCCCGCTGGTCGACCGTGACGATCGGAACCGGCAACATTTCGAGCGTCTCGCACAGCGGCATGCTCGCGTCGAGGATGCGCCGCGTGCTGCTATCGCCTTCGCCTCGCAGCCACGACGCGCAAGCGGCGACATAGCGCCGCCATGCCGGCAACGCGTACGGCGGCTCGCGGGTATCGCGGGTACTCTGTCGGCTCGACACGCCGGAGATACTGCGAGCGCGCTGAAACCGGTGATGCCTCGGTGAAAACTGTCGGGAACGGTCGTGCCCGGATAGTGGAGGACCGTCGTTGCGCGCATTGTCGATCTGTGACGGGCCGCATTGACCCATGTGGCGCGGTTGCGCGTGCAGCGCCGTGAGAATTCCCGCTACCCCGATCGCCAGGTGTCTGCCGTATACGATCAGATTAATCATTGGCACCTCCGGGTCCAGTGCGAACGGATTCCGTACAACTGCGACGTCTTTATCTTTGGGCTTCGAACCGCATAATCGACTTCACAATCGGTACTTCGCACGCCTGGTGGCTGGAAGTCAGTATAGGCTATCCAGAATAACTTACCGAAGAGTTACCTTAATTTATGCCGCTTACTCGGGAAACTACTCAATAGTGTTATGCGTTGTCCGCCATCAATCGGAAAATGGCGACAGAGTTTGTTAGGCAGTTAATTTTTGCCGGGCGGGGCAGTGTCCGTGCCGTCCGTTTGCACGCACAGGAAAGTTAGCAAACTGGCAACGTCGCCGTAGAGCCGCAATGTTCCCCTGCCCCGTGACGGATTTGCACTAGCCCGTGAAGCCCGGCGAGATAGCGCTTTCAGATGAAAACTTCCAACCGTAAAGCTTTCATGCATCGCGAATCACGGAGTCAGCAGGTATAGCCAACGCTAATTCTCCAATTTAATTAATTTGCCGGCGATATTTCTTGACGCAAGTCAACGCTTTTACCGCCCGCCATTCCAGTGCGAATCATTTGCATTCATCGATCACAAAAAAATAAAATTATGCCCGGCAGATGACTAAACGCAGCAGCGCGGCGAGAACGCGTGTTTCGGCTTCGTCTTTTCTACCGGTATTGAATAAACAGGAGGTCAGTGCAGATTACAGGCAGCGTCGCTGCGAGTCGCGAGCGCATCTGACTCGCAGCGTTTCGTGGGAACAACGGGAGGGATGATAGGGAGGCTAAGGGGTGAGTCCGCCAAAAACTATCCGCTGCGCGTCGCCGTGCCAAGGCACGCGTAGCGTGTCGCGCGGCCTCGCTGTAACGAAACCGCGCAACACGCGATAGACGCGCCACCGTGTGACAGCGCCATGACGATTCGATCGAATGCCGCTGCTTGCCGCGCCCTGTTACAGATTCATGCGCGTAACCTTGGTGCCGGCCAGCGACAGGTCTGCCATTAGGCCCGTATTGGTCAAGACCATCGCGATGACCTCGGCGGTCGCCGACGTGGTATCGACCGCGCCGGTAGCGCCGACTTTCAGCAGTGAAACCGAAGCATCGACGCCCACCGCCCAGCCCTTCGCATTGCGGAATTTCTCGAGCGAATCTTTCGTCATGAACAGGAAGAACACGGCGGTCGACTGCGCGCCGGCCTGCAATCCGAACGATGCCGCGGCGGTACTGTAATAGCCGACCGTCGCTCCGCCGACGCGCAATGCCCCTTCACCGTACTCGCCACCGACGATGAACGCCGCCTTCCTCACCGAAGGAAACACCAACACGCCCTGCGCCTTCGATACGAGCTCGTGCGAGCCTTGCACCGTATCGAACAATTTCGACAGCGCACCGTTCACGGCCGCGTCGATCTCCTGCCGTTTGGCGGCGTCGGTAGTGGCGCTCTGGCCACTGCCTCCGGTCGTCGTGCAACCCGCCAAAGCCAGACTCGCGGCCATGGATGTAAGCGCGAGCGTGTGCACAAAGTTCCGTCTGTTCACTATCGACTCCGTTCTGGTTACGATCCGAGTCGCCAGTCCTGATGGCTGGAAGCCTCGATCTTTTTTCTCCGCCGTGAAGCGGCATAGCCGCCCAAGGAACCATCAATGCCATCGCCGCGCGTCGATTTTCTTCGGTATCCGGATGCGACGACTACAACGCTTGCAGATACATGATGTCACGCTGAAACCGCTGCGGAATCGGACCTTGGTCTTACAGGAAGCGCGGTGTCGATGATGAATGAAACGCGAAGCCAGCGAGGCTGCCTGGCCGGGAGGACATCGATCATCCGCCGAGCGCGATGATCGCCACGGTGAGCAGGACGCCGACCGCCGCCATCGCAAGGCCGGCCTGCCAGCCGCGAAATCCCGCGTAATGCCCCAGCGCCATGCCGCTGCCGAATAACATCGCGATAGTCAAGACACGGGAGACGATCAGCGCTGTCGGAACGTTCGCGAACAGCACGAAGGGCAGCGCGACCGGGAATGTTGCGGCTACTACGAGCACAAAGATAGCCGCGGCGGCGGTGAAATCGTCGCGCACGAATACTGCCCGCTGCGGCAGATCCGGCCGCGCCCCAAGACGCCTGCGAATGGACTCGAGCTCCGTATCGCCGATCAACGGTCTGAGCCACGCGGCCATTGCGTCGCGAAGCGTCCGAACGCCCGCGGCCGCATTCGGCTGGCCTCGCACGGAATGGGCAAGCGTCACACGCCTGCCGCGAGCCACCAGCGTACGCACGAGGAACATCACCGCGTCCGCGAGGCCCCATGCGAGATTGCAGCCGAGCGCGGTGTAGAACATCTTGTGCCCCGCGTCGGCACCCGCGCCGACGGCCGAGACGGTGCCGACGAACGTCAGCGCCATGAAGAGGCCGAAACATGACTCGCACACCCGATCGACGACATCGAGAACCGGCTCCCTATCGCCGACGTTTTCCTGCTCCGTGTGACCCGTGGCATCCATGAGGCCTCCCGTGGCGATGACGTGAACCGAGCCCGCCCTTTGCTGGCATACGGATGAGGTGCGACGAGGACAGTCGGATCGGGCAGGCGCGAGCAGACGCCCGCATCATACTGCGCGCCCTGTACCGGCGATATTGGACCAAGGTCGTATGGCCCTGCTTCGCGTCGCGCTCTACCGTGGGAATGGATCATTGCGTAGTACGCTGGAACAGTCCGCGCTGGGGAGAAGATAATGGCCAAAACGAAGTCGGAAAACGAG
Source organism: Paraburkholderia sp. MM5384-R2 (assembly GCF_014201025.1). Classification (NCBI taxonomy): domain Bacteria; kingdom Pseudomonadati; phylum Pseudomonadota; class Betaproteobacteria; order Burkholderiales; family Burkholderiaceae; genus Paraburkholderia; species Paraburkholderia sp. MM5384-R2. The sequence continues at coordinate 118,751 of NZ_JACHDI010000017.1, forward strand.
CAGCCCGAGCAAGACAGGGCGCTGTCGTACAAGGAATATCGCAAGGCGCTTTTCGATCTGCATGTGGAGCTCGTCAAGCTGCAGGAATGGGTCGTGCAAACGGGAAGCAAGGTCTGCGTCGTCTTCGAGGGACGTGACGGCGCGGGCAAAGGCGGCACGATCAAGGCGATGACCGAGCGCGTCAGTCCGCGCGTCTTCCGCGTCGTTGCATTGCCCGCGCCTAGCGAACGTGAAAAAAGCCAGATGTATGTGCAGCGCTACGTGCCGCACTTGCCGGCCGCGGGCGAGGTCGTCATTTTCGACCGCAGTTGGTACAACCGCGCGGGCGTCGAGCGCGTGATGGGTTTCTGCTCCGAGGCGGACGTGCAGACGTTCTTCAAGGCCGTGCCGCTCGTCGAGCGGGCGATCGTCGAATCCGGGGTCATCCTGCTCAAGTACTGGCTCGAGGTCAGCCCCGAGGAACAGACCCGACGTCTCGAGGCACGCATCCACGACGGTCGCAAGATCTGGAAACTGACCGAGATGGACCTGAAATCCTATAGCCGATGGTATGACTACTCGCGTGCCCGCGATGAGATGCTCGCGGCGTCGGACACCGACTATGCTTCGTGGTTCATAGCGAATTCAAACGACAAGCGGCGCGCGCGACTGAACATCATCAGCGACATGCTTCAGAGGATTCCGTACAAGCAGCCTGCCCGCAAGAAGGTCTCGCTGCCGAAACGGCAAAAGCCCGACGGATACAAGGAACCAGACTATCCGTTTAAATACGTGGCCGAGCGGTATTGATCAGGCAGGTGTTGCTCAAGCTGACTTTCAAACGTACGGCAGCGTTGCCTCGCACCCGGCTTCAACGAGGCTGCGGCGATAAGCGAAGGCCGCGAGCGGGTAGTCGAAGAAGAAGCGGCCCGTCTCCCGCTTCTCCACATAGAACGTTTCCGCCTCGCATTGCGGCGTCGCAATTCGCAGCGTGCGCGCCCATGCGAACGCCAGCAGCATCCAGCCAAGCATCGCGAGATAGTCGTCCGCGACCCGGTAGGCCGTCTCCGGGTCTTGCGCGTGGCGTGCCTTGATCGACCGTGTCGTGCTCTCCACTGTCTGTGCTAGCTCTGCGAGCTTCGCGCCGGCGGCACGAACCGGCGGATCGGACTCCTGGCACAGCCGCGCTTCCGCGCGCACGTGGCGAAGCAGCACATCGAACGCCACCGCCCCATCGGGCAGCACCTTCCGAATCAGCAGATCGATCGCCTGAATTTCGTTGGTGCCTTCGTACAACATCGACACGCGACTATCGCGCAACGTCTGTTCAATGCCGTACTCGTGGATGTAGCCGTAGCCGCCGAACACCTGCAGCGCGTTCGATGCGGCGCCAAAACCGTTGGCCGTAAAAAACGCCTTTGCAATCGGAGTCAACAGCGATGCGAGCTGCGCCGCCTGTTCCCGTTCGGCGGCATCGGCATGACGTGCGGCGACGTCGAGCCAATGCGCGGTCCAGTAACCGATCGCGCGCTCGCCTTCGACGATTGCGCGCAGCTCCATCAGAATCCGCCGCATGGCCGGATGAAACGCAATCGGCGCAGCCTTCCCCGGTGCGACGTTCGCACCGGGCGGCACGCTCACTGCACGCATCTGCGCGCGTTCCTGCGCGTAAGCGTGCGCGCGTTGCCACGCGGTGTGCGCATGCCCGAGGCCCTGCATCGCAACCTGCAGCCGCGCCGCGTTCATCATCACGAACAGGCACGCGAGACCGCGATGCGCTTCACCGACGAGCCAGCCGAATGCGCGTTCGAAGCGCATCGTGCAGGTCGGGCTGCCTTTCAGGCCCATTTTCTTTTCGATGCCTTCGCAATAGACACCATTGCACGAGCGCCCACCGTCGCCGTCTTCCAGCCATTCCGGCACGACGAACAGCGACAACCCTTTCGTGCCGGGCGGCGCATCGGGCACTCGAGCGAGCACCAGATGAACGATGTTCTCCGTCAGATCGTGCGCGCCGCCGCTGATAAAGATCTTGCTGCCGTCGATGAAATACCCGTCGGTGCCCGGTGCTTCAGTCGCGCGCGAACGGATCAGGCCGACATCGCTGCCGGCCTGGGGCTCGGTCAGACACATCGTCGATAGCCACTCACCACTCGCGACTTTCGGCAGCAATGCCTTTTTCACGCGTTCGCTGCCATACGTCTGCAAGCATGCCGTCGCGCCATGCGTGAGCCCGGGCGACATCAACCATGCATGGTTGGCGCCCGCGAGCATTTCCTGAAGTGCGACGTCGAGAAGCTGCGGCAGGCCCTGTCCGCCGTGCCCGGTGTCGAGCGATAATGTCGGCCAACCCGCTTCGACGAATTCCGCGTAGGACTCGCGAAAGCCCGCGGGCGTCGTCACCTTGCCCGCGTCGAAACGACATCCTTCGAGATCGGCGCTCGCGTTGAGCGGCGCGATGCGCTCCTCGACGAAACGCGCCGCTTCCTCGAGCACCTGCTGCGCGGTCTGCGAGTCGAGGTCTTGCCAGTCGGGCACGTCGCGCCACCACGAAGTGGCGTCGAGCCACTCGTCCATCACGAAGCGCATGTCGCGCAGCGGCGCCTTATAAGTCAACGTCATTTGTTCCTGTCCCTGGACTAGCTGCCTCTGCGCGCATGGATCACGGTCGCGTCGGCGACGTCGGCTTCGTGCATTGCTTCCACGTGCGCGGCCCGGTGCTGGAGCACGGCGCGCTGATTGATCGAGCCTTTGTCGGTGATCTCGCCGAGGTCGAGCGACGGCGGCACGCTCAGCAGGTGCATGCGGGCAATGAACGAGGCACTGCCCGTCGCACTCCGATTCAGCCGCGCGACGAGCTCGCTGAAGAAGTCGCGCACGGCGGCCGTGTTGAGCACGTCCTCGGCGCTCGCGTCCGCGGGCGAACCCGCCAACGAGCGACACGCGTCGAGGCGCGGAAAAATCATCGCGCCCACTTCGTCGCGATTCATCCCCGTAATGACGGCATCCTGAACGTAGGGCGCCCCTTCGCTGATGATGCGCGCGCGCATCGGCCCGACGCTGACGAACGTTCCCGACGCAAGCTTGAAGTCCTCCGCAATGCGGCCATCGAACATCAGGCCCAGTTCGGGACGTTGCGGGTCGACGAAACGCACGGCGTCTCCTGTGCGGTAGTAGCCTTCATTGTCGAACACGCTGCTCTGAAGCGCCGGCGATGCTCGCCAGTAACCGCCCATCACGTGAGGGCCGCGAAAGCGCGCTTCGAATTTGTCATCGACGGGCGCGACCTTGGCCTGGCACCCGGGCGGCGGCAAGCCGATATAGCCGGCGCACGATACCGGTCCCGTCGTGAACAGACACGACGGCGCGGTCTCGGTCATGCCGAGCCCGGCCATGATGCGGATGCGTTCTCCGCAATGTTCGAGCGTTACGCGCTCGAGACGCTCCCACGCCGCCTGCGACAGACCGGCGCCCGCGAAGAAATACATCTTCACGCGCGAGAAAAACCGCTCGCGCAGCGCCGCATCCTTTTCCAGCGCGATGGTCAGTTCTTCCCAACCCTTCGGCACGTTGAAGTAGATGGTCGGCGCGACCTCACGCAGATTGCGCAGCGTCTCGTCGAATTTGCCGGCCACGGGTTTGCCGTCGTCGATATAGAGCGTGCCGCCGTTGTACAGCACGATGCCGACGTTGTGGCTGCCGCCGAACGTGTGATTCCACGGCAGCCAGTCGACGAGGACCGGCGGCTCGATGCCAAACTGCGGAAAGGTTTCGAGCAGCATCTGCTGGTTTGCGCCCAGCATGCGATGCGTCGTCGGCACGGCTTTCGGCAGGTTCGTCGAGCCGGACGTGAACAGGAACTTCGCAATCGTGTCGCCGTTCACGCGCGCGTTGGCAGCGTCGACGTCGCGCGGGGCCGTGTCGAGCAATGCGTCGAAGCGCGTCACTCTCGACGCGTTTGGCGCGGGCACCGCGCTGACACGTTCGACGTCGCTTCCCAGCGCGGCATCGAGCGCCGCTGTGTATGCGCCGATATCGTCCGCGTAGACCAGACCCGGTTTGAGCAGTTCGAGGACATGGCGCAGCTTTCCGTAATCGCCCGACATCAACGAATAGGCCGGCGAAACGGGGGCATAAGCGATACCCGCCCACATCGCGCCGAGCGCGAGCTGCATATGTTCGACGCTGTTGCCCGACAGGATCACCAACGGGCGTTCCGCGCTGAGATCGCGATCGAGCAGCGCCTGCCCGATCGCACGCGCGCGCTCGAGCATCTGCGCATACGTGATGCCCTGCCACGCGCCACCGGCATCGCGTCGTGCGACGAGCAGCCGGTCGGGATGCGCGCGTGCGCCGCTCAGCAGGCGGTCCGTAAAGCGCTGCGGAAACCGACCCAGAGGTTCAAGTGTCTCGAGGTACCAGCAGTCGCCGCGTTTCTCGATCCGCGCTGAAGGCGCTCCGATGGCGACGCTCCGGTATCCGGTCGCCAGAGAGCTTGCGTGGCTGTGCTCCGATTCCAAAACCTGTCTCCTGGTTGTGCCATTCCATGCAAGGATGGGGTGGCCGCAATCGTTGCGGCCGGGAGCCGACGCCTAGATCGGATAATGACGTGGACTCGTCTGCACCGTGATCCAGCGCAACTCGGTGAACTCGGGAATCGACGCCTTGCTGCCGAAGCGCCCATAACCACTCGCCTTCACGCCGCCGAACGGCATCTGCGCCTCGTCGTGCACGGTCGGGCCGTTGATGTGGCAGATGCCCGACTCGATGCGTTTCGCGACGTTCATCGCGCGCGCGATATCGCGGCTGAACACGGCGGCCGACAAGCCGTACTCGCTATCGTTGGCGACCGTCAGCGCCTCTTCGTCGCCGTCCACGCGCTGCACCGTCACCACGGGGCCGAACGATTCATCGGCATAAAGCTTCATCTCGCGCGTCACGTTCTCCACGATCACCGGCTGCATGATCGCGCCCTTCACCTCGCAACCGAGCGGCAGCTTCGCACCCTTTTCGCGGGCGTCTTCGACCAGCGCGCGAATGCGCCGCGCGGCGGCTTCGCTCTCGAGCGTGCCGAGGATCGAGCCCGGCTGTGTCGGATCGCCTGCCTTCAGCGTGCGCGCTTTCGCGACGAGCTTTTCGACGAACGCATCTGCAACCTTGCGATCGACGATCACGCGTTCCGTCGACATGCAGATCTGCCCTTGATTGAAGAACGCGCCGAACGCGATGCCCTCGACGGCAGCGTCGAGGTCCGCGTCGTCGAGCACGAGCACCGGCGCCTTGCCGCCCAGTTCGAGCAACGCGGGTTTCAGATGGCGCGCGGACAGCTCGGCGACGATGCGGCCGACACGCGTCGAACCGGTGAAATTCACACGCTTCACGGCAGGATTCGCGACCAGACGCTCGACGATCGCGGGCGCGTCTTCCGGCGCATGCGTGAGCACGTTGACGACGCCTTCGCCGAGACCCGCGTCGTTCAGCGCTTCGCCGATCAGCGCATGCACGCCGGGACAACCTTCCGATGCCTTCAGCACGACCGTGTTGCCGCACGCGAGCGGCATGGCGAGCGCGCGCGTCGCGAGAATCACGGGCGCGTTCCACGGCGCCATGCCAAGCACGACGCCGCACGGCTGGCGCACGGCCATTGCGAGGCTGCCCGGCACGTCGGACGGAATCACCGCGCCGTCGATCTGCGTCGTCATTGCCGCGGCTTCGCGCAACATGTTGGCCGCGAGCATGACGTTAAAGCCGTACCAGTTCGCCATCGCACCCGTTTCGGCCGCGCCGATCTCGATGAACTCGGCCGTGCGCGCGTCCATGCGCTCGGCGGCGGCGAGCAGGCGTCTGCGTCGCTCGGTAGGCGTGAGCGCCGCCCATGCCGGGAACGCGCGCGCCGCGGCGGCGACGGCCGCATCGGCATCCTCGACGGTGGCCGCCGCGGCGCGGGTGGCAACCGCCCCCGTCGCGGGATTGATGCGCTCGAAGGTCTTGCCGTTCGAGGCGGCACGTTTCGCGCCGCCAATCAACAGGTTAGTTTGATGCATGTGTTCGTCTCCTCAGTCGTCCTGCTGAAGTGCGCCGCTTAGCGCTTGTAGGTCTGCAAGCCCGGCTTGATGCTCTTGTCGTCGAGGAACTGCTTGAGGCCCTGTTCGCGGCCGCCTTCCGGATCGCGATAGTTCGCCTGGTCGAGCTTCGCGTACAGGTAGTCTTCGTTCTGCTCCCACGTGAGTTCGCGCGAACGCTTGAAGCCATGCTTCGCGTTGCGCAGCACGACCGGGTTCTTGTTCAGCAGCTTCGCCGCGAGAGCGATCGTTTCGTCGCGCAGTTGCGCGAGCGGCACGCTTTTGTTCACCAAACCCATCTTCGCGGCTTGCGGACCCGTGAAGGTGTCGCCCGTCATGATGTAGTACAGCGCTTCACGATGACCGACGGTATCGGCCATTGCCTTGCTCACGAGGTTGCCCGGCGGAATACCCCAATTGATTTCGGACAGGCCGAACATGGCTTCGTCCGCGGCGATCGCCAGATCGCAGGCGACGAGCGGAGAGAAGCCGCCGCCGAAGCACCAGCCGTTGACCATGGCGATGGTCGGCTTCGAGTACATGCGCAGCAATTGCCATTGCCAGCGGCTCGCGTCGCGGCGAATCCGCTCCTGCAGCACGTCCGGGCCCGCGTCCACTTCGCGGAAATATTCCTTCAGGTCCATGCCGGCCGTCCATGCGCTGCCTTCGCCGGTCAACACGAGAACCTGGGCTTCGGCGTCGAGTTCGAGCGTCTCGAGAACGTCGATCATTTCCTTGTTCAGCGTCGGGCTCATCGCGTTGCGCTTATCCGGACGATTGAACGTGACCCAGGCGATTCCGCCTTCGACCGCGACCTTGACCGTTTTCCAGCGTCCTTCGTAACTCATCTGCTTCTCCGTATCAATGCCGCCCTCGCGGCCTGAACTCAATTTAATATCAGGCGACCTGATAAGTAAAGTACAATATCGAAGTCTTGGTACAAACCCCTAACCGCCTATGCCGACGATCACGAGAAAGCCGTCAGGGTCTGAATCGACACCGCGCGCCACGGCGCGGCGCAACCTGCGCGATCGAAGGCACGCTGCCGCTCCGGTGCGTCTCAGCTACCTGGCCGGGCAGCTCGACAAGATTCTCACGCGGCAGCTTTCCGAAGCGCTTGCCTCGCATGGTCTGACGTTGCCGCAATACACCGCGCTGTCGGTGCTGCGGGCGCGCGCACGTTCGTCGAACGCACAGCTCGCGCAGCGCTCGTTGATCACGCCGCAAGCAGCCAGCGCGGTCGTCAAATCGATGGAAGCGAATGGATGGGTGACGCGCGTGGCCGATCCGTTCAACCGTCGCGTCGGGCTGCTGTCGCTGACGAAGGCCGGCGAAACATTGCTGGCTCAGTGCGACGGTGCCGCCGACAGGGTCGAGCAATCGATGCTCGGCGAAATCGATGAACACGGTTCACAGATGCTGAAAAACCTGCTGTTGACGTGCGTGCGCAATCTTCGCGCAGCCTGACGCATCAGCTTTGATTACACATAGGAGACCCCCATTGAACATCGATCAACTGAAGGCCATCGACACCCACGTGCATGCCGAGGTGTCGTGCTGCCAACCACCGGACCTGTTTGCAAAAGAATTCGACGAAGCCGCCGACAAATACTTCGGCACTGTGCTCAAACAGGGGCGCCGCCCGACCATTCCCGAAACCATCGAGCACTATCGGGAGCGCAATATCGGCTTCGTGATGTTTACCGTCGACTGCGAAGCGAACATCGGGCGCCGTCGCATTTCGAACGAAGAGGTCGCGGAGTTCGCGCAGAAAAACTCCGACATCATGATCGCGTTCGCCAGCATCGATCCGCACAAAGGCAAGTTCGGCGCACGCGAAGCGCGGCGGCTCATCGAGGAGCACGGCGTGCGCGGTTTCAAGTTTCACCCCACGATGCAGGGTTTCTTCGCCAACGACCGCATGGCATACCCGCTTTACGAAGTGATTGCCGAGTACCGGCTGCCGGCGGTTTTTCACAGTGGACACTCGGGCATGGGCTCGGGCATGCGCGGCGGCGGCGGTTTGCGCCTCAAGTATTCGGAGCCGATCTACCTCGACGATGTCGCCGCCGACTTCCCCGACATGAAGATCGTGATCGCGCATCCCTCCTGGCCATGGCAGGAGCAGGCGCTGTCGATCGCGCTGCACAAGCCGAACGTGTATATCGATCTGTCGGGCTGGTCGCCGAAGTACTTTTCGCCCGAGCTGGTCAAGTATGCGAACACGCTGTTGCGCAACAAGGTGCTGTTCGCGTCCGACTTCCCACTGATCCGCCCGGACCGCTGGCTCGAAGACTTCGATACGCTCGACATCAAGCCCGAAGTAAAGCCGCTCGTTCTGAAGGAGAACGCCGTCCGGTTGCTTGATCTGCGGGCCCGAGGCACGACGAATCACGAATGACGCATGAAAAATGGCCCGGCGCGAAAACGCCGGGCCAGTTGGGTCCATCAACGAAGAGTTAGCGTTTCGCGGCGTTGGAGCGAATGACGAGCAATGCCGTAATCGCCGCGATGATCGTCACCGGCACGCTCGCGCCGATGACGAGCGCCGAGCTCTTTCCCATCGCAAGCAATTGCCCGGCGGCTACGGGGCCGACAATCGAGCCGACGCGTCCCACCGCCACCGCGGCGCCGACTCCCGTACCACGCACGCTGGTCGGATAGCTGGCGGCGGACAGCGAATACAGCATCGACTGCGCACCGACGACGCCCATTCCGGCAAACAGCACGGCAACGGACAGCGTCTCGATGCTGGCGACTTGCGAAAGCGCGACCAATGCACCGACGATGCACGCATAGATTGCCGTGACTGACAGGCCTTGTCTGAAGCGGTCCATCAGCAGACCGATGCCGAGCACGCCGATCACACTGCCGACGTTGAAAAAGATCTGGGCAATCCCGGCCTGCGAACGGCTCATGCCGCGCCCCACGGTCAACGAAGGCAGCCAGTTCAGCAGGAAGTAAAGAACGATCAGCGTGCAGAAGAAGCTGATCCAGATACCGATCGTCGCGGCGGCGCGCCCCTCGCCGAACAGGACTTCACGCGTCGAAAGGAGCGGCTTGTCCGCCGTCGTGAATTCTCGCGATTCGGTGGCGAATTCGCGCGACTCAGGCAGCAATGCCATCAGCAGCGGAATGATGATCAGCGGTCCGGCTCCGCCCACGTAGAAGATATGACGCCACGCGGTAGCACCCGCGCTCAGTACGGCGATCAATGCGGCAAGCGCGCCGCCGAGCGGCATACCGCAATACATGACGCTAACCGCGGTGTTGCGGTGACGCGGTTCGACCGCCTCGGACGACAACGCGATCAGGTTCGGCATCGCGCCGCCGAGCCCGATGCCCGTCAGCACGCGAGCAATCAGCAGACTTTCGAAACTCCAGACTTGCGCGGTCGCAATCGAGAAGATGCCGAAAATCGCCATCGAGATCATCAGAACGCGCTTGCGGCCGATCCGGTCGGCGAGTCTGCCACCGATCATCGCGCCCGGCAAAAGCCCCAACATGCCGGCGCTGAAAGCGAGCCCCAACTGGCTGACCGACAAGCCGAACTCGTGCGCCATTCGAGGCGCCGCGACGCCAGTGGACTGCAGGTCGATACCCTCCAACACCGCGACGAGAAAGCACAATGCCAACGTTAGTGCAGTACTGGAGCCCACCGCACTCGACCGATTAGCAACACTTGACATGACGTCTCCTTCACCTTTGATTGAATTGCCAGAGGCGAGCCACGCTTCGTTCTTCGACGAAGCGGCCATGGGAAGGAGAAGATTTCTGACAATGATCTTGCGCCACTGATCAGAATCCTTCCCACAGCGCCCCCGGAATTGATGATGAGTCTAGTCTCAGGATGCCTGATATTGAAAGTAGAATATGATATGCCTGGTAGAAACACCTAAGGCAACCTGATAATGATCAAGACAATGGAGAAGCGGCGAACGCCCCTTGCCAAACAGGCCGGTTCAACGAAAACCGGTGCGCCACCTTCCCGCGTTTCCTATGTGGTCGGCCAACTCGACCGCCTGCTCAAACGCAGTTTGATCGATGTACTGGGTGAATTCGGGCTGACCTTGCCTCAGTTCACCGCGCTCTCCGTCATTAGCGCCAGCGGCGCGATGACCAATGCGAAACTCGCCGAACGCTCGTTCATCACACCGCAGTCGGCCAACGAAGTTGTCAAGACGATGGAAGCCAACGGTTGGGTCGGACGCGTGGGACATCCTACCCACGGTCGACTGATTCATCTGTTTCTGACCGACGAAGGGCGTCGGGTACTGCGGGAATGCGATTCGGCGATCGACGCGCTCGAAGCGTCCATGCTGGACGGAGTAACGGAAATCCCGGTCGATACGCTGCGCAAGGTGCTGCAGCGATGTGTGTCGAATCTGCGCGGTTGAATGGACGTTCCCAATGACAAAAGAGTCGCACTCGAATGGAGCGCGACTCTTTTTCTTTGCTCCACCTACCGCGATCGTCTGCCGCATTCGGGCTGAATTCCGTTCAGCTCAGTGAAATCCCTGGTCGGCATTTAGCCGCGTATTACCTGGCCCACTGCGTCGATCGCTATATTGCTTCTCGACGGCCGCCGCCTTCACACCGCGATAGCGCGTCCGCCTCGCCATTTCCCACCCCATTCGAGAGGAGACGAAGCATGTCAAAGCGAATTCTTATCATCGCCGGCGATTTCGTCGAAGATTATGAGTTGATGGTGCCGTTTCAGGCACTGGCGGCAGTCGGGCATTCGGTGGACGTCGTCGCGCCCGACAAGCGCGCGGGCGACGCGATTCGCACCGCAATCCACGACTTCGAAGGCGATCAGACCTACACCGAAAAGCGTGGCCATAACTTCACGCTGAACGCCGATTTCGCGTCGGTGAACCCCGCGCAATATGACGCGCTGCTCGTGCCCGGCGGCCGCGCCCCCGAATATCTGCGGCTCAACGACGAGGTGATCGGCTGGGTGCGCCAATTCGCCGAAGCGAAGAAGCCGATTGCCGCGGTCTGCCACGGCGCGCAACTGCTGGCTGCGGCAGGTGTGATCGAAGGCCGGCGCATCTCGGCGTATCCGGCCTGCGCGCCCGAAGTGAAGCTCGCGGGCGCGCAGTACGTGGCGCTCGACTGGCCTGACGCGATCACGGACGAGAACTTCGTCACCGCGCCCGCATGGACCTCGCACGTGAACTGGCTTGCGCAGTTCCTTGCGCTGCTGGGCACGCGCATCGCGCATTGAAGGAGCGCGCCTCGACCGAGGCGCGGCATCGCGGGCGACCAACCGTGTTACGCTCGATCGCGACGGCATGAGCGCCCGCGCCGCGCGCTTCGCGTCCTGCGACGTCATCATTCGCGAGAAAGGCTGAACGTATGTGCAACGTCTATGTCAACGCTGATCCGATCCTCTACGAGTCGCGTACGCGCGCGCTGCGCATTCATGGCGTCGTGACCACGGTGAGGCTCGAAAATCTCTTCTGGGACGTGCTTCGGGAAATCGCCAACCGCGAGAACGTGACAACGACCCAGTTCGTCGTGAAGCTTCACGACGAACTGGTCGCCTTGCGCGGCGAAGAGCCGTTGAATTTTGCGTCTTTTTTGCGCGTGTGCTGTTTGCGCTATCTATCGACGAGCGCCGCCCGCAACGAGGCCGCTGGCGACGTGTCGCTCAACGCCCCGTTTCAACCCAGAGTCGTGAAGACGGCTGTTTGACGGATTCGGTCGCCACGGCTGGCTAGCGCGGTGCGGTCCAGTCACGCGACGTACTGTCTGGACGCGTCAGTCAACCGACGCATCGCAGGCGCAATCAAGAGAAGCCGCCGTGGCCGGTCGTTCCAATACAGCAAGCCGTTGCAGTGCCACGAGGCCCAGTAGCGCGAGTCCAAGTCCCAGCGTGAAGTCAGCGTGAACGCCCGCACGGTCGACAATGGTGCCCCCCACTGCCGAGCCCACCGCAATCGCCACCTGGATGATGCTGACGAACATGGCCGACCCCGCTTCGGGCAGGTCTGTCGTACCGCGCTGAATCCACACGCTGAAGCAAAGCGGAAGCGCTCCGAACGCGATTCCCCACAGCAGCATCCCCGCGGTCTCACCGATCGGCGAATGTTCGAGCAGCAACATCGACGACATCGCGCCCAATAGCAGCAGAACCATCGCGGCGACGGATTTCTTTAGATGGTCCGAAATCACCATCGATGTCAACGCATTGGAGAAGAAGCCGATCAGACCGAATCCGAACAGCAACAGCGTGATGGCGCTCAACGAGAAGTCGTGTTCGAGCAGCGGCGCAATATACGTATAGGTCGAGAAATGCGCGCCGAAGACGAGCGCGACCATCACCATGCTTAACCTCGTATGAGGCCGGCCAAGCAGGGTTTTGAAATCGGCGATCCGCAACGCCGATGCCGACGGCAACGAAGGCACGAGGAACGCCTGCGCCAGTAAGGCGAGCGACACGAGGCCCGCGGTGGCGGCGAACGCCATGCGCCACGATGCAAACGACGCGATAAACGTCCCGAGCGGCACGCCGATCACGGTTGCGCAGGTCACGCCGGTCAGAATGGTCGCGGTCGCTTTGGCGGCATCCTTTGCTTGCACGAGTCGAGGAGCCGCCGCCGTCGCCAGAGTCCAGAAGCCACCCAGCGCGCCGCCAAGCAGAGCCCGTCCTACGAGCATGATCGCGAGGTTCGGTGCGATGGCACACACGACGTTCGCGATCAACAGTACCGCGGTGAGGAACAGGAAAACGTACCGGCGGTCCATCCGGCCCGCGCTGACTATCAGCGTAGGCGCCAATATCGCGGCCATCACGCCGGGCGTGGTGACCATGAGGCCCGCGACACCGGTCGACACGCCGAGGTCGTGTGCGATTTGTGGCAACAGCCCGACAGGCAAAAACTCGGCAGTGACGAAAGCGAATGCGCTTACCGCTACCGCTATGACGGAGAGCCATTGACCCGCGGAGGTTGAATTTTCCAACGATGCCGAAATTGCAGGTGTATCGATTTGCATGATGCCCTTGATGCCAGATTGAAGTCTCGTACTTTAGGCTGGGCCTCGTGTCGGAAAAAGAGTCGTCCGATGAAAAGACTAGAAGGTGTGGCTGAACAATGCCTCTGCGGCGATATCTCGCTACGAGTCAGCTAGTCCCGCGAAACGACCGCGTACGGCTCTTCCCTATGCGTCGGCACGGAAGCGTTCGCCATCAGCAATGTGATGCGCATTGGCCAAACCATCGACTTCCAGTCCCCTGATTATCAGCGCGCCCTCCATGCGCTAGAAAAATCATATTTCGGGAAAGAGAACCGCCCCAATATGCCGATTGCATCTATAGGCGCCTCGTTGGGCGCGGAATTGCTCATCGAGTTCGATACGGTGGATGTCGTCACGGATCTACTCTGAACAGCAAGGGTGAGCGTCTTGTCGGGCCGCCGCCTTTCGCTAAACGGATAAAACACAGATTAATGAACGCGTCACACGCCAATTAATAAAGACCGCTCCATCTCCCGCCAGGAAATTGCAAATTTCAGGCGTTCCCGTCCGAAATCGTCTTGTCTTGCAATCTGCGCTCAGTAACATATGCTCTTTTTCAGAGCGCTTTCCGGGTCCTTTTTTCCGGGACCACGGTACGAAGGGTTGCGCACGGGTGCGAGGCGGCCCGGCAAACGCAAACAGTGCCGTCGGAGCGCGCCTGACGTTTCTCCATTCATCCCGGTCGAGGCTGCGCGGGCGCACACGGGCGACGTGCGCGACCTTGTCTGGTTTCCCGAGTTTTTGTCACCGACGCTTTTGTAACGTGCGCCGCTCACAAATGGGTGAGCGGCGTGAGCGGCAATGGTGCCGACCGCACGTGTGAATGTCGCGCCCATGCGGCTCGAGTCGAGCCACCTAAGGCGAGCGTCAATGTACAAGGAGTCTTGGCGATGAAAGCTCCTCAGCGTCCTCTGCGCATCGGGTTGATGGCACCACTGTCGGGCGTACTGGTCCCTCTCGAGAGCGTGCCCGATCCGGTCTTCGCCCAGAAGATGGTCGGCGATGGCGTGTCGATCGATCCGACCTCGGATGAACTGCTGTCGCCGCTTGCCGGCAAGGTCACGCAACTCCATAGCTCTGGCCACGCCACGACGATCACCGGCGACAACGGTCTGCAAGTGCTGCTGCACATCGGGCTCGACACCGTGTTGCTGCGCGGCGAGGGCTTCATGCCGTTGGTCAAGGAAGGCGACGCCGTCGCGACGGGCACGCCGCTGATCCGCTTCGACCCAATCGCGGTCGGCGCAAAAGCAACCAGCCTGCTCACGCAGATGGTGATCGCCAATGGCGATCTCGTCACGCGCTACGTTCCCGCGAAAGGGCTCGTCGTCGCCGGCACCGACGTCGCGCTGTACGTCGAGCTGGTCGGCAGCATGGAGGGCAAGGACACGGCCAGCGCCACCGGCGCGATCCTCTCCGACGAGATCACGCTGCCGAATCCAGCGGGCCTGCATGCACGGCCCGCCGCGGTCGTCGTGGTCGAGGCGAAGAAATTCAAGTCCGAGATCCGGCTGCTGCGCGGCGATGCCAGCGCAAATGCCAAGTCCGTCGTCGCGATCATGGGGCTCGCAACGAAGTTCGGCGACAAGCTGCGCGTCGAGGCCCGCGGTCCCGACGCGGCGGAGGCGGCCAGCACCGTCGCGCGTCTGCTTGGCGAGGGATCGGGCGAAAAGCCCGGCGATGCGCCCGCACCCGCGGCGGCTGCGCCAACCGCACCGGCTGCGCCGGTGCCAGCACCGACCGAAGCGGCTCCCGCCGACACCAACGAATTCATCGGCGTATCCGCTTCGCCAGGGCTTTCGGTCGGCAGGATCGTGCAGTTCCGCCAGCAGGTCATCGAGGTGAACGAAGCGGGCGAGTCGCCGCCACGCGAACGGGCGCAACTCGAAGCGGCCCAGCATCAGGCGCGTCTGCAGATCGAGGCGCTCAAGGGGACGCTCACCGATCCGTCGAAAGCGCAGATTCTCGACGCGCATCTCGAACTGCTGGACGACCCTGGCCTCAACGACGCCGCGATTAGCAGCATCAGCGCGGGAAAGGGCGCGGGGTTCGCGTGGCGCGATGCGTTCCAGCACCAGGCAAGCATGCTCGAAAAGCTCGACAATCCGCTGCTGCGCGAACGCGCCGGCGATATCCGCGACGTCGGCCGCCGTGTGCTCGCGCTGCTCGCCGGCGTGAAGCAGGCGCAGATCGACGTGCCGGACGAATCGATCCTGATTGCCGAGGAGCTCTCGCCGTCCGACACCACGTCGCTCGATCGCAGCAAGGTGCTCGGCTTTTGCACGACGAGCGGCGGCGCGACGAGCCACGTCGCGATCCTCGCGCGCTCGCTCGGCATTCCGGCGATCTGCGGTATCGACGCGCGCGCGCTGCAACTCGCCGACGGCACGCCCGTCGTGCTCGACGGTTCGCGCGGCAGCTTGCGGCGCAACCCGAGCGCCGAGGAACTCGGGAAGGCGCGCGAACGCATCAGCCGCCAGGCCGCCAAACGCGAAGACGAAAAGCTCGCGGCAACCAAACTCGCGATGACGGCCGACGGCCACCGCGTCGAAGTCGTCGCGAACATCCGCAATGCGCAGGAAGCACGCGACGCGGTCGCGGCCGGCGCCGAAGGCGTGGGCCTGTTGCGCTCCGAGTTCCTGTTCGACGCGCGAGACACCGCGCCAACCGAAGACGAACAGGCCGCCGAATATTGCGCCGTCGCCGAAGCGCTTGGCCGCGAGCGGCCGCTCGTGGTCCGCACGCTCGACGTCGGCGGCGACAAACCGCTGTCGTATCTGCCGCTGCCGAAGGAAGACAACCCGTTTCTCGGCCTGCGCGGTGTGCGCGTGAGCCTGGAGCGTCCCGACATCTTCCGCACGCAACTGCGCGCGATCCTGCGCGCGGCGCCGCTTGGGCATCTGCACGTGATGTTCCCGATGATCGCCGCGATCGAGGAGGTGCGGGCAGCGCGCAAGATCCTGCTCGAAGAAGCCGGCGATCGCGCGGCGAGCGTGAAAGTCGGCGTCATGATCGAAGTCCCCGCGGCCGCGCTGATCGCCGAGCCGCTCGCACGCGAAGTCGACTTCTTCTCGATCGGCACGAACGATCTCACGCAATACACGCTCGCGATGGACCGCGGCCATCCGCAACTCGCGAAGCAGGCCGACGCGCT
Source organism: Paraburkholderia sp. MM5384-R2 (assembly GCF_014201025.1). Taxonomy (NCBI): domain Bacteria; kingdom Pseudomonadati; phylum Pseudomonadota; class Betaproteobacteria; order Burkholderiales; family Burkholderiaceae; genus Paraburkholderia; species Paraburkholderia sp. MM5384-R2. Next base: position 134,969 of record NZ_JACHDI010000017.1, read on the forward strand.
GCACCCGGCGGTGTTGCGTCTGATCGGCATGACGGTCGACGGTGCGCACAAGCATGGCAAATGGGTCGGCATTTGCGGCGGCATCGCGTCGGATGCGATGGCGGTGCCGGTGCTCGTCGGCCTTGGCATCGACGAGCTGTCGGTGAGCATTCCGGCGGTCGGTTCGATCAAGGCTCAGCTTGCACGCGTGACGATCGAAGAAGCCAGGAAGCTCGCCGCCGAGGTGCTGTGTCTGGGCACCGCCGCGGAAGTCCGCGCGCATCTGTCGCGCTTTGCCGAGTGAGCGGATCAACAGGAGATCAGCCATGTTCTCGCATGCCTTCGGAGTCTTGCAGAAGATCGGCAAATCGCTGATGCTGCCCGTCGCCGTGCTCCCGGTGGCCGGCCTGCTGCTCGGTCTCGGCGCCACCGACTTTCACGGTTACGTGCCGGCCGTCGTGCTCGCGCTGATGAAGAACGCGGGCGACGTGATCTTCGGCAACCTGCCGCTGATCTTCGCGATCGGCGTCGCGCTCGGCTTCACCGAGAACGATGGCGTCTCGGGCATCGCCGCAACGATCGGATATCTGGTGATGACAGCCACGTTGGGTGTGATCGGCAAGCTCCAGGGCGTCGAAACCGACACGATCATGGGCATACCGTCGATCCAGACCGGCGTGTTCGGCGGCATCCTCGCCGGTGGGCTCGCGGCATGGATGTTCAACCGCTACTACCGGATCACGTTGCCGCCCTATCTGGGCTTCTTCGCGGGCAAGCGCTTCGTGCCGATCGTGACCGCGATCGGCTCGATCGTGCTCGGCGCGATCCTGTCTTTCGTGTGGCCGCCGATCGGCAGCGCAATCAAGGCTTTTTCGCATTGGGCGGCGGTTTCCGACCCGCGCACCGCCGCGACGGTCTACGGTTTCGTCGAACGTCTGCTGATTCCGTTCGGCCTGCATCACATCTGGAACGTGCCGTTCTTCTTCGAAATGGGCAGCTACCTCGACCCGACGACCGGCAGGACGGTTCACGGCGACATCACCCGTTTTTTCGCGGGCGACCGGACCGCGGGCATCCTGGCGGGCGCGTTCCTGTTCAAGATGTTCGGCCTGCCGGCCGCGGCGATCGCGATCTGGCATTGCGCGAAGCCGGAGAAGAAGGTGGCCGTCGGCGGCATGATGGTCTCGGCCGCGCTGACTTCTTTCCTCACCGGCATCACCGAGCCGATCGAATTCGCGTTCCTGTTCGTCGCGCCGGTGCTTTACCTGATTCACGCATGCCTCGCGGCGTCGGCGCAGTTCGTGGCGAACACACTGGGCATGCGCATGGGCTTCACGTTTTCGCAAGGCGGCATCGATTTTCTGATGTTCAACCTGATCGGTGGGAAGGCCACGCACGCGTGGTACGTTTTCATCCTTGGTCCAATTTACGCGGTGATCTATTACGGCGTGTTCCGCTTCGTCATCACGCGCTTCAACCTCAAGACACCCGGTCGCGAGGACGACGCGGCGGAAACAGCGGCGGTTGCCGCGAGCGGCGCGGGAGGACGTTCGCGCGAACTCGTGCTCGCCTTCGGCGGCCGCTCCAATATCACGAGTCTCGACGCTTGCATCACGCGGCTGCGCATCTCCGTGAAGGACCCGGCGGGCGTCGACGAACCCAAGCTCAAGGCGCTCGGCGCCGCGGGTGTGGTGCGCGTGGGCAACGGCGTGCAGGCAATCTTCGGGCCGTTGTCGGAGAACATGAAAACCGACATGCAGGACTATCTGAAGACAGCGGGCGCCGAAGCGGATTTGCCGGCGGCGGGGGTGCCTGGTGTGGAAGGCGCAGCGGCGGCGGCTCCAGCGGGTGTGGCGGCCTCGGTGCAAAACTCGCCGCAGGAAACGGAGCGCGCGGAAAAGATTCGTGCGGCGCTGGGCGGCGCGGCCAACATCAGGAAGCTCGACGCGCTGGCGGCCACGCGGTTGCGTGTCGAGCTATCGGACGCGTCGCGCATCGACGCGGCCGCATTGAAAGCGGCGGGCGTGGTCGCGACGCAAGCGTTGAAGAACGGCGCACTCGATCTGATCGTAGGTCTCGGCTCGGGCTACCTCGCAGGCGCAATGCGATAGCAGCAACGAATATCGTCAGCAACTGCCGCGCGTCGAACGCGAGGCCTGCCCGGTGGAGGCGCTCAGTCGCGTTGCTTTGTCCACCTATAGGGGGCGGCATGGAAGCAGTCAGAACTTTCCTCGAAACTCAGCCGCTGTTCGCGCTTTTTCTGACCATCGCGCTCGGCTACCTGGTCGGCGAAATCACTATCAAGGGCGTGGCTCTAGGCTCGGGGGCCGTGCTGTTCGTTGGACTGGCGCTCGGAGCGTTCGCGCCGAAATCCGCGCCGCCGGCGTTGCTGGGCACGCTCGGTCTGCTGCTGTTTCTGTATGGCATCGGCATTCAGTACGGCGCGCAGTTCTTCCGCGGGCTCACGAGCCGGGAAGGCGTGAAGGCCAACGCGGCCGCATGTCTGGGCGTGATCGCTTCGGGTCTGGTGGCGTGCGCCTTCATCCATTTCGGCATCACGCTCGCCGATGCGCTCGGCATGTTCGCCGGCAGCGGCACCAGCACGGCGAGCCTGCAGGTTGCCATCGCATCGATGAAAAGCAGCGATGCCGCCGTGGCTTATAGCGTCACCTATCCGTTCGGCGTGGCCGGGCCGATCCTATTCCTCTATGTGCTGAACTCGGTCCTGAAAGCCAAAATACCGAAACCGCCCGCGAAGGTGCTGGAGACTGCGGAAATCGCGCTGCGCAATGCCAGTCTGTTCGGTCTCAGGCTGTCGGAACTCTCGATTCGCCTGCCTGCCGGCGTAGTGATCGCGGCCGTGCGGCGCGCGCATCACAATCAACTGCCCAGCGACGACTTCACGCTGCGCGCCGACGACGTCCTCCTTGCCACCGCCACCGAGCGCCGCCCGCTCGACGAAGCAACGGCGCTCTGCGGCGAGCTACAGCCCGGGCGTATCTCGAGTCATCGGGAAGACCTGGACTATATGCGCGTGTTCGCGTCGAGTCCGTCAGTCGTCGGCACGGCGCTCGGCAAGCTGCGCTTTCCGGATGGCGTGAACTGCGCGGTCGCGCACGTGCGGCGCGGCGACGCCGATCTACTGTCGACGCCAGAGCTCGTTCTCGAAGCTGGCGACCGCGTCGGCCTGCTCGTCAGTAGCGCGCATCGCGCGAGGGTCCGCGCGTTTTTCGGCGATTCGATCAAGGGCACGGCCGACCTCAGTTTCATCTGTCTGGGTATCGGCGCGGCAGCGGGGCTGCTGGTCGGCGCGATCCCGCTGCGCGCGCCCGGTCTCGGCGCATTCAGCCTGGGTCTCGCGGCGTTGCTACTGGTCGCGCTGTGCCTCGGCAAGGCGCGCCGCAACGGACCGTTCGTGTGGGTGATGCCGCTCTCGGCAAATCTCGTGCTGCGCAATCTCGGGCTGACGATTTTTCTCGCGCAGGTGGGCCTGTCTTGCGGACCGAAGTTCGTCGCGACCGTCGGCACCGCCGGACCGCTGCTGCTGCTTTATGGCGTGATCACGCTGCTGGTGCTCGTCGGCGTCACGGCTGTGTGCTGCCTGTGGGTCTTCAGACTGTCTTTCGATACATCGGTCGGCGTGATCTGCGGGGCGACCGGCAATCCCGCGATTCTCGCCTTCGCCAACCGCATCGCGCCGACGGATCAGCCCGACGTCATGTACGCGATGATTTTTCCGTCGATGACCATCGTCAAGGTGCTTTTCGTGCAGATCGCCATCGCGATCGCAGCGGGCTAGGCGAGACCGTTATCGCGACCTGCCGCTGTTCGCCCCTAGAGCTTCCGTCCTCGTAGACAGCGGCCAACCGCGGAGCGGCGGACAGCCGCAGACTTCCGCGAATATCAGGAATGCCGCTTGCGCCACCTGGAGCCGCGCGACGTAGTCTGGAACCATGATGCGCGGACGGCTCGGCGATGGAGGCTAGATGAAAGGACCGGTGGCGAGTGCAGGCGCGGACGATGTCGCGGCCGACGCCGCCCTCGTTGCACGCGAGCTGCCTGGCCGCCCGGTGCGCGTGCAATTGATGCGCGAACAGGAACACATGTGGGAGCCGTTCGGCCCGGCCATGACAGTCGAGGCGAATGCAACGCTCGATTCGGCAGGCACGCTTGCCGACTGGCGTTACGAGCTATGGAGCAACACGCATAACAACCGTATCGAGAATGCGGGCCGCCTGTTGCCCGCGCAGCTCCTTGCGCAACCGTTCACCCCCGCGCCGCCGAAGCCGATTCCGATGCCGGAAGGCGGAGGCGACCGCAACAGCATTCCGCTTTACCGCGTGCCCAGCCTGCACGTACAGCATCATTTCGTGCCGACGATGCCGATACGCGTCTCTGCCATGCGCTCGCTCGGCGCGCACATGAACGTGTTCGCGATCGAGAGCTTCATCGACGAACTCGCCAGAGCCGCGCACGCCGACCCCGTGGCGTTTCGCCTCGAACATCTCGATGATCCGCGCGCGCATGGCGTCATTAGCGCCGTAGTCGATCAATTCGGCTGGCGAGCCCGCAGCGCGCGAACGGGCGACTCGAGCCCGCGCTCGCACGGTACCGGCTTTGCGTTTGCCCAATACAAGAACCTGATGGCCTACCTTGCCGTCGCGATGGACGTGACGGTCATGCGCGATACCGGCGAGCTCAGCATCGAGCGTGTCGTAGCAGCCGTCGATTGCGGACAGATCGTCAATCCGGACGGCGTGCGCAATCAGATCGAAGGCGGCATTTTGCAAACCACGAGCTGGACGCTCTATGAAGAAACGCATTTCGACCCGCAACGCATCACGAGCTATGACTGGAGCACTTATCCGATCATGCGCTTCTCGTCCGTACCCAAACGCGTGGACGTGCTATTGATCGACCGGCCGGGCTTGCCATTCCTCGGGGTCGGAGAAGCGGCGCAAGGCCCGGCCGCCGCGGCGCTCGCGAATGCGATCGACGACGCGACCGGTGTGCGGATCCGCGACTTGCCGTTGCTCGGGACGAAGGGGAAGAACGTGCTCAAGGCATGAGGCTTTCGTTCCGCAAAAGTACAGATACTGGCGTGTAAAAGCCAAATAAGCCCATGGCTGGGTCCAGGCCCCCTCGTCAAACGAACCCGACGCGCGCGAGCTTCGGCGCGGCGTCGGGACCGCGCTCAGTGGGTGGACGGAAACGCGAACGTCGCACGCGCGCTGCCATTGCCGCGGACGTTCACAGTCTCCCTTCTGGTCACGCTGCCGTAAGTGGCGTTGACCGTATAGCGCCCTTGAGGCAGCCGCACGAGCATGTATGGCCCCTTCGACGTGGCCTCGAACACGGCCGCGCCGCCAGCCTTGGCAATCTTCACCTGGACGTCGGCCACATAGCTCGCCCCGGGACCGGTGAACTGCAGTGACAACGGCCACTGCCTTCGTGCCTGCCGCAGCGCAGTCGACTCGTCGCGACCGACTCCGCCGGTCACGTACGATATGTCGCCCTGCTGCTGCGTCTCGGGCATGCCGGTCCTATGCATCTCGCTGGCGCTCTGCGGAGCAGCCGTCTGCGACACCGCGACGCCTGCCTGAGCCAGTGTGAACGCCGCGGCGAGCATCATGGACGCGATCCGGGGAGCGTTTCGTTGCATTTTCATCTTGACTGCTCCTTACAGTATTGCCGACGGTTCGTCGGACGGAAGAACGCTTGCAATAGGTTGGAAACACATCGCGCGCCGGGTATCGGCCACGAGCGAGGGTGCCTCACGACTCGAGTAAGAATACCCGTCAATTCTGTTTGGCGTCTTCATGGACCGGAGTTGGCGGGCCGCCTGCCGTTGAGGTCCCGGCTTGGGCTGGAGGGACGCGTGGCATGCGGATACCCGCGTAGGCGATCGCCACCGTCAGCAGCGGACTTACCACGCAAAATACGGCATAGGGCGCATAGCTGAGTGTCGGCACGCCAAGGGTCACCGCCATAAACGCGCCGCAACTGTTCCAGGGGATCAGCGCGCCTGTGGTCGTGGCCGAATCACCAACGGAACGCGATAACACGATGGGCGCGTAGCCGCGTGCCGCGAATGCACTTCTGAACATCCGGGCCGGCAGCACGGCTGCGATGAACTGGTCCGCCGTAACGATGTTCGTCGCGATCGTCGCCAGGACCAGGGAGCCGACCAGCGCCCCACCGCTCCTGGCCCAATTGACTACCGGAGCAATGAGGCGTTCTATCGCACCGCACTTCTCGACCACCCCTCCGAATGCCAGCGCCGTGATGATCAGCCAGATAGTATTCAACATGCTGTCCATACCGCCGCGAGTGAGGAGCGTATCAAGCACTGGATTTCCAGTCGTGGACCTGTAGCCGCTCCCAAGCGCAAGCCATACGCCTTTGAGCATCGCAATCGGGATCGGCACGCCCTCTCGCGCGGCGGCAAATGCGAGGACTCGCGCTGGCTCGACGAAAACGGCAACCACGCCACCCGCCAATGCGCCAAGAAAGATGGTGGTAAATGGCGGAAGCCGGAACAGCGTCAGCACGACGACAAGAATGAGCGGCAGGAACAGCACGGGCGATATGTAGAATGCGCTCTGCATTGCAGCAACCTCCGCGCTCGCATCGAAGGCGCCCGGGCGGCCAAGCAGATAAAACACGGCCAGCGTGATGACAATCGCGACGAGCGATGTCAGCAGCGTCTCGCGCACGTGTTGATACAGGTCGACACCGGCGGCAGCGGCCGCAAGATTCGCGGTGTCCGAGAGCGGCGAAGACTTGTCGCCGAAATAAGCGCCGGAAATCACCGCACCGGCCGTTATGGCGGGGCTCAGGACCATGCTGTGCGCAATGCCCATCAGGCCGATTCCGATCGTACCCACGACAGTCCACGAGGTCCCAATGGCGAACGAGATCACCGCGCAGATTCCAGCCGCCGTGACGTAAAAGTAGTCCGGGCTCAGCAATTTCAGCCCGTAATAGACCATGGCGACGATCGTGCCGCTGAGCGCCCACGTGCCGATCAGCGCGCCGACTGCGAACAGGATGAGAATCGCGCCGATACCGGAACTGACACTGGCATTCGCGGCCTCGCCCAGCGAAGCGAGCGAATGACCGCGACGCCAACCGACGAATACGGCCAGCATGGTCGCCACGACGAGTGCCACCTGGTTCGGCCCGTTCGCACCACCATCGCCGAACAGGTAGAAGGACAGACTGACGAGAAAGACGAGGCCAGCGATCGGTATCAGTGCTTCGAGCATCGTGACCGGCTGGGGTGACTCGCTCCGCTTCATCGCCACGCTCCGTTCGTTTGCTGGGTAGTCCAAACGTTGCAATCCAGACCGCCCGGTAGCCGGTGAATCATCGAAACACGCGCGAACGGCTGCTTTGATTCGATGTCACGGCGCAGGCGTGCGGCCCTCGGTCCTGCGACGCGGCAATGGCAGCTCCGGCGGGCTCGCCGTTGCTTAAAGCATAGGAAAGAATCGTTGCTGCGTGAAGAATCGCAGGATTCGTGCCGAACATCCCGCCTGCGGTTGCAGGCCCCGCGATGGCGCCGACAATCGTCTTCCCGCTGATCGTCACAGTGCCGTTGGACTTGATCGGCAAATCCGCAGCCCCGCTCGAACCGATCACGAGGAGCGGTGACGTGAGCAACCCACCGTTCGACACCACGATCGTTCCTGCGGATGGCGGCAGGCCGCCCGAGGCCCCATCGAAGGCGAGGTAAGTCCCGCTGCCACTCGTCGCCCTGACACCGTCAGTGATCGTCAGCATGCCTACACTGCTCGGACTGACACCGACGCCGAGAAAGGTTCCGGCGGAAAGCGTGCTGCCAGCGCCACTGACAACGGCCGTCGCCGTCGATCCGCCCCCGATCTGCAGAGTCCCGCTCGAACTGGAAACGGCGCCCCCATTTGTCACGCTCAGTTGCGCAGGTCCGCTGTCCTGCATTTGCAAGGCCGGAGCGAATTCTTTTGCCGCAGAGTCGTGACCGGCCGCAGACATAAACGGTATTTGCGGACTCCCTTCCGACTGCAGGTCCAAGGCTTGCCGCCGCTACACAACCCAGCCGAGGTTTCAACTTTTCATAATCGATCGTGGTTATTCATGCCTTGCAAGGATTATGGTTTTTCGTTAATTAACTGTGCGCTGATTGTGTGGTCTACCCCGCATAGACGAAACAACGACGGAAGAATCCGACACTAATTCGAGAAAAAGCGACTTTTTTTCACCGGCAGAAGTGAATATTCATCCCTTCCCACATGTCATGTCCACCGTACTGCTCATCGACGATGAACTTGAAAACCGATGCGCGCTGCAACTGGCGTTGGAGAGTCGCGGACACCGTGTTGTGCTCGCGGAGAACGGATGGCGTTCCTGCGAAAGCCGGCCTCGATAGCGGCGTTGCTTGACAGGCGCGCCGGCGAGCCATCGATTCGCGATGCTGGCGCTAAGCCCAAGCTGTCGGAATGCGAAGCCACACGTTACACACGCAGCCAGGCGGTGTTTGCTGGACGGCCGGTCCCGTTCTTGGCGGATGGCATGCAAAGCTGCGAGATTGCTGAAACCCGGGTTGAGCCATCCACCTGGTTTTTCAGATTTGACTGGAATGATGCAACGGTCGTGACCCGTCACATCGTCAGCAATGAGCCCGCGCAGGAACCGTCGCTACAGAGCAGCGCCTGCACGCTGACACAAGGTAAAAGATGGCAAGAGATTTCGATCCCCTTCTCGCGGGCGGCAACAGCGCACGCTTATTGTTCGCCACTTCCTCCGGGCATGCCTCATGCTGCACGCGGGTCAGAGATGCGAAAGCAGGTCCCGAACCGGAGACGATCATGAAGTTGATAATGGCAGGAATCAGCGCAATTTCCATCATCGCTAGCGCTTGCGCATTTGCGCAGACCAACACCGGCAACGCTGCGCCAGCACACCGCGATACTCAAAACGCGCAGCCGGGTGCCGCCGGCCAGAGCATGGGCCGTGCTGCGGACGCCGGCAATAGCAAGCCCGCCAGTGGCACATTGATGCAGAAGCGTGAGCAGGCGATGTCGCCTCAAGGCGCGTCAAACTCGAACGCAACTGGCGCGATGAAACAATAATTGCGACGCGAGACCCCCATGGCGGCGACTGACACCTTGGTTCTTCCCGCTTCAGCCGTTGCGCTCCTTGCTGCGCGGTCGGGCACTTCCAGGCCGAATGCCGTGAGCCGGAGTTCGTCCGCGCAACTCCATCCTGGTCTGATACGACGGCGAAGCGTGCGCGAGCGCGTTTTCTCGATGAGATCTGACCGGGTTCTAATGATCGAGGCTGATCGCGCGCATGGAGCAGCACGAACCGAATAGGTAATCGGGGCGCGCACCCTTCCTGTTGCGACGATGCTGCGGATTTGCTTCATGCAGTCGTGGTCGGTCTGTGAGGACCGGCGATGGAATAGCGCGTCTCGGCAGGTGTAAAACCACCAGCAGATCCCCCCACCCACATAATTCGTGGCATGCCCGTTACCAAGCCGGGCTCGCCTGCTACGCCCGGCGCGGCAGACGTACGGTGAATGCGGTCTCTTCTTTATCTGACCGCGCCTCGATCGCGCCGTGATGCGCCTTGGCGATTTCGCTCGCGATATACAGCCCGAGCCCAAGGCTGCCATGCGCGTCCTCGTTGATTTTTCGCTCGGGACCTCGCTGAAGAGGATCAAAGATGCGCTCCAGCAACAGTCCCTCGATGGCTGGTCCGCTATTGCAGACTTCGAAGCGCACCTCGGCCTCCTCGCCAGTCACCACGACGCGCACGGGCGCGTCTCGCGCGCCATATCTGAGCGCATTCAGAACGAGATTGCCGAGCAGTTGCTGCAGACGCGGACCGTCCCAGACACCCTGAACGTCACCGTGCACCTCGAGCTCGATCTGCCGGTCTGGATGGACTGCGCGCAACTGGTCCAGCTCATCAGTGAACACGTTCGTCAGATCAACGGCAGCAGGTATGACGTTAATACCTAGCCCGAGCCTTGTTCGGTTGAAATCGCACAGATCATCCAGAAGTGCCTGCATCCGGGCGCCGCTGCGCACCAGACGGGCTGCAGCTTCTGAAACGCGCTGCCCCGCATTGAGCGCGGACAGATATGAAGCTGTCACCTGGATCGTCTGCAGCGGGCTCCGCATGTCGTGTCCGAGCATCCCAAGCAACAGATTGCGAGCCTGCTCGACTTGTGTGCTGAAAAAACCGAGTGATTCGGCCAGCGCCTGATCGATGGCCTCGTTGAAGCGGATGATGTCATCCAGATGAGGCGCATCGGGCTGACACTCATCCATCCACAAACGCAGCACGCTTGCACGCAAAGCGCGGTATTCCGCGGCCAGCTGGTTGATGTTGAAACCGCCTCGAGCGCGCAGGACCGCATGGGATTGCGCAGCTGTCTCCGGCGCATCCGTCAGCCGGGGTGCCCTCCCCAAGGATTTTTCGTGCTGCGCTTCCCTGGTCTGCGAAGTCTGCAAATCCCTGGCTACTGCTTCCAGAATCTGCTGCGCGTGGTCGCGCAACGCGAGGGAGCCCATGTTGCCAGCGGCTGGCAGCAGCGTGGCGGCAAACGCCTCCCACTGCGCCAGAATGGGCTCCATTTCCTGCACGATAAAATCGGACAGTCGCATGCCTACTCCGGCGAAGAAATTGAGGAGATCTTTAGCCGAACCGATATTACGCGCCAGTTCGTCGCGGGATCCATCGGGTTTACACCGTCTTGGACTACCTGGAGGTAGTCCATGTACTCGTAATGAACCGCCTGGATTTTCTGGACAGTGGTGAGCGTTCGTGTCCGGCCTTTCATGAAACGCCACAACGATTCGCCGCACGCCCCTGAGCGGGGAGAACTGGAGCGGCAGGTCGAATCGCTTCGACGCGATATCCGCCAATTGCAGCTTGAACACGACATCCTGGAGAGACCAATCAATTGCTAAAAGAGACCTGGGCGTCAACCTGCAACTCCTGACCAACCCGGGAGAAGACGTTGCTGGCCGGGGTGGCTCTCACGGATGCGCGACGCGAAACTGATTCGGTCGATGTCGCGCAAAGGCTGCTCGCCCGACAATGCGACCCACGCAGTCCCGCCGATACGCTGTGTGCTCGCTCTCTATCCGACGGCTCTTTCTCTTTAGACCTGACGCTTAGGTGATCCGATGTCCGTACGGCCCCTGCTTTTCGAGTTCTACTCTGTCGGTTACTGTGGCCGTCAAGCAGAGGCACCGGTTTACCAGAACCGATGGGCAAGCGATTGGATCGAAACGCGTGAGCAACATCCCGCTGCATCTTCCTCTGATGGCGAATGGCCGGCCTGCACGCCAATCCGTCTCTCGTTGCTTCCGTAGGTGAGACCTCTGTCACCCGAAGCGCGCGTGCAGCCAGTCCTGCGCCCAGTTCTTCGCATAGGCTATCGCGTCCTCGCGTGCGTCGAAGCCTGCCAGATCGCCACTCGAATGAATCTCGTACCCGGTGCCGTCGGCACGGCTGCCGCTGATGCGTGCGTGGGCCATGTACTCGCCGTCGGCCCGCCGGGGGGTCGGGTCGATAACGATCAGGGTGGAATTGAAGCGCATGGTATTCCTTTGGGGTTATCGCTCGATTGCGACTGTCGCAGAGGGGCCTCGAAAAGCGCGACCTAGGCGCTCAGCATGGCCATGATTTGTCCGGCCTCGCGATCCGAATCGCAGCTTTCCATGCCGCGTTCGCATAGAAGCGCACGAATCGACATGAACATCAGAAACGCGCCCGCATCGATCTCGTGACGGCGGTCATGGATGAGGCTATCCAGTTCGCCCTGCGCGCCGGGCGGCAGAAACCGATCGACGATGTCAGCACCATTGCACCGAATCCATTTCAGCAGGTCGTTTCTTTCCATACCACACTCCAATGATTGCAACGGCTCTGAGTCAACCACCAGCGGATGGAGTTCGAGCCCGCGGTAGAGACGGGGAACCGGTTGTGATCGGTACCTTTGAGGGCCGTCTCATTGTGTAGCGGAAAAGACGGAGCGGAGCGACGTGGCCACTGCGTCCGCTGCCCTTCAGGAGGTCGGCCACGTTTCGGTTTTGGGTGAAAGCGGATCTCCGGTTCCGTCGGGTACGCAGCTTAAGGACGCGAGGAACGGTCGCAGGTAGAGTGACGATTTCATGCTACGCCCATTGATGGATTTGTACAGAAAAACCCGTGCTCCAGGCGCCGTCAGAGAAGCACAGGGAACATGCAAGTCAACCCGGCACTTACGTACCGCAGCGCCGGTAGGCGGCGGCGATCCGAAGATCCACATCGGACTGCCTCTCTTCTCCGGTTCATCATGTGGCGACGCAGAATGCGCCTCCGACATGCGCGGCAAGCAGTCTCGACGTCAACAATTCAACGACGGCGAAACGAAGCGCGCGAAAGTGCATTGCAGCCCCGTTCGCCCTTTTTGGCGGAAATCGATTCACCCTTTCGTCAGGTAATAAGGAGTTCCAGCGTTACCCGGCCGCCTGCGAGGAGACCAATGCGGTGTTTGCGCCTCTGGCACGACGCGGACGCATCCGCGACCACGCCATTGCCGAGCGTGACATGCAACGGCTATCCGGACCGACTTCATTTCGGGGGTGGGGCGACGAGACGGCGTGAGCCAGCGACGCCGATTGCTGCTCGACTTGCAGGTCTGCGGTACGTTTTTGCAGCCGGCCACATCGAATCTTCGCGGAAGGCAAAATCGCGAATCGTTCGGGAGGATGATCGCCGGCGAGCGTCCCGAGCAGCACGTCGATCGCAGCCCTGTCCCGCTATTGCGGCAGCCGCCTTTTATGTGGGAGCGGCGATCAGATCGGCCATCAGGCACACAGCAATTCGTCGCACGATCGAGCACATCGATGGATGCTGTCCGTCAGCGGCGTTTTTATATGTCGATGACCGAAGCGCCGCTCACCTTTCCGTCGACGATGTCCTTTCCCTGCTGCCGGGCGGCTCGCCTTGCCGTACCGAAGTCAGAGAATGTATGCGTTTGGTTCAGCCTGAAGACCCGGCTTGCGGAGGGAATTGCTGTCGCCGCCGGACGACATATCCGTACTGCAATTTCGTAACCTTCCGCGTAACGGGAATGTCCGTCAAAGCGACTGAATGTGCGGGGAAAGACAAGGGGATGAAGTTCGTACCCCTTGTAGAGAAGAATCGGGTGTGTCGACATGTTGGTCACTCCACAGGGTATGGCTCACTATACGCTGGAACGGGTTACATCGGGCGGCGCAGACGCAGAGGCTGTTACCAGAATTGTATTGACCGATAGTACTGTCGCGCGTACCTTGAAACGTGGGGTCGGCAAAGCGGGGCACTTCCCGGATTGTCATAGCGTTGGCTTAGATGGCCGGCGACGGCTGTCTGCCTGGTTCCACCTCTACGCTTACGTTGCAAACTCTTCAAGAACACCACGATCAACAGCGTCTGCTTGCCACGCGCGATGAGGCTGGCCAAGGATACGGGAGCGATCCACTTCGTGAGTTCGGGACAGTGTGGTGCCCGATCGGACAAACGTGAGCGGAATGCCGGGTGAGGGAACGCTTGCGGATGTTAAGCACGAAGCTCGGGTATCCGCGTACCGGACAGCTAGCCAGGAAACTTCGTTCCGGTCGCCTCGTCGGTGTGGCTCGGGGGCGTATCTCCTTCGGCCAAACCTGCACAACGATCAAAAACGTGCTGCTTGCTGCGGCCAAAAGGAGTGACCTGATGACAACCATTCGCCATTATCGCGGTCTCGATATTTCCCTACTCGTGTATCCGCATCGCACGACTCAACCAGGATATGGTCACAATTACGAGGAAGGATTCGATGCGTCGATTCGCATCAGCGACCCGGATTCCATGACGGACAACCCGCGAAGTCGCTTATTCCGTGTGCCCGGCAAGAGGCCCTTCGTGAATGCCGGCGACGCAAGGCGCGCGTCGGTGGCCTACGCCGAAATGCTGATTGATACTGACGGCTTTGATCGCGCCATCCTGGAATCCCCCTGAGCGCTAGAGCCAGAACCCAAGTCTATGCAGAAGGTACCCGTGTTCGCGCGCGCCAGCGGCACGCCATCAACAATGTGTGTGATAAAGAAGTTGGCCTTCTGATCGTCAGTCGCCACATGCTCGGCAGGCTATGCCAGTGCGACCGCATTGCTGCCAGTTCGGGTCATCGCCTCCTCAGGCGTCGACCACGAAGTAGATGCCGTCATGCCCGAAGGGAAGCCATGTCCATTCCATCTCGGCCGCATAGTGACCGATGGGTGATTGCCGTCCGCCCGCGCCTGCGTTCACACTTCGACCCATTCTGAAAGCTCAAGAGCGTCGTCGACTTCCATGCCGTGTGCAGAATGCCGAAGACGTCGATAGAGAAAATCCAGAAGTTCGCACTGAGCCCGGCTCAAACCGAAAGGTAACCGATCGATCGCGCGTGATGTTTGCGGGCGCCTTATTGCACGCGTCCTGATGCCTGAGATGCGTTGAGCGTGCAGATCTGGGGCGTCGCCGTTAACCGCGCGTGTCGACCCAGTTGCGTGCCCAGCGTGTCGAGTGCTGCAACGCCTGCTCCTCACTCGTGAAGTAATCGAGCGAATAGAACTGGTAGCGGCCGTCCGCGCGCTTGCTATCGGCGCGTTCGAGCAGCAGGTTGGAGGAAAAACTGCCGTCGGGCAAACGATGCGCCGAGGGCTGGACGGCATAGCCGTTGTATTGTTGAATTTGTTTGTTCTGCATTTTAGTTTTAATAATGTCGAGTGCGCGCGTACCTTGCGAAATGTGCACAGGTACGCCGATTCAAAGGCATCTCAGGCCGAATCTGAAGCAGTCGGAAAGCGAAGACGTGGCGCTAATGCCAGAGGGGAAAATGAGCGCAATGAGACGTATGGCGCTTGGCAAGCTGCCGGCGAAACCGATGCAGCCAGGAGCGAACGCGCAACTTCAGGAAACAACGCTCCGTAAGGATGTCCCTGCAACCCGGCGTCCGTCGCGGAACGCCGGGCTCTTCAAACTTTACAGCGGCTTGATGTTAGCTGCCTGCAGACCCTTCGGGCCTTGCTTCGTTTCGAAGCTCACCTTCTGATTTTCAGCCAGCGTCTTGAAGCCGTCGCCGCTGATTTCGGAGAAGTGAGCGAAAAGGTCGTCACCGCCCTTGTCCGGGGTGATGAAGCCAAAACCTTTGCTATCGTTGAACCACTTAACGGTACCGGTATCCATGAAAAATCCTTGAGAAAAAACGGGAAAATGTGCTCCGTTGAAGAGCGTATGAAGCGTCAAGGAGGGAGAGGACAACGAATACCGCTGAGGAGCGAGCAATTGATGAACAGCAATCGAACTTCTTGAACTTCATGCGGCACCTTAACCGCCAAGTGGTACCAGCGTCAATACTTATCTTGTAACTGTTCCACGGGTTGGGCCGTTTTGCAGACGAAGCGATCCAAAGACCGGGTGCGCTGCAAGAAGCTGCGAACCGGCACGCCTCGATCGATTTACGGATTGGCATACGATTTCGCTGTGCCTAAATCTGCGAACGTCCCAAGCTGGACACAACGCATACACCTTCTGAATTTTTGAATTCGCGCAGTCACAGCTACTGCGCCATCTGCAGATCCACGATCGCCGCGGCGAGAAACCGTGCTGCTTCGCCGCCCGTGACGACCCGATGGTCGAACGTCAGACTAAGCGGCAAGATCCGATGCACGGCCGGAACGCCACTTACCGCCACGACCTGCTCGTGAATGCGCCCCGCTCCGAGGATCGCGACAGTGGGCGGCACGACCACGGGAGCTGCGTATTTGCCGGCGATCATGCCGAAGTTCGACAACGTGATCGTATTGCCGCGCAGTTCCTCCGGTGGAATCTTGCGTGCCCGGATGTCGACACGCATCCGGTCGAGGCCGCCGCGCAGATCCGCTGCGTTGCGGTGCGCAACGTCGCGCAATACCGGTACAAAGAGGCCATCCGGTAGATCGACGGCAATGCCGAGGTCGATCTTTTCCAGTACGTGGCGCCGTCCCGCATGTCCGTCGAACCATGCGTTGAGGCCGGGTTCGGCGCTGCATCCTGCTACCAGCGCACGGATCAGGCGGACCGTCACATCGGTATGTGGCGGCCACTCATGAATGTCGGCGTCGTCGATGACGGTCGCGGCCGCCACTTCGCTCTGCGCGCGCGCCATGTTCTGCGCCATCGCGCGCCGCACGCCGCGCAGCACTTCGGGCGGACCGAGCTGAGCGAGTATCTTCGCGACGCGCTGCACGTCAGCCGCCGTGATGACACCCTCCGCCCCCGACGGTGTCACCATCGCAAGATCGACATCAAGCTTGCGCGCGAGCGCCCGCACCGCCGGGATCGCCTTGATCGTGCCGACACCCGTGCCCGGGCTGCCGCCGAGCGCCGCCGGCGCTTCGTGCACCACCTGCTGGCCGACCTCCATATGACCGACCACGGTACCGGCATCGGCTTCGTCGGCCGCTCCTTCGAATGCGACGAGCGGCGCCCCCAGATGCACGATATCGCCGGGCTGGCCGAACAGCTTCGCGACTCGGCCGGATTGAGGCGACGGAATATCGACGATCGCCTTCGCCGTTTCCACCGACAGCAGCCGTTGATCCGCGCGAATGTCTTCGCCGCTCTTGACGTGCCACTCGACGATCTCCGCTTCCTGCAAACCTTCGCCGAGATCAGGCAGTTTGAAGATTTTCATGGCATCCCTACGCTTCCAGCGCCTGCCTGACCGCGCCAACGATGCGCTCAGTGCCTGGCATGTATTGATTCTCGAGTCTGTACAGCGGCACCACCACGTCATAACCGGTGACGCGCTGCACCGGTGCGAGCAGCGAGTACAGTCCGCGCTCGGCGATGTTGGCGGCGATCTCCGCGCCGACCCCTCCGGCATGCGAGCCCTCATGCACGATCACGCAGCGTCCGGTTTTCGCCACCGACGCGAGAATGGTGTTCATGTCGAGCGGCTTGAGCGTGGCCACGTCGATCACCTCGGCCATCACGCCTTCCTGCGCAAGCAGATCGGCCGCAGCCTGCACGTCTTGCAACGCCCCGCCCCAACTCACCAGTGTGACGTCTGCCCCATCGCGCAACGTAAAGCAACTGTCGAGTGGCAGCGCTTCGCCGTCATCCTCCACCGGCTGCCTGAAGAGCCGGTACAGCCGCGTCGGCTCGAAGAAGATCACCGGGTCCGGGTCCCGGATCGCCGCCAGCAGCAAGCCGTACGCGCGTGCTGGCGACGACGGCGTCACGACGCGCAGCCCGGGTATGTGGGCGAACAGCGCTTCAGGGCTTTCGGAATGGTGCTCTGGTGCGTGAATGCCTGCGCCGCATGGCGCACGGATCACCAGCGGACACGTCAGTCGTCCGCGCGTTCGATGCCGCAGACGCGACGCATGATTCAGGATGTGATCGATGGTCGGATAGACAAACCCCGCGAACTGGATCTCCACAACAGGCTTAACGCCCATCGCCGCCATGCCGATCGCGCAGCCGGCGAGGGCGGTTTCGGCCAGCGGCGTGTCGATCACCCGCTGAGCGCCAAAGCGCGTCTGCAACCCGACGGTCGCGCGAAATACGCCGCCGTTCACGCCAATGTCCTCTCCGAGCAGCACAACGGTAGGGTCGTGCGCCAGTTCATATGCGAGTGCCTGATTGACGGCCTCGACCATGTTGAGGTCAGCCATCGCCGTTCCCCTTAGCCGGAGCGAAACGTTGCGCCATCGCCAGTTGCTCACGCATCGCTGCGGGCAACGCCTCATACAGGTGATCGAACATCGCGGATGGGCCCGCAGGCGGTATCGCCAGGTACGCGTCGACGGCCTGCTCGACCTGCGCACGGCACGCCTTACCGAGTTCCTCGTCCTGCGCCTTGGTCCAGACGTTCACGTGCATCAGGTAGGTGCGCAAACGAAGCAGCGGCTCGTATTCCCATTGCTTGGCGATGACCTCGGCGTCGCGATAGCGTGTCGCGTCATCGGCCGTCGTGTGATCACCAAGGCGATAGCTGAGCGCCTCGATCAGCGTCGGGCCATCGCCGCGGCGAGCCTTGGCGAGCGCCGCGTGGACAACCTGATGCACGGCGATCACGTCGTTGCCGTCGACCTGCAGCCCCTCTATCCCTGCAGCGATCGCCTTTTGCGCGAGCGTTTGCGCAGCGCTCTGGTGGCTGCGCGGTACCGAAATCGCCCACTGGTTGTTATTGACGACGAGCACAAGCGGCGCCTGCCAGACGCCGGCCATGTTCATCGCCTCGTAGAAATCGCCCTTGGATGTGCCGCCGTCGCCGAAGATCGCCACCGCAACGCGCGGCTCGTGACGCAGCAGGAACGCGTACGCTGCGCCGGCCGCATGGCACACCTGTGTGCCGATCGGCACACAGTTCGGAAAATCGTTACGGGGCACGCTGAAATCGCTGCCGCGCTCGTCGCCGCCCCAATACAGGAGACTTTCCGTCATCGTGACGCCGCGCAGCAATTGCGCGGCGTGATCGCGGTACGAGGGGAACAGCACGTCGTCGGGCTGCATCGCGCTGGCGACGCCGACACCGATCGCCTCCTGGCCGACCGACGACGCAAAGGTGCCGAGCTTGCCGGTACGCTGCAGCGCGACCGCCTTCGTGTCGAACGCCCGTGTCAGCACCATCGCGCGATAGAGCGGAATCAGCGCCGCCGGGTCACGTGCGAAGGCCGGCAATGACTGGACAGGCTCGCCAGCGGAGCCAAGGTATTGCGTATAGCCGATATGAAAGCTGACAGCCGTCGTCATGTCCGCCCCCCATGTTCTTTCAGATTTCAAATACGTGCCGGAGTTCGCGCGCGAGCGCTACCGCGCTCGTGCCGTCAGAGTTCGGCACGTACCAACTTGAGTTTAGGCAAGGGAAACACGTACAGGGGGCCAATTCCTCGCCGCCTCGACCACACGCGGCACGGCAACCGGGAATACGGACGCCCGATTGTCGCAATGCAGCAGCCGGTGGCCGGTTGCGCGGCCCCGGAAGCAGACGGGGATTGGGCCGGCATCCCGCCGGCCGCGGCCGCTCCAGGCGAATATCGGCCGGGCAGAATCGGACGAAGACCGGAACGCGCTCGCTCAAAGCACCTTGCATCCAGCGAGGAAGATGCGGACCGCCTCACGCGCGATTCTGTTGCGCTCCGATGCGCCGGGGCGCCTCCTGGTGGCGCCAAGCAGCAGCCGCGCGCGGACCCCGCCGAGTACCAGGTGTAGAAACTGCTCGGTAGCCAGCGCAACGTCATCGAGTTGCAATGCGTTATCGGCGACTGCCGAACGAAGATAGTCCGAAAGCGGCTCCATGCCGCGTAGTCCACCCGCCTTGTTGTAATACCCGCTGATGAGTTCGGGAAAACGATAGGCCTCGGTCAGAAGCAGGCGATGCAATGCGATCATGTCAGGCCGCGTGCCCACATCCAGCAGATGGAGCGCGACCTTCTCGAGGACATGCTCCGGACGGCGCGCGTCGAGCACGATATCGCCGAGCTGCGTGATCCACGAACGACGCAGCGTCTCGACGATTGCGCTGAACAGGCCCGCCTTGCTGCCGAATCGATCGTACAGCGTTTTTTTTGCAATACCCGCCTCTCGCGCGATGCCTTCAAGGCTGGTCTCGCGATATCCAGCGGCAAGAAAATGGCGCTGCGCAACATCGAGCAGGCGCTGCAGACGAATTTCGGACTCTCGCAGCGTAGGACGCCCGCCTGATCGGATAGGTTGAGTCTGTGTTTCGCGCGTCACGATCCAGGCCTATTGACAATGTCTACCGACGGCGGAAACTATACCGGCGCGTTTCCGTCAAGCTACCTGGGACTCGGGGCGAGGTCAATGGTCGATTTCTTTATCGAGCGTCCGATCTTCGCATCGTCGATCGCCATCATCATGGTGCTCGCGGGGCTCATTGCCTGGTTCAACCTGCCGGTGGAGCGGTTTCCGCAGATCACGCCGCCACAGGTTCTGGTCAAGTCGACCTATACGGGTGCGAGCGCGCAGGTCGTGGCGGACACCGTCACCGCGCCGCTCGAAGAGCAGATCAACGGCGTGCCGGGTATGAGCTACCTGTCGTCGGTGAGTGCCAACGATGGCACGTCCACGATCACCGTCACGTTCAACGTCGGCTACAACATCGACATCGGCGCGGTCGACGTGCAGAACCGCATCTCGCAGGCGACGGCGCAGCTTCCCAGCATCGTCAATCAGGCCGGCATCACCATCCAGAAGCAGAATCCGAACTTTGTTCTGGCAGTGAATCTCTATTCGCCAGACGGTTCGATCGATCCTGTCACCCTCAGCAACTACGCTTATCTCCAGCTCGTCGACTCGCTCAAGCGCCTGCCCGGCGTGAGCGATGTCACGATCTTCGGCGAACGCCGCTACTCGATGCGCATCTGGCTCGACCCAAACAAGCTCGCCGCGCTCGGCATGACAGCCAGCGATGTCCAGCATGCGATCGCCGAGCAGAATGTGCAGGTCGCCGCAGGCAAGTTCGGCGAGGCGCCGGCGCCGGCGGGCACGACGTTTCAATACCAGATCAACACCCACGGCCAGTTGGCGGACGCGCAGCAATTCGGCAATATCGTGCTGCGCGCCGGCACGGCGAGCGACGCCACTGTGTATCTGCGCGACGTGGCGCGCATCGATCTGGGCGCGCTTCAGTACACCTCTAGCGCCTCCGTGAACGAACACCCGGCGGCGCTGCTCGCCGTCTTCCAGTTGCCGAGCGCTAATGCGCTCGACCTCGACCAGCGTGTCAAGGCCACGATGCAGACGCTTGCAAAGCGCTTTCCGAAAGGGATGGCGTGGGGCATCACCTACGACACCACCATGTTCGTGTCCGCCTCGATGGTCGAGGTGATGAAGACGCTGACCTTTGCGCTGCTGCTGGTGCTGGGCGTCGTGTTCCTGTTCCTGCAGAGCTGGCGGACCACGTTCATTCCGATGATCGCCATTCCAGTGGCGCTCATCGGCACCCTCGCGATCATGCTGGTGCTCGGCTTTTCGCTGAACACGGTCAGCCTGCTCGGCATGGTCCTCGCTATCGGCCTCGTCGTCGACGATGCGATCGTCGTGGTCGAGAATGTCCAACGCCAGCTCGAGAGCGGGCTTACGCCCATGGCTGCGGCGAAGGCGGCGATGCGGGAAGTGACGGGGCCGATCGTTGCCACCTCGGCAGTGCTCGGCGCCGTGTTCGTGCCGATCGCCTTCCTGCCGGGCGTGACGGGCCGTCTCTACAATCAGTTTGCGTTGACCATCGCCATTTCGGTGGCGCTCTCGGCGTTCAATTCCCTGACGCTCAGTCCGGCGCTCTGCGCGTTGCTGTTGCGACGGGACAGGCCGCCGCGGTTCATCCTGTTTCGCAAGTTCAATCAAGGCTTTAACTGGGCGCGCAGCCACTACGCGAATTCGCTGCGCGGCTTGATCCGGCTGCGCTGGCTCGCGCTGGCGGTCTTCGCGTGTGGCCTGGGTGTGACTTGGCTGCTCCATTCGACGATCCCTTCCGCCTTTTTGCCGGTTGAAGATCCCGGCTATTTCTATGTGATTACGCAACTCCCGTATGGCGCTTCGCTGCAACGCACCGAAGCCGTAATGGAGAAGACCCGCGCGATCCTGAGGGCGACGCCCGGCGTGGCGAACGTGCTGTCCATCAGCGGTCTGAATTTCATCACTCGCAGCACGACGTCGAACAGTGCGGCCCAGTTTGTGATTCTCAAGCCGTGGGACGAGCGAGGTGCGAAGCAGAGCGTCGCCAACCTCATCGCCACGGTACAGCCGAAGCTCAATCAGATTCCGGAGGCGGTGGCGCTTGCACTGATTCCACCGACTATTGCCGGCCTCGGCACCTTCGGCGGCTTCGATTTCGAAATCGAGGACCTGAGCGGCCGGGGCAGTGCCGCACTCGGCGAGGCGACCCAGGCCTTTCTCGCCCAGGCGCGGCAACAGCCTGAACTCGAGCGGCGCACCCTGCTCACCAGCTACAACACGTCGACGCCGCAATACGATTTCAATCTCGACCGCGTGAAGGCGAAGCTGCTCGGGCTCAACCTGAGCGATGTGTTCGATACGATGCAGATCTATCTCGGCTCGCTGTACGTGAACAATGTGACGCTGTTCGGCCGCACCTTCGAGGTGTTGCTCGAGGCCGACGACAACGCCCGCGGGAACCGCAGCGACCTGTCGCGGCTCTACGTGCGCAACGCCGCGGGAAGCATGGTGCCGCTGGGCACGCTCGGCCGGCTCGAACCGACGGTGGGGCCGGACACGGTGCCTCATTACAACCTCTACGGTGCCGCGGAGATCACCGGCAGTGCGGCGCCGGGCTACAGTTCGGCCCAGGCGATCGCGGCGATGGAGCGCGCGGCGCGCGTTTTGCCGGCGGATTTCGGCTATGACTGGACGGGCATTACCTATCAGGAGCTGCAGGCCGGCTCGGTCGCGGGCCTGGTCTTCGCGCTCGCGCTGTCCTTCGTGTTCCTGTTCCTCGCCGCGCAATACGAGAGCTGGACGTTGCCGTTCACCATCATCCTCACGGTGCCGCTAGCCCTGTTCGGCGCGCTGGGGCTGCTGTGGCTGCGTCACATGCAGGTCGACATCTATGCGCAGATTGGTTTCGTCCTGCTGATCGGGCTGGCGGCGAAGAACGCGATCCTGATCGTCGAATTTGCCAAGCGGCGCCGCGAAGCCGGCCTCGATATCGTCGCGGCGGTGACCGAGGCGGCCCGCCTGCGTCTGCGCCCGATCCTCATGACCGCGTTCGCGTTCATCTTTGGCGCCGTCCCATTGATGATCGCCTCCGGCGCGGGCGCCGCGAGCCGCCGGTCGATCGGGACGACGGTGGTAGGCGGCATGCTCGCCGCCACCCTGCTCAGCCTGGGATTCGTGCCGATCTTCTACACGGTGATCGAGCACTTGCGTGAGGCCGTGCTCAAACGTATCGGTCGCGCGCCTCGCGATGGCGGCGAGGCGGCGTCCGGGGATTGATCGGGGAGCAACGGCGCAATGAGAGTCGGCAAACTTCGCGTTGTAGCCACAGGCCTGGCGATCGCCGTAGTCGTCTGCGTCCTGTCGTTCACAGGTGGGGGAGCGCGACAGGCTACCGGCAGCCCGCCCGCGCCGGACCCAGCCGCCCCCACCGAGGTGCCCGTAACCCAGGTGGTCGAGCAGACCGTGCCGGTTTACCTCGAATATGTCGGCACCACGGACGCGATCCGCACCGTCACGCTTCAGGCGCAGGTGACCGGCTACCTGGCGAAGCAGGGGGTGTCCGATGGCTCGGACGTGAGCAAGGGCACACTCCTGTATGAGATCGATCCGCGCAGTTATCAGGCGGCGCTCGATCAGGCCAGGGCGCAGGCGGCAAAGGATGCGGCTGCGCTCGAATATGCCATCGCCAGCCATCGCCGCAATACGCTGATGAGCGAGACGGGCGACGTGTCGATCGATACGCTGCAGCAGTCCGCGAGCACCGAGCATCAAGACCTGGCCGCGCTCGCGGCGGATCGTGCGCTCATCGAGACGGCGCGGCTCAATCTCGACTTTACGAAGATCCGCGCGCCGTTCTCCGGGCGTCTCAGCCTGAGTCAGGTGCATGAAGGTGCGCTCATCAGCAGCACGGGGACCCAGCTCAACACCCTCGTGCAGCTCGACCCGATCTATGCCACCTTCAATCCGCCCGACACCGATCTCGCCACTATCCAGCAGGATCAGGCGAAGGGGACCATCGCGGCCGAGGTCATCGTCGGTCAGGGCGCGAGCCCGCAGTACCGTGGCAGGCTCACGTTTCTCGACAACAACGTGGGGCGCAGCAGCGGCACCATCACCGCACGCGCGACCGTCGAGAACCCGGATCACACGTTGCTGCCGGGGCAATTCATCCGCGTGCGCCTGCACGTCGCGGACGCACCCAACACGCTGCTGGTGCCACAAGTGGCCGTCGGCTCCAACCAGCTTGGCAAATACGTCTACGTCGTCGGCGCAGACAAGCGGGTCGAGCAGCGCTACGTGACCCTCGGCTCGGACTACGGGCCACTTGTTGCGGTCAGGAAGGGCGTCGTTCGGGGCGATTCGGTCGTGGTCGGCAATCTCCTCAAGCTCAGCCCCGGCATGGCCGTGAAACCGGTTGCGGCGAAGCCTTTAAACGGCCCGTAACATGAGGACCGCGCAGCAATGACATCGAACCCCGGCTTTGCGCGTCACCCCCGGGCAGCATGTTGCCGCAGCGCCGCCTGCGCGGCGCTTTCGGCGGCGACGCTGCTTGGCGGCTGCGAAGTCGGACCTGACTTCGCGCCACCCGGGCCGCCGCAGGTCAGCGGCTATACGCGGGAGCCGCTGCCGGAGCGAACCGTCGCGTCGGACGTCCACGGCGGCGAGGCGCAGCGCTTCGTGCAAGCTCTCGACATTCCGGGGCAATGGTGGACGCTATTCCACTCGGCTGCGCTGAACGCACTCGTAGAACGTGCGCTTGAGGCCAACCCGAGCCTGCAGGCGGCGCAGGCCACCCTTCGCGAGGCCAACGAAGCGCTTTACGCAGCACAAGGGGCGCTGTTCCCGACGGTGAGCGCGGACATCTCGACTGCTCGCGAGAAGATTTCGGGCTCGCCGTTCGGGATCTCGACTACGGTGCCGGTTTTCAGGCTCAACAACGCCTCGGTGAGCGTCACCTACCTGCTCGACATCTGGGGCGGTACGCGCCGGCAGATCGAATCGCTCGCCGCGCAAGCCGAGTACGAACGCTTCGAACTCGAGGCGAGCTATCTGAGCTTGACGTCGAACGTCGCCACGGCCGCCGTACAGGAGGCTTCGTTGCGGGCGCAGATTGCAGCCACAGAGGAGATCGTCGACATCGAGACGCAGCAACTCGCGGGATTGAAACGGCAATTCGCGATCGGCGCCGTCGCCAATGCGGCGGTACTCGCGCAGGCGGCCACGCTGGCGCAAACACGCGCGCAGTTGCCGCCGCTGCAAAAGCAACTGGCGCTGACCCGCAATCAGCTCACGGCCTATCTTGGCCGCTTCCCGAGTGACGAGCTGGTCGAGACGTTTGATCTCGCGTCGCTGCAGTTGCCCGACACGTTGCCGGTCAGCCTGCCGTCGACACTCGTCGAGCAGCGTCCGGACATTCGCGCGTCGAAAGCGCAACTGCACGCCGCAAGCGCAGAGATCGGCGTCGCCACCGCCAATATGTTGCCGCAACTCACGCTCAGCGCCGCCTATGGCAGCGAGACCAACGATGCGCTGTTTTCGCCGGGAAGCGCGATCTGGAACCTGGGAGCGGGACTCACGCAGCCCCTCTTCGAAGGTGGAACGTTGCTGCACCGGCGCCGCGCCGCAATTGACGCTTTCGATGCAGCAGCGGCGCAGTATCGCAACACCGTCATCTCGGCGTTTCAGAACGTTGCTGATGCGTTGCGAGCGCTGCAATCAGATGCGGACGCAGTGGTGGCCGAGGCAGCAGCCGAGCGGGCGGCGGCGGACAGCCTCGCTGTGTCCCAGCGCGAGTTCCACGTTGGCGCGATCAGCTATCTTGCGCTGCTCGACGCGCAACGGACGTACCAGCAGGCCCGCATCAGCCTCGTCCAGACTCAGGCCACTCGGTATTCCGATACCGTCGCACTCTTTCAGGCTGTCGGCGGGGGATGGTGGAACCGCAGCGATGTGGTGCGTGAGCGCGGCTAATGATCTTCATCGCGGGCATGCCCTCCCGTCGCCCGGAACCATGCGGCACATCCTGTCGGCCCGCAATGAGACCGTGGCAAATCTGGTTCGAGTGGTTCAGAGTGGCCGTAAGTGGAGGGTCGACCTTCTCTATAGCGGCCGTTCGCTGCCACGCAAAATCATGGCTTCTCGAATGGCCGGATTGGCCGCTTATGCAAAGCTCGAGATTATGCAAAGTTGCCGCGGAAAACCGCAAAAGTCGCGGAACACACAGAAAGCCTGACGTTCTGCAACGGGGCGCCGGGTGCTTTCCAAGGCAGCGCCACCTCTCGGAAGACTGGACGCATCACCGCCGACAAAACACAAATTGTGGCGCCCAGTGAAAGCCGAAGCAGGAACGCCATGCTCACCGCACGGCGATCCGGGAATCAAACCTCAATCGGCGTTTGTGCCATCAAACTCCACGAGTTCAACCCAGTTCGCGCCCTTGCCGACCGGATACTGTCCGATCGCACTCAACTTGCCAGTCTTACGATCGATGTTGTAAACGCTAAGGCTCGTCGATAATTGCCCGACAGCCAGCAAGTACTTGCCGGACGGATCGATATTGAATCCACGCGGTTGCTTTTCCGTCTGGTATGTACCGATACGCGTCAGCTTGCCGGAGGCAGCGTTCACCTTGTACGCCGCGAGCGTGCTCGATGTGCGCTCCGATGCAAACAGGAATCGCCCGTCCGGGGTCAGGTGGAGATCGGCCCCCCATGGCTTGCCGCCGGAGAAATCGGGCGGCAGGATCGAGACTGTTTCGACCGGCTTGACGGTGTCGCGGGTGCTATCGAAGGCGAGTACGTGCACCTTGCCGTCGAGTTCATCGATCAGGTACGTGAAGCGATGATCCGGCGAGAATACGAAGTGACGTGGTCCCGATTTCGGCGGCAACGAATAGGCGGGCGCGGTGTCTTCGGTCAACTGCCCATTCGAGGCGTCGAACTTGAGACGAAGCCAGGCATCCGCGCCGAGAACCGACGCGAATACGAAACGGTTGTCCGGAGCGTTGCGGATCGCATGAGCCATCGGGCCGGTCTTGACGGTCTGCTGTACGTTGCCGACCACACCATCCGCGCCGATCTGGTTCACCGCCAGAAGATTGCCGCCATATGACGCGGAAAAGAGGTAACGGCCGTTTGCGTCCGTCGAGATATACGCCATGCTATCCGCAAGCGGCGCCCTGCCGAGTTCGAGCAGCCGGCCATCGAGCGGATTGACCGCAAAGCTCACCACGCGATAAGGCTTCGAGCGCAGTCCTGCGTAGAGCCGAAGGTGATCCGGCGAAAACGCCATCGGCATCACCGTTGCACCGACAGACACAGTCTCCACGGGCGCAAGCGAGCCGTTCGACTTGTCGAGACTGAAAACCGAGATATCCTGACTATCTGCATTCGATACATATGCGTACGTCGCGGCCTGTGACACGCAGGAGAGGGAAGCACCGGCAATCAGAATTGCGGTGGCGCCCAGCACGCCTTTAACGTTCATGTTCATACCCCAGTTAGAAATGGTTTAGATTGTCTGAATCGACCAGCGCTTTGCGTCGGTCAATCGGAGCTTCTATTGCGCGGCGAGGCGGAATGCCGAGACTGCATTCGTCATTGACTGCGCCTGCTGTTCGAGCGCGCTCGCGGCAGCGGCGGCTTCTTCGACGAGTGCCGCATTCTGTTGAGTCACCTGGTCCATCTGCGTAACCGCCTGGCCGACCTGTTCGATGCCCGTGCTCTGCTCGATCGTTGCTGCCTTGATTTCATTCATGATGGTGGCCACGCCGCGCACGGCGCTAACAATCTCCTTCATCGACTGACCCGCCTGCGCGACCAGGCTATTGCCGTTAGCCACGTCCTCGACCGAGGCGCCGATCAACGCCTTGATCTCTCGGGCGGCGTCCGCGCTGCGCAGAGCTAGACTGCGAACTTCGCTTGCGACCACGGCGAAGCCGCGTCCCTGCTCACCGGCCCGTGCCGATTCGACCGCCGCATTCAGCGCAAGGATATTGGTCTGAAATGCGATGCTGTCGATCATCCCGGTGATCTCGGCGATCCTCCGCGAACTCTGGCTGATTGAATTCATTGTCTCGATGGCGCGCTCGACCACTTCGCCGCCATGCTCGGCGACATCGGCTGCGCTCGAAGCCTGTGCGCTTGCCTGCTGCGCGTTATCCGCGTTCTGTTTGACGGTGGACGTCAATTGCTCCATGCTGGCCGCGGTTTCTTCCAGTGCCGCTGATTGCTGCTCTGTGCGGCTCGACAGATCCACATTGCCCGCGGCAATCTCGCGCGCGCCGCCGTAAATGGCCTCGCAACTGTTGCGCACGTTCGCCACTGTCTGAGCCAAACCACGCTGCATCCGCTGCATCGCCGCGAATAGCTGACCGATCTCGTTGCCGCTCGCCTCGGGGATGCGCGCTGTCAGATCATTCGCCGCGATTCGATCGAGCAGATTGGCGGCATCGTTCAGCGGAGTCGTCACGATGCGCCGCAGCGCGAAATGCGCAG
Source organism: Paraburkholderia sp. MM5384-R2 (assembly GCF_014201025.1). Classification (NCBI taxonomy): domain Bacteria; kingdom Pseudomonadati; phylum Pseudomonadota; class Betaproteobacteria; order Burkholderiales; family Burkholderiaceae; genus Paraburkholderia; species Paraburkholderia sp. MM5384-R2. The sequence goes on from NZ_JACHDI010000017.1 coordinate 163,171, forward strand.
CGACGATCAGGACCAGCACCGCGCTCACTCCGAAAATGACCAGGCTGACGACCCACGTATATTCGCGATCGACCTGCGCGATGGCATCGTTCGACAACGTGTTAGCCATGCTCTGGAATTTCTCGACATTCACCGAATACGCCACACCGGTTGACGTAATGTCGTGATCGTTGATAGCGGCGTAGGCGTTCGTATCGCCGGCACGCAGAGCGTCGGAGGCTTTCTTCAGAATCGCGGCGAGATTGACTGACGATTCGATCAACTGCTGCTTCAACCCGTCGTCCTGGCCACGAAAAACGGCGGCGCTTCGAAACGACTCGGTTTCCGCAGCCGCCCGGTTCATCGTCGTTTCGGCGCTCTTCAATGCCGAGTCTCGCGTCGTCTCGTCGTTGCGCTCCTTTAGAGCTGAGTAGGCTCGTGTCAACGCGGCTCGAGTGCGTGTGGAGTCCTTGTATGCGTCGTTGACGAGAATTTCCTGCGTCGCAATCTGATGGATGCGGTTGAGATTGGCATTCGCGCGGCTGAGCGTGGCGACACCGATCACGCCGCCCAGCAAAATCATCGCCGCAAAGATCAGGAAGACAGTCAGGAGACTATTTCGAACCGATACGTTTCTCATGCCGCTTTTCAACCCGATGTTGTACGATGACCTGTTTATCGGCAGATTCCGCGATCTCTTTAGAAAATGGGCATGCAGATAGGCTTTATGCCGGGACATCAGACTTCTGGTGGGGCGCTTCAAGGGTCTTCGTTGCCCCCGTGCGGCGCTTTGACCAGCGGACCGATGACAGTGCGACCCTCCGCGTGACACCTTGAAACCCGCTCGCCCGGGTATTGGGAGGATTGACAGGCTCAGACATGGGAAAACTTCTTCAGATACCGTCTTCGGCTAACGTATGCAGTTCGTGGGAAACTGCAATGGCGATAGTCAGATACTCGTTCTCTCGTACCTGCGCAATTGCTACGCCTGATTCGCCTCGCCAAATCGACGCGAAGGGTTGCCCTGCCAATACAGGTAGCTTGTAAGCCGAGACGCGCAGTATCCCTTCGCCACTCGGCCCGCTTTTCAGCCCACCATTTAGCGCTTATCGAATCAGGATTTCATAGCCGACATGCGAAACGCGCCATACATCAAAAGCCGATTGCTGATCGTCGCGGCGTTCGCATTGCCAGCGTTCGTGTTCACCAGCGGCTGTAAGTCCACGGTGACGCCGCCCTTGACCGCGCCGGGGAAGATCGCCGCTGACGACGCTGCGCTCGCCGCCCGGGTGAAACAGGCGCTCGTCGCGAACCCGGAACTGAGACCCTTGCCGATGAGCGTCGCGACGTATCGAGGCGTCGTGCAGTTGTCAGGATACGTGGATTCGGAGGCACAGATTCAGAAAGCGCTTGCCGTGACGCGCGGCGTGCCGGGGGTGCAATCCGTGAGCAACGATCTGCACCTCAGGCCGCAATGACGCGCGTTTGCCGGAAAACAGATGAACCGGGCGCGGACGACCTGGACGAACATCGACAGATCGTTCGGATCGAGCACGATATTTATCAAGGAATGGATTAAACGAATCCTATTTGACCGTTCTGCGCGGCATGCGGCTGACGCAATTGCCCAGGAACGAAAGCGCAAACAAGGGAACCCGCTGAAAAATGGACGGCGGCGAGCTAGGGTCACCTTATTGGTGATGGTCTCGTTCAGCAAGCACGGCACCGAATGCGGTGATCGAAATCGCCGACGTGTTCGATGCCATGATCGCATCGGCGCGCGCCACCGACTCGATTTGCTTCAGGATGCGAACCTTCAGATCAACGTTCTCAGTCGCCGCTTCGATAATAATGTCCGCCGTTGAGAGGCACTGGTAATCAGTGGAAGTTTCAATGCGGGCAAGCGCAGAATCACGCGAGGCCGCGTTGAGCTTTTCTTTGGCGACGAGCCGACCGAGATTCGCCGTCATTGTTGACAGGCCCTTTGAGAGCGCCATCTCATTGACCTCGATCATGACCACATTGAGACTCGCAACAGCGGCGAGCTGCGCGATGCCTTTACCCATTGTTCCGGTACCGACCACACCCAGCGTTTTGAAAATCCTGCCGGGCAAGCATGAATGAATGTCGCCTCCTGCGCATAGTCGAGATCGTCACCAAATTCAATCGCCTTCGATTTTCGCAGTGGACAGCGCTATCGAATACAGCCGTTGCTTTGTGCCTATCCGTAGCACATCGACCAACAGCCGTTCGAGTTCCACACGCAACGTATCGCAATTTCCGGCTCTACCATTTCAAACGTCCCAAAGTGCGGCGGCAAAGCTATGCATGGGAAGCTCAAACTTCCAGGTTATCGATCAGTCGCGTGTTTCCGAGGCGCGCGGCCGCGACGACAAGGCTTGCCCGCATCCACCTCCTGTGCGGCTGGAGACTGAAGCGAACCGAACAGCGCGACCTTCATCGACACTCAAAACGGAGCATTCCATGTTTAGTGAAACACAGATCGGCGCGCACCTCGCGCAGAGGTCCAATCTCACGGGCAAGACCGCCGTTGTTACCGGCTCTGCGCAAGGTCTCGGTCGCGAGACTGCGCGACTGCTCGCCGAGGCCGGCGCCAAGGTCGTGATGCCGACTTGAACCCCGATGCGGCGTCTGCAACAGCGTCGGATATCAATGCGGACGGCGGCTTCACGGTCAGCCAGGCGGACTCCACGACCATGTTCGCTCGCGATGATCATCACCGATATCCTTGCGCGGACCGCGCCGATTCGCGCGCCACCCACGCCCCGGGGCGTGACATGAAGACAACTGTTCCTGAACGTGCGACCCGATGGCAACGCGGCCCACGAGCGCACGTTTGCGCCTGTCACCTTGCGCAGACTCACACACATCTGCTTCGTCTGCTCGATTGCGCGACTGCACCTAAAAGGTACCGGCACACCCGGGAAGCGATGACTGGCGGAAGGCAGCCGGAGTCGAACCGACCCGAGAGCGTCTGACGCCCTCAACTGGGTTTGAAGCCCAGCCGCACCACCGGATACGAATGCCTTCCTACGGTGATTGAATGACGCGAGCCCGATAGAAACAGACCGCCAGCCAGATCAAGGCAGATCGAGCCAGCGGCTATCCGTGCGCACGAGGTGCAGGCCACGGTGGAAGCGAGTATACCCAACCCGGTCAAAGAACTCCAAAAGCTGGATCGCGCGTTTTCGGCCGAGCCCGGTCGCGTCGCGAAACGGCGCGGCCGCCACGGTGCCGCCGTTCTTGTGCGCCTCCGCCGCCGCGATCGACGCAAGTTCGCGAATCACCTGCTGGTGGTAGAACAGGTCATGCACGACCTGGAACAGCTCGCCCTGACGCGCGAGCTTGCGCAGCAACTGACGCACGCGCTCCTCCGGCACACCGTGCGCGTTCGCGAGCTCGCGCACCCACGGCGGATCGAAACGCCCCGCCTCGATCTCGGGCAGCAGCGTCGCGGCAAGCGCCTGATCGGCGGCGTCGAGCGTCACGGCGTGGCCGGGCAAATGCAGCCACGGTCCGAGTCTGACGAGCTCGCCACGCGCCGCCGCATCGTCGACCAGCGCGCGCCACAGCGCGTCGTCGACCAGTGGCGCCGCGATGCGCCGCAAGCGCGAAACGTCCGGGCCGAGTTCGTCGGGCGAACGCTCGTGATATTGCGCGAGCGCACTCGTCAGGCGCCCCTCGAGCGTGTGCCATGTCGCGTCCGCGACCAGCAGCGCGTCATGGCCCGGCAGTTCGATCGTGCGTGTCGCGGCGGGCAACGCGAGCGCCGCCGCCGGCATCCCGGTCAGGCGCTCCAGCAACGCCCGCGACAAACCGTGCGGCGCGCGAGCGAACAGCGCGTCGAGTGAGCCGGTGTCGAGCAGCGACTGCATCGCGTCGAGCCAGCCGAAGCGTTCCGGCGAGCGCCGCTTGCGCGCCGGAGCGAACGCATCGAGCACGTGCCCGCCGCCCACCGTGCGATTGGCCTGAGCGTTACGCACGACGAAGCGATCGCCCGGCACCGTGCACAGCGGCAGCTCGAACACGAGTTGCACGCGCGCGCGCTGACCGGGCGCGAGCGTGTCGCCTTCGAGCAGCGCGACATGCGCAACCTGATGCTGCGTGCCGAGATGCACGTGCAGCGGCTCCCAATGTTCGAGCGCGTGCGGCGCGTCGGCGAGCAGCGTCAACGCGACGTCGATGCGCTCGCTCGCTTGCGACAGTCGCGGATCGACGATCCAGTCGCCGCGCTCGATCGCACTCTTCTCGATGCCCGCCAGATTCAGCGCGCAACGCTGGCCGGCGCGACCGGTTTCGGCGGGGCGATTCTGTGCGTGGATGCTGCGCACGCGCACCGATTCGTTTTTCGGCGCGAGCAGCATCGTGTCGCCGACGCTCACGCTGCCCGCCACCACGGTCCCGGTGACGATCGTGCCCTGCCCCGCGAGCGTGAACACGCGATCGACGGCGAGGCGGAACAGGCCGTCGTCGCGCTTCATGCGCCATGCGGCGGCCTGCTCGCGCAGATGCGCGTTCAGCGCGGCGACGCCCGCATCGCCCGCGCGCGTCGCGCAGGTATCGAATACCGGCGCGTCGCGCAGCACGCTGCCAGCGACGAACACACTCACTTCATCGCGCACTTCGCACAGGCGCTCGTCGTCGACGCGATCCACTTTCGTCAACGCGATTGCGCCGCGCCGGATGCCGAGCAGTTCGACGATCGCCAGATGTTCGCGCGTTTGCGGCATCACGCCGTCATCGGCGGCGATTACGAGCAGCGCGAAGTCGATGCCGCTCGCGCCCGCGGTCATCGTATGCACGAGCTTTTCGTGGCCCGGCACGTCGATCAGACCGAGCACGTCGCCGTTGTCGAGCGGCACGTACGCGTAGCCGAGCTCGATCGAAATGCCGCGCGCTTTTTCTTCCTTGAGCCGGTCCGTGTCGACGCCGGTGAGTGCCTTCACGAGGCTCGTTTTACCGTGGTCGATATGCCCAGCAGTACCGACGATCATGCGTGCCCGTCCTTCAGTTGCTTTTCGGTTGCGCGATCAGCTGTGCGATCAATTGCGCTTCGTCGGCGGCTTCGAGGCAGCGCAGATCGAGCCGCAACGCGTCGTCCGCGATCCGGCCGAGCACCGGCCGCGCCATCTCGCGCAACTGCTTTTCGAGCGCGAGCAGATGACGGCCGCCGCGCTTGCCGTCGGTCATCCTGATGACGAGGCCATAGCTCGGCAGCACGTCGACGGGCAATGCGCCGCTGCCGATCTGGCTGAACATCGGCTCCGCGGCCACGCTGTAGCGCGCGTCGATCGCCTGCTGTAGCGCCGGTAACACGCGCTGCGCGGCGCCGTGAATATCTTCGGCGGGCCGCGTGAGAAGCCGTAGCGTGGTCAGCCGCTCCGTCAACTTCTCCGGCGCGCGATACAGCTGGAGCACAGGCTCCAACGCCGCGAGTGTCAGCTTGCCGACCCGCAGTGCGCGCTTCAGCGGATGCTTCTTGATCTTCGCGATCAGATCGCGCCGCCCGACGATCAACCCGGCCTGCGGGCCGCCGAGCAGCTTGTCGCCGCTGAACGTGACCAGATCGGCGCCGGCCGCGACGGTCTCGCGCACCGTCGGCTCGCGCGGCAAGCCCCATTCGGCGAGATCGACGAGCGTACCGCTGCCGAGATCGACGGCGACCGCAAGCCCGCGCGCGTGCGCGAGCGGCGCGATCTCTTCGATGCCGACTTCCTTCGTGAAGCCACTGATCGCATAGTTGCTCGCGTGGACTTTCATCAGCAGCGCGGTACGCGCGTTGATCGCCTGTTCATAGTCCTTCAGATGGGTGCGGTTCGTCGTGCCGACTTCGCGCAGCTTCGCGCCCGCGCGGCTCATGATGTCGGGAATGCGAAACGCGCCGCCGATTTCGACGAGTTCGCCGCGCGACACCACCACTTCCTTCTTCGCCGCGAGCGCGGACAGCGTGAGCAGCACCGCGGCGGCATTGTTATTGACGATGGTCGCCGCTTCGGCTCCGGTCAGCTCGCAGATCAGATCGTCGATCAGATCGTCGCGGTCGCCGCGCGTGCCGGTGGCGAGATCGAACTCGAGGTTGGCCGGTTGCGTGAGCGCGCTCATCACCGCGCGCACCGACTCATTGGGCAGCAGCGCGCGGCCGAGGTTCGTGTGCAACACGGTGCCGGTCAGATTGAACACGCTGCGCAGCCGCGACGCGTTACGCGCGAGCAGCGCCGCGGCGACCGTCGCATGCAGCTGCGCGGTATCGAGCGCGCTCACCGCCGGGTTGGCCGCCGCATCGCCCGATTGCGCGCTGATGCGCCACGCATCGAGCGCGTCGCGCAGCGCGTTGAGAACCTGGGTGCGGCCGTATGCGCCGATGAGCGGCACGAATTGTTCCGACGCCAACACCTTGTCCACCGACGGCACGCGCGCCATCAGCGCGCGCAATGCCGAGCTGCTCACATCGCTCACGAGCAATCCTTATGTCGTTTTGAACTTGGCTCCGGTCAGGTCGCCGTCAGGCCGACTCGTCGCCCTCCGTTTCGGCCGCGCCGGCCGTCTGCTCCGGCCACAGCCATGGATGCGGCGACGCGCGCCGGTAACCTTCCGCGCCCATCAGCAGATCGAGCGTGATGCTCGCGAGGTCGTCCGCGAATGGATCGAACTCGTAGTCCTTCGCCTGAATGCCGATCTTGCGGTAAGTATGGCATTCGTCGCACGACTCCGCCTTCAGCGCGGCGTTTTTCGATTCGGCCTCGCGCGCGGCTGCGTCGGCGTCGGGCGAGCCGGCTACCTGGTACGCGATGCCCTTCGTCGAATCGCAGTTCGAGCATTTGCTACGGACCATATGCCATTCGGTCGCGCACAATCCGCATTGCAGATAGCGATAGTTGTCGTACGCGCCGCCGATGCGCAGCGTGCTCGCCACCGGATGCGAGCCGCACACCGGGCACAGGCCCGGTGTGTCGAGGTACGGTACGGCGCGCTTGTCGATGTCGGCGGCGAGGTCGGTCCATACGACCTGCAGCGCGGCCATGATGAACGGCGCGCTCGCCGGATCGACGTCGGCGAAGCGCTGCGCGAAGATCGCGTCGGCCTGCGCTTCGAGCGCGGCGACGTCGAGCGAGCGCAGGCGCGCGAACAACGCCACGAGCGGCGGCGTCAACGGACCCGTCGCTTCGGTCTTGTCGAGCAGTTGTAGCAGCACGTCGCGCCACGCCGGATCGCGCGCGCCGGACAGCGCCGGAATCAGCGGCATCGAATACTGCTGCGCGCTCGCGATCAGCTCGGGGCTCGGTGGCTGGGCCTTGAAGTGCGCGAGCACCGCCTGCTGCGCATCGGCGAGCGCCGCCATCAGCCGCAGGTAGCCGGCGATCGGATTGCCGCGCGAGGCGAGCTGACGCAGGCGCGCGGCGCGCGGCGCGAACACCGCGAGCCGCTCGGGCATGCGGATGCGGGGTATTGCCGAGGGATCGAGCGACTCGATGTCGGCGGCTTCGAGAATGCGTTGAGTCAAGATATCGACCTCTGAAAACTGAAGGGCCGCCGCCCGTCATCGACGAGGCGCGGCGGCCCGGTGCGAGGGGCGCTGCGTGCGGCGCATTGAAACATGCGCTGGGGCAGCGCCGATTGAACATACTTTACTTGCCGATGATTTCCCTGAACCAGTTCGGATGATGCTTGCGCGCCCAGCCGTAGGTAACGGTGCCGCGCGTCATCGCACCTATGGAGCCCTTGACCCACAGCGCCGCATAGATATGCACGATGATGCCGACGATCAGCAGGAATGCCGTCACGGCATGCACGAGCGCCGAGAGCCGGATCACACCAATCGGGAAATAGAACGAAAAGTAGCGCCGCCAGATCACGATGCCGCTCAGCAACAGCAGCAGCATACAGATCACCATCACGAAGAACAGCAGCTTCTGCCCGGCGTTGTACCTGCCGATTGCGGGCAGGCGTTCCTCGCGATTGTTCAGCACGTCGCCGATCTGCTTCATCCACTGGATATCCACCTGGTCCAGATAGTTGTGATGCCAGAAGCGCAACGCAAGAATCAGGAACGAGACGAACATCACGCAGCCAATGAACGGATGCAGAATCCGCGTCCACTGCCCGCCGCCGAGTACCACGTACAGAAACGCCATCGACGGATGGAACAGCGCGAGACCGGACAGCGCAAGCAGGATGAAACAGATCGCGGTGATCCAATGATTCGTGCGCTCGTTCGGCGTATAGCGCACGATCAGGCGGTTGCCCTTTACGTCCGTGAAGTCGGTGTGCTCAGAGTGGTTCATTGCCTACCCTCCCGCGAACGGCGTGCTTCTTCGGCTTCCTTGACGGCTGCGGCTTCGTCGGCCTCGGACACCTCGTTCGGGCCGACGCGCGTGTAGTGGAAGAAGCCCGCGAGCGCGGCGATCCCCATAATGGCGAGCCCGATCGGCTTGGCGATGCCCTTCCACAACGAGACCAGCGGACTGATGCGCGGATCGTCCGGCAGGCCGTGATACAGCGACGGCCGGTCGGCGTGGTGCAACACGTACATCACATGCGTGCCGCCGACCTTGTCCGGGTTATACAGGCCAGCGTTCTGAAAACCGCGCTCCTTCAGATCGACGATGCGGTCCTCGGCCTGCTGCTTCATGTCCTCCTTGGTGCCGAACATGATCGCGCCGGTCGGGCAGGTCTTCACGCAGGCCGGCTCCTGGCCGACCGCCACACGATCCGAACACAGCGTGCACTTGTATACGCGGTGATCCTTCTTCGACATACGCGGTATGTCGAACGGGCAGCCGGCGATGCAGAAGCCGCAGCCGATGCAGTTCTCCTGGTGGAAATCCACGATGCCGTTCGTGTACTGCACGATCGCGCCCGGCGCCGGACAGGCCTTCAGACAGCCCGGGTCCTCGCAGTGCATGCAGCCGTCCTTGCGGATCAGCCATTCGATATCGCCGGCTGAATTCTCGTACTCGGCAAACCGCATGACGGTCCACGAATGCTCGGTGAGATCGGGCGGATTGTCGTAGACGCCCACGTTCACGCCGATCTCGTCGCGCAGATCGTTCCACTCCATGCAAGCCGTCTGACACGCCTTGCAGCCGATGCACTTCGACACGTCGATGAGCTTCGCGACCGTGCCGGTGGCCGGCTCGCGAATCACCGGCGGCTGCGTGGTGGTGGCCGAAACGCGTCTGATGTCCAGTGATTGCAGTGCCATCTCTTTTCCTTATGCCTTTTCGACCTTGACGAGGAACGACTTGAATTCCGGTGTCTGCGAATTCCCGTCGCCCACCGGGGGCGTCAGCGTATTGATGAGATAGCCCGGCCTCGCGATCCCTTTGAAGCCCCAATGGAGCGGCAGCCCGACGGTCTGCACCTTCTTGCCTTCGATCATCAGCGGTTTGATCCGCTTCGTCACGACCGCGACGGCCACCAGGTGCCCGCGGTTCGAGCTCACCTTGACCCGGTCGCCGGCTACCACGCCGATCTCCTTCGCGAGGTCTTCGCCAATCTCGACGAACTGCTCGGGCTGGATGATCGCGTTCAGACGCGCGTGTTTGGTCCAGTAGTGGAAATGCTCGGTCAGACGATAGGTGGTCGCCGTATGCGGGAAGTTCTCGTGCGTGCCGAACGTGGCCATGTCGTCCGGGAACACGCGCGCCGCAGGATTGCTGACGACCAACTTGTTGTCCGGATGCAGCGGGTTGTAGCCGAGCGGCGTTTCGAACGGCTCGTAGTGCTCGGGGAATGGCCCTTCCACCATAGCTTCGCGCGCGAAGAAGCAAGCCACGCCTTCCGGATTCATGATGAACGGATTCATGCCGTCTTCGGGCGGCTCGTCGACCTTGAAGTCCGGAATGTCGGCGCCCGACCACCTGCTGCCGTTCCACGCGATCAGCTTGCGCGTCGGATCGAACGGCTTGCCGCTGAGATCGCACGACGCGCGGTTGTACAGAACCCGCCGGTTCACCGGCCATGCCCAGGCCCAGTTCAGCGTGTTGCCGATGCCGGTCGGGTCCGAGTTGTCGCGGCGGCCCATCTGGTTGCCCGCCTGGGTCCACGCGCCGCAGAAGATCCAGCAGCCGCTCGAGGTCGAGCCGTCGTCGCGCAGCAGCGCGAAACTCGCGAGCTGCTCGCCCTTCTTCGCGAGCACCTTGGTCGTGTCCTTCGGATCGGTGACGTCCGCGAGCGCCTTGCCGTTGTACTCCATCGCGAGTTCTTCGGGCGTCGGGCTTTCCGGGTTCGCATACGGCCAGCTCATGTTCAGGATCGGATCGGGATACTTGCCGCCGTCCTTGCGATAAGCGTCGCGAATACGCAGCCACAGCCCCGCCATGATATCGAGGTCGCTCTTCGCTTCGCCGGGACCGTCCGCGCCCTGCCAATGCCACTGCAGCACCCGGCTCGAACTAACGAGCGAGCCGCGTTCCTCGGCGAAGCAGGTGGTCGGTAGACGAAACACCTCGGTCTGGATCGAGCCGCTGTCGACGTCGTTTAACGGGCCGTAGTTCTTCCAGAACTCCGACGTTTCGGTCGCGAGCGGATCCATGATCACGAGCCACTTCAGCTTGGCCAGCGCCGCGCCGTTCTTCGCCTTGAACGGCGCGGCGGCAAGCGGATTGAAGCCCTGCGCGATGTAGCCGGTCATTTTGCCCTGATTCATCAGCTCGAAGACCTGCAGCAGGTCGTAGGACTTGTCGAGCTTCGGCAGATAGTCGAAAGCGAAGTTGTTGTCGGCGGTCGCCTTGTCGCCCCACCACGATTTCATGAAGCTCACGTGGAACGCGCGATAGTTGCGCCAGTAGCTCAGCTGGTTCGGCCGCAGCGGCTGTTTGGCGCGCTTCGCGATGTAGGCGTCGAAGTCCTGCTCCGCTTCCATGGGCAGCGTCATGTAGCCCGGCAGCAGGTTCGACATCAGGCCGAGATCCGTCAGGCCCTGGATGTTCGAATGGCCGCGCAGCGCGTTCATGCCGCCGCCCGCGATGCCGATGTTGCCGAGCAGCAGCTGCACCATCGCGCCGGTGCGGATGATCTGCGAGCCGACCGAGTGATGCGTCCAGCCGAGCGCGTACATGATCGTGGCCGCGCGCCCAGGCACCGACGTCGACGCGAGCATCTCGCACACGTGCTGGAACTTCTCCTTCGGCGTGCCGCAGATTTTCTCGACCTGCTCGGGCGTGTAGCGCGAGTAGTGCTGCTTCATCAGCTGATAGACGCAGCGCGGGTCCTGCAGCGTCGGATCGACCTTGGCGAAGCCGTCATCGCCGCGCTCGTAGTCCCACGAGGCCTTGTCGTAGCTGCGCGTGTCGGCGTGGTAGCCGGAAAACAGGCCGTCCTTGAACGCGAAATCCTCGCGCACGATGAACGGCACGTCCGTGTAGTTCTTCACGTACTCGTGCTGGATCTTGTCGTTCGTCAGCAGGTAGTTGATCACCCCGCCGAGAAACGCAATGTCCGTACCGGTACGGATCTGCGCGTAGTAGTCCGCGACCGACGCCGTGCGCGTAAAGCGCGGGTCGACCACGATCAGACGCGCCTTGCGGTGCGCCTTGGCTTCGGTGACCCATTTGAAACCGCATGGGTGTGCCTCGGCCGCATTGCCGCCCATTACGAGAATCACGTCCGCGTTTCTGATGTCGACCCAATGGTTCGTCATCGCTCCACGGCCAAACGTCGGGGCAAGACCTGCCACCGTCGGGCCATGTCAGACACGCGCCTGATTGTCGAATCCGAGCATGCCAAGACTGCGAACAGTCTTGTGCGTCAGATAACCCACCTCGTTGCTGCCGGCCGATGCCGCGAGCATGGCGGTAGTCAGCCAGCGGTTGACCTTCTTGCCGTCCGCGGTCGTCTCGACGAAGTTCGCGTCGCGGTCTTCCTTCATCAGCTTCGCGATGCGGTCTAGCGCGTCTTCCCACGAGATGCGCTTCCACTCGCTCGCCCCGGCCGCGCGGTACTCGGGATAGCGCAGACGGCTCGGGCTATGGATGAAGTCGATCAGGCTCGCGCCCTTCGGGCACAGCGTGCCGCGATTGACCGGATGGTCGGGGTCGCCCTCGATGTGGAAGATGCTCGTCTTCACATTCTTGGCCTCGTCGCCAAGACCGTACATCAGGATGCCGCAGCCCACCGAACAGTACGGGCAGGTGTTGCGGGTCTCAGTCGCACGCGACAATTTGTACTGACGGACTTCGGCCAGCGCGGGTGTCGGCGAGAAGCCCATCAGGGCCAGGCTCGATCCGGCAAGTGTCGTGGCAGAGACCTTCAGGAATTGTCGCCGAGTCAATTGCGTCATTGCATGGCCTCGGCTCTTTTGGGGACAAAATTGATTATAGATGCCGTTTCGCGACATGCATCGTAGTGCATTCGCCACCCCGGCAGATGGGACATGCGAAAGTCACTTGAAAGGGCGGCACCCTGCTGGCACGATTTATTCCCGCTGCTCGGCACCGTTCATGCTGCATCCGCGAATAGTGACTACCACTGACCTCATCGGCGGACTATTGCGCTCCTATGAACTACCCGGGCGCCGCGGAATTGCGTTGTGACGTAAGGAATTCGTTTCATCGCGCGTGCGCGTACATGCCGCTTGCATTTCCTTCGGCATTAGTATTTTTTACGCAACCGTTTATCGCTCGGCAAAACGGGGTTCGAAACGGGTTCGGCATAGAACCGGTTTGCGCCCGTGCCGACGCTGCACAGTGCGAAAACAACCCTCATAATGCGGTCATTCGACGAACCCCAACTCTCGCCCCCATGACCCAAGTCCAAGCAAGCCAGTCGCCCCGCCTGACGAGCCTGTCGCACGGCGGCGGCTGCGGCTGCAAGATCGCGCCCGGCCTGCTCGCCGATCTGCTCAAGCGCAGCGCGCCGCTGCCATTCTTCCCCGACCTGCTGGTCGGCAACGACACCGCCGACGACGCCGCCGTCTACAAGCTCAACGAAGACCAGGCGATCGTCGCGACCACCGATTTCTTCATGCCGATCGTCGACGATCCCTTCGACTTCGGCCGCATCGCCGCGACCAACGCGATCTCCGACGTCTACGCGATGGGCGGCAAGCCGATCATGGCACTCGCGATCGTCGGCATGCCGATCAACGTGCTGCCGCACGACGTGATCGCGGCCGTGCTGAAAGGCGGCGAATCGGTCTGCGCGGAAGCAGGCATCCCGGTCGCGGGCGGCCATTCGATCGATTCGGTCGAGCCGATTTACGGCCTCGTCGCGCTGGGCATCGTCGATCCGAAGCGCGTCAAGCGCAACGCGGGCGGCCAGGCCGGCGACGTGCTGATCCTCGGCAAGCCGCTCGGCGTCGGGATTCTGTCCGCGGCACTGAAGAAAGACCGGCTCGACGAGGCCGGCTACGCGGCAATGATCGGCGCGACCACCAAGCTGAACCGGCCGGGCGCCGAGCTGGCGCGGCTCGACGGCGTGCATGCGCTGACCGACATCACCGGCTTCGGCCTGCTCGGCCACACGCTGGAACTCGCACGCGGCTCGAAGCTGACCGCGCGCGTGCGCTACGCGGACCTGCCGTGGCTGCCGAACGTCGCGAGCCTCGCGCAAGCAGGCATTTTCACCGGCGCATCGGGCCGCAACTGGGATGCCTACGGCCACGACGTGGTGCTGCCCGCCACCTTGCCGTCCGCCGGCCGCGCGTTGTTGACCGATCCGCAGACGTCGGGCGGGCTGCTGGTGTCGTGCTCGCCCGAAGCGGTAGACGAAGTGCTCGCGCTGTTCCGCGCCGATGGCTTTGCCGACGCACGGGTGATCGGCGAGCTGGTGAGCGGGGAAGCGCGGGTCGAAGTCATCTGAGGTGGGCGGCCGAAGGACGTCACTGGAGAACCCGGGAAGGACGCATATAACCGGCCCGAACGAGCTGCCCATGCGATAATTTCGGTCTTCCCGCGGTCCGTTTTTGTCCCTACTCCCTTGAAAAGTCTTCTAGTCAGCCTCGACAAAGCCGGCGATTTCGATGAAATCGTCGACGTTCGCACTCCGCTCGAGTTCGAGGAAGACCATATTCCGGGCGCGACCAACGCGCCAGTGCTGAGCAACGAGGAACGCGTGCTGGTCGGCACGACCTACACGCAGGTGTCGCCGTTCGAGGGCACGCGGCTCGGCGCGGCGTTAGTCGCGCGCAACATCGCGCATCATCTGGAAACCACGTTCGCCGACCGGCCGCGCAACTGGCGCCCGCTGATCTACTGCTGGCGCGGCGGCAAGCGTTCGGGCTCGGTCACGACGCTGTTCAACATGATCGGCTGGTCGGCGCGGCAACTCGACGGCGGCTACAAGAGCTACCGGCGCGCCACGCTGGAGAGGCTCGAAACCCTGCCGCGTCGTTTCAGCTATATCGCGCTCGTGGGCCCGACCGGCAGCGGCAAGACGCGGCTGCTGTCGGCGCTGCATGAGGCCGGCGCGCAAACGCTCGACCTCGAGGCGCTCGCCTCGCATCGCGGCTCGTTGCTCGGCGCGTATGCGGGCGTGGCGCAGCCGTCGCAAAAGCGTTTCGACACGCTGCTCGTCACCGCGCTGCGCGACTTCGACGTGAACCGGCCGGTGTTCGTCGAGGCGGAAAGCCGGCGCATCGGCTCCGTCACGCTGCCGCTCGCGCTGCTCGAAACGTTTCATCGCGGCGCGTGCGTCGAGGTGCGCTCGAGCAGCGAGGACCGCGCGGCGTTTCTGTTGCAGGATTACGCGCATCTGTTCGAGCATCCCGATTACTTCAAGGGACAGCTGGAACGGTTGATCGGTCTGCACAGCCGCGAGCGGGTCACGGGCTGGCTGCGGCTCGTCGACGAGAACCGGCGCGCCGAGCTCGCGCGCGAACTGATCGAACGGCACTACGATCCCGCATACGCGCGCAGCAGCGGCCAGCATTTCGAACAGTTGCCGGGCGCGCTGCAACTCGATTTCCGCCCGAACGACGCCGACATCGTCGAGCAGGCGAAAATGCTGCTCGCGCAGCTCGATACCCGCACGCTAGTCGTCGGTTGATCCACAACGACATTCAACAAC
Source organism: Paraburkholderia sp. MM5384-R2 (assembly GCF_014201025.1). Classification (NCBI taxonomy): domain Bacteria; kingdom Pseudomonadati; phylum Pseudomonadota; class Betaproteobacteria; order Burkholderiales; family Burkholderiaceae; genus Paraburkholderia; species Paraburkholderia sp. MM5384-R2. The sequence goes on from NZ_JACHDI010000017.1 coordinate 178,177, forward strand.
CATCATGCAATCAACCCTTCGGCAACCCCGCGTCACGCTTGGCTGGATCGTGTTCCTGCTGATCGCCGTCGTCGGCCTCTTCTATGTGAAGTGGTTTCCGTACTACAACCGAGCGTTCGTCGCCGCAAGCCAGCATTCGATCGGCAAGTCGATCCTGATGGGCACGTCCGCGAGCGCGCCGGCGGCCTCATGGCAGGCCGCGATCGACTTCGCGCTCGCTTACGGCAAGGCAATCTGGCAGGCGATGGTGCTCGGCCTGCTGCTCGGCTCCGCGGTACAGGCGCTGATTCCGCCGCAATGGGTCGCGCGCGCGCTCGGCCGTGCCGACTTCAACAGCGTCGTCAAAGGCGGCCTGATGTCGTTGCCGGGCATGATGTGCACCTGCTGCGCGGCGCCGGTCGTCGCGGGCCTGCGCGCGCGTGAAGCGGCGCCGGGCGCGGCGATTGCTTTTTGGCTCGGTAACACCGCGCTGAATCCCGCTACGCTGATCTTCATGGGCTTCGTGCTCGGCTGGCAGTGGATGGGCCTGCGCCTCGCGCTCGGCATCGTGATGGTGTTCGGCCTTGGCTACGTCGTGAACCGCATGGTCACGCCGCAGGAAGCGCAAGCATCGCGAGAGGCCGTCGCGCAACTGGTCAGCGCCGACGATCCAGGCACCGCGTTCTCGCGCTGGATCACGATTCTGGGGCGCATGACGCTGCGGCTCGTGCCGGAATACATCGCGCTGGTGCTGATTCTCGGCGCGGCGCGCGCGTGGCTGTTTCCGCACATCGGCCCGGACGTCGACAACAGCCTGCTGTGGATCATCGCGCTGTCGATCGCCGGCACGCTGTTCGTGATTCCGACCGCGGGTGAAGTGCCGATCATTCAGGCGATGCTGTCATTCGGCATGGCCGCCGGCCCCGCCGGCGCGCTGCTGATGACGCTGCCGCTCGTCAGCGTGCCGTCGCTCGCGATGCTTGCGCGGTCGTTTCCGCGGCGCGTGCTGACGGTGGTGACCTGTGCAGTGGCGGTGGGCGGTGTCGTCAGTGGATTGCTGGCCGTTACGCTGGGCTTCTGAGTCGGTTTTTGAGCTCGAGTCGTAGAAGAAGGAAGCATGAAACGTATTGCCGCATTCGCTGTCACGTGCTGGTCCGCTGCCGGGCTGCTGTACCTTGGACAGCACTCGGTGGCGCTGATCGCACTGAGCGGCGTCGTGGCGTTCGCGGGGTTCGATCTGCTGCGGCCGTGACGGCGGCGTAGTTTTTCTCTGCTGCGAAAGTGCCCTCGTCCCTTGCGTTCGCCGTATCGTTCGCGTGCGCCTGCGCCTAACCGGGAAGCGCGTCGCGAATCGCCGCGAGCCACAATGCGACCGCATGCGCGCCCGGGTCCATATGACCGAGCGCGCGCTCGCCGACATAGCTCGAACGCCCGCGCCGCGGATGCATCGATGCGGTACGAGACGTGCCGTCGCATGCCGCATCGACGGTGGCCTGCAATGCGGCATCCGTCGACGCTCCCTGAGCGAGTGCGTCGTGCAGCGCGTCGGCAGCGGGCCTCAGCGCATCGACCATCGTCCGATCGCCCGGCCTCGCGCCCCCCAGTTCCATCAACCCATCGACACCGGCGCTGAACGCCGTCGCCCATTGCCGTGCGGTGGTCCCGCCCGACTGTTCGAGCGCGGCCGCCGCGCGCAGCAGCATCACCGCGTACAGCGGACCCGACGTGCCGCCCACCACCCGCCGCAGCGTCGCCGACATGCCGCGCAATACCGCACCCGGCGTGGTTGCGCACGCGTAGGAATCGAGCTCGAGCTGCACCGCGCGTGCGCCGCGCGCGAGGCTGATGCCGAGATCGCCGTCGCCGACGCGCTGGTCCATTTCGGTCAATGTCGGCTCGGCTGCCAGCAGGCACTCGCAGACCGCTTCGATCGCGCGCCGCAGCGTCGCGTCACGCGCGAGCGTCGCGCCGCTCGCGCTTTGCGGCGCGGGTGGCGCCGCACGCACCGCGACCTGCGCGACGCGGCCACTCAGCGCAGGCCATGCGCTCGTCTGTGAGGCGGCGTCGAGCAGGCTCAGCCGTTCGTCATCGATACGCAGCAGCGTCAGCGAGACGCCGGCCATTTCGAGCGCGCTCAGGAACGTGCCGGCCCACGCGCGCGCGACTTCGATACCGCGCCCGGCAAGCTCGCGCAGCGCGGCACCAGCCACCACGTTGAGTTCGCTCGGCGGCGTGCCACCCAGATTGTTGACGAGCAGCGCGACGCGCTCGCCCGCCTGCAACGCGAGATCGTCGACGATCTTTGCAAGCAGCTTGCCGACGATCGCGTCGGCCGGCTCCAGCGCGCCGCGCGCCACGCCGGGTTCGCCATGAATGCCGAGGCCCCATTCGATTTCGCCATCGCCCAGCGCGAAGCCCGGCTTGCCCGCGGCCGGCACCGTGCACGGTGTCAGCGCGACGCCCATCGTGCCGAGCGACGCGGCCGCTTCCCGAGCGAGTCGCGCGACCTCGGCCAACGGCAAACCGCGCGCGGCCGCCGCGCCCGCGATCTTGTGAACCAACACTGTGCCTGCGAGTCCGCGACGGCCCGCGTGATCGCCGCTCGCGCTCAGCGCGACGTCGTCGGCGACGATCATCATCTCAACGAGGATGCCCTCGGCGCGCGCGATTTCGGCCGCGAGGCCGAAGTTGAAGCGGTCGCCCGTGTAGTTCTTGACGATCAGCAACGCGCCCGCGGGGCCGGCCACCGCGCGTATCGCGTCGAGCACGGCGTCGGTGGAGGGCGAGGTGAAGACCTCGCCGGCTACCGCCGCGCTCAGCATGCCGTGGCCCACATAGCCGCCGTGCGCGGGCTCGTGGCCCGAGCCGCCGCCCGAGATCAGCGCGACCTCGCCGCGCGCGGCCACGGCCTGGGCATCGGCGCGCAAGACGATCGTGCCGCCTTGCAATAGCGAGAGTTGGGGATTGAGCGCAATGAGCCCGTCGAGCATCTCGGGGACCACGGTGGACACATCGTTGATGAGCTTCTTCATTGCGTCAGCTCCGTTGGATGCTGCCGGCATCGCATGATCGAAGATGCGATGGGAACGGCAGTCGGGTCGGCGGCGAAAGCGGAAGGTCTAACTGTACCGCGCATTGTCGAACGACGACGCAACGGCGAGCGCGCGCGTGAACGTGCACGAGCTTCGAGCCACGAGCGGACAACAACAACGAAGGGGACGTGATGCCGAACGGCGAAACTAAGGGAACGACTGGATCGATTTGACAGGACCGTAGACGAAAGCGGAACCGCTTTCGTCTACGTCACAGATGCGTTGGTAGGCTCGATTGGATTCGAACCAACGACCCCCACCATGTCAAGGTGGTGCTCTAACCAACTGAGCTACGAGCCTTTAGAGGCGCGAATTATAGAGACTCAATGCGGGCTGCACAAGCCCTTGCCGCGACTTATCGAAACGCATGCATGTTGATCAGTTCGTCGCGGTCCATTCGGTGTGAGGGTCCAATGGATAAACCGGCCGCTTCACGTGCTCGAAGGTGAACAGACCATAGTCCGAACTCGTGACGCCGCGGCTATCGCATTCGACGAGTGCCTCCGCGATCGGCACGAAAACCGGCCGGCAATACATGCGTGATTTGAGCAGCAGAAAACGCGCGCGGCGCGGATCGATGCCGACGCTCTCAAACACGCCGAGATCCCACGGCTCATGCGTTCGTTCGGTCACGACGAGTTTCACCGTGCCGGTGTCGAGCACTGCCGCGCGCCCCATGTACGCGCGCTGGCCTGTGTAGGTCGGGCCGCTGATCACGTATTCGCCGTCGGTCAGCGCGCGCACGACGCCGGTCAGGGCAAGCGGCGAACGCGAGGGCAGTGCATCGTTTGTGAGCTTGTTGCCGATCGCGAGCGTGACCGTGCTACCGACACCCGAGGCCGCCAGGGCCGCGACCGCCTGCGGATCGCACAACGGCCCGCTGACGATGCCTTCGAGGCCCTGCCTCAACGCTTCCTCGAGCAAATCCATCGTGTCGCAGGTGCCGCCCGACATGCAGTTGTCGCCGTGATCGAGCATTAGCACCGGTTTATCGGCGGCGCGTGCCAGCGACGCCGCCCGCGCGACCGATTCGGCAAGCGGCGCGCTGCGATAGACGAAATCGTCGCGCTCGTCCCAGATCTGCCGCGCGATGCGCTCGGCGACCGCCTCCGCATCCGCGCGCTCGCCATTGCCCACGACGACGACGCTAATGCATGGCGCTTCGATATCGGCGAGCGAGAAGCCCGCCAGCACCGACACCGCGAGCATGCCGTCGGCCTCGGCGGCGCGCGCGGCATCGAGCGCGCGTTTCATCGCGCCGTCAACGCTCGCGCTGCGCAGCGTGTGCGTGAGCAGCGGCGGCTGACGCCACGCGATCACCGGCTTCGCGTGGCCCTCGATCATGTCGAACAGCAAGCGCGCCGCATGTGCGCCAGTCTCGTACATGTCGACGTGCGGATAGGTCTTGAAGCTGACGATGACGTCGGCGTTGTCGATCATTTTTTGCGTGACGTTGCCATGCAGATCGAGCGCGACCGCGATCGGCGCGTGCGGCAGCAACGCACGCACGCGCCCGAGCAGATCGCCTTCACCGTCGGTCGAGTTCTCGGCGACCATCGCGCCGTGCAGATCGAGCATCACCGCGTCGCAGCCCGTCGCGGCTGCCACGATCGCGTCGCAGATCGTATCGTAGGCGGCGGCGTCGACCGGCCCGCTCGGATTCGCCATGGCGGAGATCGGCGTCACGATTTCGGCATGCACGCGCTCGGCGGCGTCGATGAACGCGGCCATCGCGGTTTGCATGCCCTTGTTTTCGTCGAACGCGGCGCGGCCGTAGCTCGGACCGTTGCGGCCGAATGCGGCCAGCGGGGTCTCTACTGGCGAGAACGTGTTGGTCTCGTGGTTCATTCGTGCGATCAGGACCTTCATGCGCGCATGCTCCCGGTTCTCGACGCCGCGCTCGGCATCACCTGCAGCAGCATATTGCAGCCGGCTTCCAGATGATCGGCGCGCGCGTCCTCGATTTCGTTGTGGCTAATGCCGTCCTTGCAGGGAACGAAGATCATCGCGCCGGGTGCGCCGCGCGCGAGATAGGCGGCGTCGTGGCCCGCGCCGCTGATCACGTCCATCGACGACACACCGAGCCGCTCCGCGCTCTGCCTGACCTCGGCGATCCATTGCGCGGCGAATCGCTGCGGCGGGAAGTAGACGACCTGCTCGATGTCGATAGTGACGGGGGCGTCCAAGCTGCTGCTCGCGCGGGCGGCGGCGGCGTTGGTGGCGGCGTTGCCCCGATTGCTGCCCGCCTGCGCGCACGCTACACGCCATGCGAGGTCCATCGCAGTGAGCGATGCGTCATCGGCTGCGCGCAGGTCGACGCTGAATTTCACGCGGCCCGCAATGACGTTGCGCGAGTTTGAACGCACGTCGAGCCAGCCGACCGTGCTACGGCCACGCGGCGCGTGATCGAGTGCGATACGGTTCACCGCATGGATCGGATCCGCGGCGACGAGCAGCGCGTCGCGGCGCAGCGCCATCGGCCCCGCGTGCGCTTCCATGCAGTGCACGGTCAGGTCGTACCAGCGCTGCCCTAGCGCGCCCTGCACGACGCCGATGACCTTGTCGTGCGCTTCGAGCACGGACCCCTGTTCGATATGCACCTCGAAATATGCGCCGACAGCGTGCGACTTGCGATGCTCGCCGGCATAGCCGATCGCCGCTAGCGCGTCGCGCACCGCTACGCCGTCGCGATCGCGTTGCGTTAGCGCGTGCTCGAGCGTGGATGCGCCGGCGAACACGCCGGAGCCCATCATCACCGGCAAGAATCGCGAGCCCTCCTCGTTGATCCACATGGCAACCTCGAGCGGCGCGATGGTCTGCACGTTGGCCTCGGCCAGCGGGCGCAGCACCTCCAGCCCTGCCAGCACACCATAATTGCGGTCGAATTTGCCGCCGGTCGGCTGCATGTCGAGATGGCTGCGCGTCATTATGGGCGGCAGATCGTCACGCAGCCCCGTCCTCCGCGCGAAAACATTGCCGATCGCGTCGACCGGCACCGTGCGGCCGATCTCCTTCGTCCACGCGATGAACTGATCGCGTGCCTCACGGTCGAGTTCGGTCAGTGCTGGACGGCAGACACCGCGTTTGTCGGTCGCGCCGATCCGCGCGAACTGCATGAGACAGTCCCACAGCCGCGCGCCGTCGATCCGCAAATCGGCGGGCGTCGAGACAACGTTGGAAGAATGAGTCTGCATCGATGCATCTCGGGTCGAAGACAGCCGGATGGCGCTTGCCGGCGGAACTTGCTCCGTTCCGGCTTGCTGGCCGAGGTTGTTCCAATCGTCATGATAGAGAGGTTTCGCCGAGGTAGATGGCCGGACGCGCGCGAGGTGGCAATGCGGCGCGACGCCTTTCCGTGGGCAAGCATAGGAAGCAAAGCCGCTGGATTCGTGAGGAGTGAACGGCGCATCGCGGGCGATGTAGGTGCCAATTCGCTCGACGACGGACACCGCGACGAGCCGGCAATCTGCGCGCAAGTGGCCGCCAGCAAACGTTTTCGTCGAAGGAAGCGGCTAAAACGCAATGAAGGCTCAACCTTTTGCGAAGCGCGCCGTTATTGCATGTGCTCAGGCAAACCCCTCGGACCTCCATGGCACAACCAATTCCTTTCCGCAACACTGGCGCCGCCCGCGCGCGGCATGCCAAAGCCATGCTGTTGCCCATCGCGCGCCAGATCGCCGACGATCTCGCGTTGCGAGTTCATCTGTCGCTCGACGCACTGCGCCGCGGCCTCGGTACGAAGAGCGATGCGCAGACGATCACGCAGATCATGCTGTTGACCAGCTACCTCGCTGATGCTGGCTTTGGCTCGATGAGCCACGAAGAGCTCCACGCCGCGGACCGCGCCTCGGCGATGATGTTCGACGCAGGTCGGGAACGCAACGAATGGAAACTTGACGAAGCGGGATTCGCGCTCTTTGCATCGATCGCAACGAGCTACGATCGGCAGCTGCATCGCGCTCCGCTTTGGGCAATTACGGAGGCCAGCGAAAGACTCGACCGCTTTATCGCAGGGGGACCCGATCGAGCGCCGGCGCGTAAGCGGGCTTAGCGTGTTTGGAGGAGGTGCTGTCCGGCTGAGCCAGAAGGACACGGATTTTGGACGACCGCGTCGGAAGTCGCCGGATTACGCGGATGCGTCGCGGATCGGAAAGTAGTGAAGCGCGCAAAGTCGGCCGCGTAAACGCAAAAACCCCACCGCGGCGGGTGGGGTTTCTGACT